>JAIEOM010000192.1 GCA_019750455.1 Sphingomonadales bacterium | reverse complement strand
CGCGGCATCGATATGCGCAGCAGCATTGCGCGCCACCATCAGCAGCGAGACGAGCGGCTCTGCCGAGGGTCGGCATGCAGAGGCTGTCATGGACGCGGGGGTTCTCCGTTTTCGGGCTGTGCCGGTGCAGCGCGGCGATAGGCGGAAACCGCCCGCGCGCGACCTTAACGAGGTTAGTGCCCTCGGTTCGCAGCCGGGTTAACAGCGCGGACATATCACCCCACTGGCAAGGAAGCGGCATGGACAAGGTCTGCGTGGTCATCGCGGCAATGAATGCCCAGAGCACCATAGCGCGCGCTGTCGCATCGGCGCTTGCCGAACGCGAGGTGGCCGAAGTGATCGTGATCGACGATGCCTCGCGCGATGCCACGGCAGCCGCTGCGCAAAGCGCCGATGACGGGAGCGGACGGTTGCAGGTGCACCGCGCCCGGGCGAACCTCGGCCCGGCTGCCGCGCGCAATCTTGCCATCGCCCGTTCGAAAGCGCCGCTGATCGCCGTGCTCGATGCCGACGATGCGATCCTGCCCGGACGCTTCGCCGCGCTCGCCGATCCGGCGGAGGACTGGGACATGTCGGCCGACAACATCATCTTTGTGTCCGAAAGCGAGGCGCGCGACTTCACCGGGCTTTCCGCATTCGCCACGGGCGGCGTGGCCGAACGCCTCGATTTCGCACGCTTCGTGGCCGCCAATATCTCCCACCCGGCCCGCCCGCGCGGGGAACTGGGTTTTCTCAAGCCGGTGATGCGCCGCGCCTTTCTGGAGCGCCACGGCCTTGCCTATGATGCCGCGATGCGACTGGGCGAGGATTTCGACCTCTATGCCCGCATGCTGCTGGCAGGCGCGCGGTTCCGGCTGGTGGCGACCTGCGGCTATGTCGCCATCGAGCGCCCGGATTCCCTGAGCGCCAATCACCGCGCCGCCGATCTCGCCGCGCTGGTCGCCGCCGATGACCGGATGCTGGCAGGAAAGCTGGGCACAGAAGAGCGGGCGATCCTGACCGCCCACCGCGCCCAGACCGCCCAGAAATGGCACCACCGCCACTTCCTTGACGCCAAGCGCGCAACGGGGCTGGTGCGCGCGCTGGTATCCCACCGCGACCGGCCGCGCCTGCTGGTCGATGCGGGTCTGGGCGTGGCCCGCGACAAGTTTGCGCCGCTGCGCGCGTGGTTCGCCGGGACCAGCGTCCCGCCCGCCCCGCGCCGCCGCTTTCTCGTCATCCCCTGACCAGCGCGCCCTGAACCCTTCGCCCTGCGGCAGGTGGTTAACCTGAGTGAGCGAAGCCGCGCCCGCGATGGGCGAGTGTCGCGCGCGTTTCCGCCTTCCCTCCCAGTCACGAAAGGCCGCCCCCGTTGCCCGCCGCCACCCGCGACCGCGCAGTGCCGACCACCACGGAGCCGTTCGGCTTCGAGCGGCTGCCTGTGACCGGCCTTGCGGCGACGATGATCGCCTTTCTGGCCGCTCCCGCGCTGGGCTTTTTTGCGACGCTGATGCAGATCGGGTGCCTTGCGGCGATCCTTGCGCTGCGCTGGCGGAGCCTGCCACGGCTGATCCTTGGCGGTCTGCCGCTGCTGGCGCTTCCGCTGTTCGCGGCGGCTTCGATGCTGTGGTCGGACATCCCGGAGGTATCGCTGCGCTATGGTGTGCAGCTGGTGCTGACAGCCGTGGCGGGGATCGCGCTCGGCCGGATGCTGACCCTGCGGCAGCTGGTGATGGCGGTGTTCATCGGCCTGACCGTCGCCTGTCTCGCAGGGCTTGCACTGGGCCGGACCGGCGCTTCGGAAGACGGGCCGGTGCTGATCGCTCTGGCCGGATCGAAGAACCAGATGGGCTACATCGCGCTCGCATGGCTGGGTACCGGGCTGTGCGTGGCAAGCTCTGCCGGATACCGCATCGCCGCCCGCCTCGCCGGGGGAATTGCGGCGGTGCCAGCGCTGTTCCTGATCGTGCAGGGAGATTCGGCGACCGCGCTGGTTTCGGCGGCGGTGCTGTCGGGGCTGCTTTGCCTGCTGGCGCTGGCGGCGTGGCTCGGACGCGGCGGGCGGCTGTTCGCCCTGTGCGCCGCCGCGCTGCTCGCCGTGCCAGCAATCGTCGCCCTGCCGGAGATCGAGCGGCAGGTAGCGATCATCCAGACCGACGTGTTGAAGAAGGATGCCCGCCTGACCGGGCGCACCCTGCTGTGGGAAGAGGCCGACAGCCTGATCGCGCAGGCGCCGGTGATCGGCCATGGCTACAAGGCGATCTGGCTCGGCCCCAAAGGCAAGGGCCTGCTGGCAAGGAACGGCCAGAAGGACGGGCGGGCCTTCCATTTTCACGATACCTTCCGCGAGCTGCTGGTCGATCTCGGCATGATCGGGCTTGCGCTGTTCCTGCTGCCGCTTGCCTATGCGGCCTTGCGCGCAGTGGTGCTGCTGATCGCCGCGGTCGATGCCCCGCGCGCCTTTGCGGTGGTGACGCTGTTCACGATCCTGCTGCGGATCCGCACCGAATTGGTGGTCGGGCCCTTCATGATCGATACCGTGCTGCTGTGGGCGCTGGTCACGGCAATCGCCGCCCTGCCGCTGGCCGAACCGGCCGCCGCAGTTGCCGCCCCCTGCCATGCCCCGGTGCCGCGCCGTCGCAGGCGCCCGCGCCGCTCTTTCCCGAACCCGCAAAGGAACCCTGCATGATGCTGCGCTTTCCCGCCTGTCTCGCCGCCTTGCTGATGCTGCTGCTTGCCGCCTGCGCCGGGGGCGGGGACGCTCCGCGCGCGCGAATGGTTGACGATGCGCGGGTCTATACCCTCGGCCCCGGCGACAAGCTGCGCATCACCGTTTACGGTGAGGAGACACTGACCGGCGAATATGGCGTGACCGGTGCGGGCGATGTGTCCTTCCCGCTGATCGGCAATATCCCCGTTGCGGGGCGCACGGTCGAGGATTTGCAGACCGAGCTGACCACCCGCCTCGGCAATGGCTACATCGCCGATCCGCGGGTGAGCGCCGAAATCCTCACCTACCGCCCCTTCTACATCCTTGGCGAGGTCGCGCGGCCCGGCCAGTATGATTTCGCCGTGGGGCTGACGGTCGAACAGGCGGTGGCCGCCGCGGGTGGGTTCACCTACCGCGCCAACAGCCGCAAGGTCTATCTGAAGCGCGCGCTCGACACGCGGGAAATGCTGGTCGACCTGCGCGAGACGCCGTCATTCCCGGTGCGTCCGGGCGATACGATCCGGGTGGCCGAACGGTTCTTCTGATCCGCCAAGGCTTCAGGTGGTGCCGGGGACGAGGCGCGCCCGCATCCGCTGCATCTGCCCCCCGATCCGCTCGCCCGCCGCGCCAAGCAGCGCGGCACTGCCAAACGCCCGGCGGCTCCAGTCGAGCAGGCGTGCGGCCTCGGCCAACCGTCCTTCGCCGACCAGTTCCCGCATCCGCCACGGCACCTGCCGCGCCATCGCCCGGCGCAGCGGCAGCGGCAGACCGAGCGCGGCAAGCGGCGCGGGATCGAGCGTCCCATCGGTCAGTTCGCCGATCCCGTAACGCGCGCCAAGCAGGTCGCCCGCAATCGCCGCCTCGCGCGGGGTAGGCGCATCGCTGCCCGGCAGCGCGGCATAGCGGGCGAAATGCCGCAGGGCAGGTCCGTGGAGCTTGCGCATGAACAGGATCACTGCACGCTGGAGCACCGCCAGGCGGTCAGCCTCGGGACCTGCGGGCATATCGGCAAAGGGCCGGAAATCCGCATCGCTCCATGCAGCGTCGATCGCGGCGAAGATCGTGCGCTCGGCATCGATCCACCCGCCCACCGTATCCTTCGCCACCACCGCGCCCCGACTGGTCATGCGCGCGGCGACATGCTTGCGCTGATAGAGCGTGACGCCCCCCGCAAACGCCCCCGGCGCCGTGCGCGCAATGCGCAGGATCATCTCGTAATCCTGACCGCGCGGCAAATCGCTGCGATAGGGCCTGGCGGCCAGCTGCACATCGCGGCGGACCATCCAGGCCGGATTGGGCAGGAAGCAGCAGATCATCAGCTGCACCAGCAGCCGCCTCGCCCCCGGTTCGGGCAGTCCTTCCAGATCGGTGCTGGCTCCGGCCTCTGCGCCCGGTCCGGTAAATCGGGCGAACCGTCCATAGGAAAAGCCCGCCCCGGGTGCCCCCTCCAGCGCCGCGACATGGACGGCCAGCGCGTCCGGAGGCAGCAGGTCGTCGTCATCGAGCACCAGCAGATAATTGCCCCGCGCCGCCGCGATGCCGCGGTTCATCGCCACCGATTTGCCGGCCTTGTCCTGCCGCAGATAGCGCACCGGATCGCCGATTTCGGCAATGATCGCAGGTGTTTGATCGCTTGAACCGTCATCCACCACAATGATCTCGAACGGCGGGAGAGACTGGCGCAGCGCCGAAGCGATGCTCTCTGCGATCAGGTGCGCGCGGTTGTGGGTGGGCATTATGATCGAGACCCGCGCGGCGCTGGCGGGCGGCGTGGCAGGCGTCGG
>JAIEOM010000067.1 GCA_019750455.1 Sphingomonadales bacterium | reverse complement strand
AAGCGCGGCCACCACTTCCGCCAGATGGTCGGCGCGATCACCGGGTGCGATACCTGCATCGACACCGGCGATCGGAGCATCCTGCCATGACCGCGCCCGCCTATACTCCCGTGCCTTCGCGCACGAGCGGCGCCTATCTCCCGCCCGTGCCCGTGCAGCGCCGTTGGCGCGACGCCCTGCGTATCTGGTGGCGCGAGATCGACAAGCTGCTGCTGCTGCTGATCGCTCTGCTGATGGCAATCGGCATCGTCGCGGTCGCCGCCGCCTCGCCCGCGAGTGCGGACCAGCTTTCGACTGTCAAGGAACGCGTTCCGGACTTCATGTTCTTCAAGCGCCACATCGTCTTCCAGATGATGGGCCTCACCCTGATGGTCGGCCTCAGCTTTCTGAGCCGCGATCAGGCACGGCGGCTGGGGATCGTGGTGGGCGCGGGGATGCTGGCGCTGCTGTTCGTGGTGCCCTTCATCGGCGAGGAAAAGAACGGCGCGCGGCGCTGGATCAATGTCGGGATGAGCCTGCAACCGTCCGAATTCCTGAAGCCGGGCTTCGCGATCATCTGCGCGTGGATCCTCAGCTGGCGGCTGCGCGATCCGGGCCTGCCGGTGATTGCCTTCGTCACCGGCTTCTTCGCGCTGATCGCGGGTCTGCTGATGCTCCAGCCGAACCTTGGCGATGCGATCCTGTTCGGCGGGATCTGGCTGGTGATGGTGCTGCTGGCCGGGATGCCGTGGCAGCGCATCGCCGCGCTGATCGGGGGCGGCTTCGGCGCGCTGACGCTCGCCTATTTCTTCTATGACAACGCCCGCCACCGCATCGACGGTTTTCTGGGCGGCGGCACGGCCTTCGACCAGGTCGATCTTGCCCAGCGCACCATCACGGCAGGCGGGTGGACGGGGGCGGGCCTGTGGCTCGGCATTCGCAAGATGAACCTGCCCGAAGCGCACACGGACTACATCTTCTCGGTGATCGGCGAGGAGTTCGGTCTGATCACCTGCGGGTTGATCGTGGTGCTTTACTGCGGGCTGGTGCTGCGCGCGCTGCTGCGACTGACGGGGGAGGACAACCTGTTCGCGCTGCTGGCCGCGGCCGGCCTAGTCACCCAGTTTGGCGGGCAGGCCTTCATCAACATCCTCGTCAACCTCAAGCTGTTCCCGTCGAAGGGGATGACCCTGCCGCTGATTTCCTACGGCGGTTCATCGACACTGGCGGTGTGCTTCACGCTTGGGCTATTGCTGGCGATCACCCGGCGCAATCCGTTCCTCGCCCGCGAGGGGACGAGCCTGCGCGAGTTGATCGAACGCAAGGATAGTGGCGTATGACCAGTCCCGCTCCCACAGGTGCCTCGCGCCATTATGTGCTCGCCGCTGGCGGCACCGGCGGGCACCTGATCCCGGCCTTCGCGCTGGCGACCGAACTTCACCAGCGCGGCCATCATGTCGCGCTGATCACCGATGATCGCGGGGCGACCATCCCCGGCAAGCCGGATTTCCTCCCTGCCCACGTGTTGCCCGCAGGCCGTTTCGGCAAGAACCCGCTGGGCTGGATCGGCGGCGTGCGTGCGGTCCTGGAAGGGCGGGCGATGGCGCTGCGCCTGTTCGAGAACTTCCAGCCTTCGGCCATCGTCGGCTTCGGCGGCTATCCGGCGCTCCCCGCATTGCTGGCGGCGACCTCTGCCGGCCTGCCGAGCATTGTCCACGAACAGAACGCCGTGCTGGGCCGCGTCAACCGCCTGCTGGCGGGCCGGGTGGACGCGATTGCCACCTCCTATGAAAGCGTCGATCGCCTCGCGCCCAAGCACGCGCACAAGGTGCGTCTTGTCGGCAACCCGGTGCGGGCCGAGGTGCTGGGGTTACGCGAACAGGATTTCCCGGCTTTCACCGACGAAAGCCTGCTGCGCATTCTGGTGACGGGTGGTTCGCAGGGCGCGCGCGTCCTCAGCGAGGTCGTGCCCGATGGGCTCGCCATGCTTCCCCCTGCGCTGCGCCAGCGGTTGCAGGTCACGCAGCAGTGCCGCGCGGAGGATCTGGAGGCGGTGCGCAAGCGCTATGCCGAGCATGACATTCCCGCCGAACTCGGCACCTATTTCGAAGACATGCACGAACGGCTGGCGGACGCGCATCTGTTCATCGGCCGCGCGGGGGCTTCGACGATTGCGGAACTCACCGCCGTGGGCCGCCCCGCGATCCTCGTGCCGCTGCCGATCGCCACGGACGATCATCAGGCGGTCAACACCCGCGAGATGGTCAAGGCCGGCGGGGCACGGATGATCCGGCAGGACGCCTTCCAGCCCAAGGAGCTTGCCAAGCAGATCCAGGCGATGGCGATGAACCCCGGCAGCCTCGCCAATGCGGCGCATTGCGCCTTCAATTGCGGGCGGCCCGATGCGGCGCGGGACCTCGCCGATCTGGTCGAAAGCATGAGCGGGATCGATCTGATGGACGTGATCCGGGTGGGCGAGGGCGCGCCTGCGGCCGCAGCAACCGCCCGTCCCGCGACCGGCGCGGCCTGTGCCGAAGCTAAGGAACTTGCTGACCAATGAAGGGCGTAGGCACCGATATCGGCATCATCCACTTCGTGGGCATCGGCGGGATCGGCATGTCCGGCATCGCCGAGGTGATGCACAATCTTGGCTACACGGTGCAGGGCTCTGACATTGCCGAGGGCCCGAGTGTCGAGCGGCTGCGCGCGCGCGGCATGACGGTGCATATCGGGCACAAGGCCGAAAACGTCGATGGCGTGGCGGTGGTGGTCACCTCCACCGCGGTGCGCCGCACCAACCCCGAAGTCGCCGCCGCGCTGGAAGCCCGCGTCCCCGTGGTGCGCCGCGCGGAAATGCTCGCAGAGCTGATGCGTCTGAAGTCCACCGTCGCGGTGGCGGGCACGCATGGCAAGACCACCACGACCAGCATGATCGCCACGCTGCTCGATGCGGGCGGGATCGACCCCACGGTCATCAACGGCGGGATCATCGAGCAATATGGCTCCAACGCGCGCCTTGGTGACAGCGACTGGATGGTGGTGGAGGCCGACGAGAGCGACGGCAGCTTCCTGCGCCTCGACGGCACCATCGCGGTCGTCACCAATATCGATCCCGAACACCTGGACCACTACGGCGATTTCGACGGGGTGAAGAAGGCGTTCGTGGAGTTCATCCACAACGTGCCCTTCTATGGCGCGGCGGTGCTGTGCGTGGATCATCCAGTGGTGCAGGCGGTGATCGGCGACGTGCGCGACCGCAAGGTCGTGACCTACGGTTTCTCGCTTCAGGCCGATATCTGCGGGGTCAATGTGCGATCGGACAACGGGGGCAACACCTTCGATGTGATCGTGCGCCAGCGCGGATTGGAGGACCGCCGGATCGAAGGCGTGCACCTCCCCATGCCGGGCCGCCACAATGTGCAGAACGCGCTCGCTGCCATTGCCGTCGCCATCGAAATGGGCTGTTCCGACGAAGTGATCCGCACCGGCTTTGCCCGCTTTGGCGGGGTGCGGCGGCGGTTCACCAAGGTGGGCTCGGTCGATCTGGCGGGCGGGGCCGTGACTGTCATCGACGATTACGCCCACCACCCGGTCGAAATCCGCGCCGTGCTGGCCGCCGCGCGCGAGGCTGTGGGGAGCAGCGGAGGCCGCGTCATCGCGGTTGCCCAGCCGCACCGTTACAGCCGCCTCAACGACCTGATGAACGACTTCCAGTCGTGCTTCGACGATGCCGACATTGCTTATGTCGCCCCGGTCTATCCGGCGGGCGAGGAGCCGCTGCCGGGGGTCGATCACGCCGCGCTGGTGGCGGGGATGAAGGCCCGCGGACACCGCGCCGCGCGCGAGATCGCCGGTGCCGATGCGCTGGCCGAAACGCTCAGCGGCGAAGTGCAGCCCGGCGACCTTGTCGTGTGCCTCGGCGCGGGAGACATCACCAAGTGGGCCGCGGGCCTCGCCCCTGCTATCATCGCCCGGCGCGGGGCGCAGGCGGCATGAACCAGCCGGGCGACACCTACATCTATGACGACGGCCGCGCCCCGACCTGCGCAGTCGAGGGCGGAGTGAGTGCGCCCGTGCCGCTCGATGGCATTCGCGGCAAGCTGACCTGCAAGGCCCCGCTCGCGCCCTATACGTGGTTCAAGACCGGTGGCCCGGCCGACTGGCTGTTCGAGCCTGCCGACATGGACGACCTCAAGGCCTTCCTCGAACGGCTGGATGGCGAGATCCCGGTGATGGCGCTCGGCCTCGGATCGAACATGATCGTGCGCGATGGCGGCGTGCCCGGCGTGGTTGTGCGGCTCGGCAAGAGCTTCGCCAAGGTCGAGCATACGGGCGAGATGGAGCTGACCTGCGGTGGCGGGGCGAGCGGGATTCTCGTCGCCTCCACGGCGCGGGACCTCGGCATCGCGGGGCTCGAATTCCTGCGCGGGATCCCCGGCACGGTCGGCGGTTTCGTGCGCATGAACGGCGGCGCTTACGGGCGCGAGGT
>JAIEOM010000189.1 GCA_019750455.1 Sphingomonadales bacterium | reverse complement strand
GAAGATGCCATCGCCGCCGCAAACGACGCGCAGGCGAAGCTCAAGGCGCCTTCGGTGAAGCCGGGCAAGTACGACCTCGTGCTCGATCCCAACCACCTCGGCCTCACCATCCATGAAAGCGTCGGCCACCCGCTCGAACTTGACCGCGTGCTGGGTTACGAGGCGAACTACGCGGGCACCAGCTTCGCCACGCTCGACAAGCGCGATGCCGCCTTCAAGTATGGCAGTGAGATCGTGAACCTGTTCGCCGACAAGACGCAGGTCGGCAGCCTCGGCGCAGTCGGTTTCGACGACGAGGGCGTGAAGACCAAGCGCTGGGATCTGGTGAAGGACGGGATCCTTGTTGATTACCAGACCATCCGCGACCAGGCGCATATCGTCGGCAAGTCGGAATCGGATGGTTGCTGCTATGCCGACAGCTGGTCGAGCGTGCAGTTCCAGCGCATGGCGAACGTCAGCCTTGCACCGGGTAAGACCAAGATGAGCCCTGCGGACATGATCGCAGGGGTCGAAAACGGCATCTACATCGCCGGCCGCGGATCGTTCTCGATCGATCAGCAGCGCTACAACGCGCAGTTCGGCGGGACGGTGTTCTACGAGATCAAGAACGGCCAGCTCGGCCCGATGATCGAGGATGTCGCCTACCAGATGCGCACGCCGGAATTCTGGGGCGCCTGTTCGGCCATCTGTGACGAGAGCGATTACCGCATGTTCGGTTCGTTCTTCGACGGCAAGGGCCAGCCGAGCCAGGTCTCGGCCGTGAGCCACGGTTCCTCGACCACCCGTTTCGACGGGATCAACGTCATCAACACCGCCCGGTCGCTGGGCTGAGCCCGCTCGCAGGAGACGCAGACATGAGCATTCTGACAGAAGCGCAGGCCAAGGCCATCCTCGACAAGGTGATCGCCTTTTCGACCGCCGACAACACCATCGCCCAGATCGGCGGCGGCAGGCAGGGCAACGTGCGCTTTGCCCGCAACGACATCTCGACCGCAGGCGTGGTCGATGACCTCGAGCTTGGCGTGGAAGTGGCCTTCGGCAAGCGCGTGGGCACGGCATCGATCAACCAGTTCGACGATGCCTCGCTCGAACGCGTGGTGCGCCGTGCCGAGGATCTGGCGAAACTCGCGCCGGAAAACCCGGAGTATGTGCCGCCGGTCGGCCCGCAGACCTACCGGGCGACGGAAACCTTCAGCGCTGCGACCGCCGCGCTGACGCCGGAAGCCCGCGCAAAGATCGCCGAAGCCTCGATCCTGCCATGCCGCGAACGCAAGCTGATCGCGGCGGGCTTCCTCGAAGACGGGCACACCTTCTTCGCCCACGCCAATTCCAACGGCAATTTCGGCTACCAGCAGTCCACCATCGCCGATTACACCTGCACCGTGCGCACCGAAGACGGGCGCGGTTCGGGCTGGGTCGGCACCAATGTGCAGGACGTCGATACCTTCGACGCTGGCAAGGACGTGCAGATCGCGATGCGCAAGGCGGCCGCTTCGGTGGACGCGCAGGCACTGGAGCCGGGCAAGTACACTGTCATTCTCGAACCGGCGGCGGCGGCGGGGCTCATCAGCTTCATGATGAACTTCTTTGACGCCCGCTCGGCAGACGAGGGTCGCAGCTTCCTCAGCAAGCAGGGCGGCGGCAACAAGATCGGCGAGCAGATCATGGATCCGCGCGTCAACATCTACACCGATCCCTGGCACCCGCTGTGCCCCGCCCTGCCGTGGGACGGCGACGGCCTGCCGCGCGAGAAGACCGCCATCATCGAGAACGGCAAGGTCGCGAACCTCGAATATTCGCGCTACTGGTCGCAGAAGCAGGGCAAGCCCGAAAAGGCCGGCTGGGGCAATGTCATCATGGAAGGCGGCACCAAGTCGACCGCCGATCTGATCGCCGGGACCGAGCGCGGCATCCTGCTGACCCGCACCTGGTATATCCGCATGGTCGATCCGCAGACCGTGCTGCTCACCGGCCTGACCCGCGATGGCACTTTCTACATCGAGAACGGCCAGCTGAAGTATCCGATCAAGAACTTCCGCTTCAACGAAAGCCCGGTGATCATGCTCAACAATATCGAGGAGCTGGGCAAGGCGGTGCGCGTGAAGGCCGATGAAGGCGGCTCGATGCTGCTGCCGCCGATGAAGATCCGGGACTTCACCTTCACCTCGCTGTCCGACGCGGTCTGACGGATGCAGGCAGAGGCGCGGGGATCGTGAGCAAGTCTGCGATAACCCGCGCCGCTTTCCTGCGCGCCGCATTGGCAGGGGCGGCGGGCGCGCTGCTTGCCCGCCCCGCCGCCGCCCAGCGCGCGGCGGGCGGTTACGATTTCTGGTTCACCCGCCTCAAATACAATTCCGGCGACTGGGATGTGGACCAGCGCATGCCGGCCAATCTCATCACCTCGTTGGTGGATTACACCACCCTGCGCGTTGACCCCAAGGAGCGCGTCGTCGCGCTGTCCGATCCGGCAATGTTGACCGCGCCGTTCTGCTATCTGGCCGGGCACAAGGCCGTGGAGTTCTCCGACGCGGAACGCCGCAATTTCGAACGCTATGTCAGGAACGGCGGCTTCGTGTTCGTGGATGATTGCAACCACGATATCGACGGACTCTTCGCCAAGTCTTTCGAAGCACAGATGGCGACGATCTTCGGCGCATCGGCGATGAAGAAGCTGCCGAACGACCATCCGCTCTATTCCAGCTTCTTCAAGTTTCCCGGCCCGCCCGCGACCTCGTTTGAACTCAATGGCTGGGGCGATGACCTCATTCACGATTACCTCAAGGGGATTACCATCAACGGCCGACTTGGCGTGCTCTACAGCAACAAGGACTATGGCTGCGAATGGGATTACGACTGGCGCAACAAGCGCTTCCTTGCGGAAGACAACACCCGTTTCGGGGTGAACATCGTCATGTACGCGCTCAGCAATTGAAGGGTCTGGCATAGTGGCACAGCACGGCGCGGCGGATGCTGCGGCAATCGAACAGCGCATTGGCCGGTTGGGCGATCTGAATCGCGCCATCGGCACGGCGATTGTCGGTCAGGGCGATGTGGTCGAGCAATTGCTGATCGGGCTGCTGGCGGGCGGACACTGCCTGCTCGAAGGGGTCCCCGGCCTCGGCAAGACGCTGCTGGTGCGCACGCTGGGCGAGGCGCTGGAGCTGGATTTCCGGCGCGTGCAGTTCACGCCGGACCTTATGCCGAGCGACATTCTCGGCACCGAACTGCTGGAGGAGGATCACGGCACCGGCCATCGGAGCTTCCGCTTCCAGAAGGGGCCGGTGTTCACCAACCTGCTGCTGGCCGACGAACTCAACCGCACGCCCCCCAAGACGCAGGCCGCGCTGCTGGAGGCGATGCAGGAAAAGACCGTCAGCTATGGCGGGCAGACCTACCAGCTGCCCCGGCCCTTCTTCGTGCTGGCGACCCAGAACCCGCTGGAACAGGCGGGTACCTACCCCTTGCCCGAAGCGCAGCTCGACCGCTTCCTGCTGCTGGTGCGCGTCGGTTATCCCACCGCAGCGGAAGAGCGCGACATCCTCGCCCGCACCACCGGCAGCGCAGGCGATGCCGTGCCGCGCGTGATGGGGGCGGAGGACGTGCTGGCGCTACAAGCGATGGTGCGCGAGGTCTATCTTTCGGACGACCTGCTCGAATGGATCACCACGCTGGTGCGCGCGACCCGTCCAGGCGATGCCCATGCCCCCGCCGATGTCGGCACCTATGTGCGCTGGGGTGCCGGGCCGCGTGCGGGGCAATCGCTGGTGCTGTGCGCCAAGGCGCGGGCCCTGCTGCACGGGCGCCTCGCCGCCACGCGCGAGGATATCGCGGCGCTCGCCGCCCCGGTGCTGCGCCACCGCCTGCTGCTGTCCTTCGCTGCCGAGGCCGAAGGCAAGAGCGCGGACGATGTCGTCGCCGCACTGCTCGCCCACCTGCCGCCCCCGTCAAACTGACCCATGGCGCGCGCGCCGCTCTCCATCCCGCCCGAAATCCGCAGCCGGCTGAAACGCCTGAGCCTGCGGACCCGGCGCGACATGGGCGACCGGGGCTTCGGCATGCACCAGAGCCGCAACAAGGGCTCCGGCATAGAATTCGCGCAATACCGCGCCTACGAGCCGGGGGACGAACCGCGTCGGATCGACTGGAAGCTGTTCGCCCGCTCCGACCGGTTCTTCGTGCGCGAAGCGGAGGAGGAAAGCCCGATCGCGGTGTGGGTGTTGATCGATGCCAGCGCCTCGATGGCGCAGGCTGACAGGGCGCGGCCGGATTTCTCGCGCCTCGATGCCGCCAAGCTGCTGGCACTGTGCACCGCGCAACTCGCGCTGATGCAGGGTGACCGCTTCGGCTGGATTGCCCTGTGCGAAGGCGGGCTGGCGGTGGCCGATCCGCACCGGGGCCGCGCGCAGTTCGAACGCATGCAGATCGATCTGTCGCGGCTGGAGGGCGC
>JAIEOM010000127.1 GCA_019750455.1 Sphingomonadales bacterium | reverse complement strand
CTGGCAAGGCCGAAGGGTACAACCCTGTTGGCAGAATAATGCCCGATCAACGCCCGGCCGAGATAGGGCACCCCCATACGGTCGCACCAGAAGCGGGCGATATCTTCCTCGCCCTGCCCGAATTCGACGTAGTTTTCCGGCACATCGGTGACCGCCCCCAATCTGAGGCCCGCCAGCCGCGGCAGCGCTCCGGCCAAGTGGAAGAACAACCGGTCGATCGAATACATGTGTTCGGCCACTTCCTCGACCATCAGCACATGGCCGGTGAGGTCGGGCATCAGCGGTGTGCCGGCGATCATGGCGAGGGTGATGAGGTTGAAGGCCGCTGCCGGGGTCGTCCCGTCAAGGCTGGGTTCCACACCGGTGGTGTCCCCCTCCAGCCAGCGGAGCACCCTGCGGATCGCCTCCTTGCCTCCGTCCGAGCGCGCGCTGACCGGCATGTGGCCGTGGACGCATTGCCCGATCCCGTCCCGGTACAGCGCGGCGAGCAGGTAACCGGCATCGGAAAAGCCGATATAGGTCTTGGTGCGCGCCGCGCGGTTCATCTGCGCGACCGCCGCCTCTGCGATGCGGTTCGAGCCGTATCCGCCCTTGGCAAACCACACGACATCGAAGGCCGGATCATTGGCGAATTCGAGCAGAGCGGATAGCCGGCGCAGGTCATCGCCCGCAAAATGGCCCGCCCGCTCGAAGCATTGATCGTGGAAAGTGACGCGGTGTCCCGGAAACTCGGCCGCGACCAGCGCCTCCAGCGCGGCCTGCTGTTCGCGCGTGATCGGGGTGGCCGGTGCGCAGATCGCGATATTCGTCATACGCCCCAGCCTATGGCGCTTGTCAGGGTGCGTGCAAGCCAATAACCACGCATCATATGGATAACGGGGTCACGACCGGCACGCTCACAGGGCGGCCGCTGTTCTTCTGCGGCATCGGCGGGTCCGGGATGCTGCCGCTCGCGCAGATCGCGGGAGGGCTCGGCCATCCCGTGGCAGGATCGGACCGCAGCCGCGACCAGGGCCGCTCCCCCGAGAAATTCGCGTGGATGCAGGCCAACGGCTTTGCCCTGTTCCCGCAGGACGGCAGCGGGGTGACCTCGCCCGATCAGGTGCTCGTCGCCTCGGCAGCGATCGAGGATACCGTGCCCGAAGTGGCCCGCGCCAAAGAACTCGGGTGCGAGCGGTTGAGCCGGGCGGAACTGCTGTCCAGGCTGTTCAACGCCGCCGATTATTCGGTCGCGGTGGGCGGCACTTCGGGAAAATCGACCGTCACCGGCATGATCGCCTGGATCCTTGCTGAAGCGGGCCACGATCCCACGGTGATGAACGGCGCGGTGATGAAGAACTTCGTCTCCCCCGCCAATCCCTTCGCCTCCGCGCGGATCGGCTCTGCCGGATTGTTCGTCAGCGAGGTGGATGAAAGCGATGGCTCTATCGCGCTTTACCGCCCCACTATCGGCGTGCTGCTCAATGTCAGCCTCGATCACAAGAGCATCGAGGAATTGCGGGTGCTGTTCGGCGATTACGTCGCCGCGTCGGGCACGGCAGTGATCAACCTCGACAGTCCCGAAGCCGCCTATCTGGCGCGCCGCGCGCAGGCAAAGGTCACCTTCGGGATCAATGCGAAGGGGGCCGACATCACGGTCGATCCTGACTCGATCGAACAGAGCCCGCTCGGGATCAGCGCGGCAGTGATCGACAACCGCAGCCGCGAGGTCTTCCCGCTGATCCTGCCGATGCCGGGGATGCACAACCTTGCCAATGCACTGGCGGCGATTGCGGCGGCGAGCGCGGCGGGGATCGGGGTGGGTCATGCGGCTTTCTCCCTGAGCAGGTTCAAGGGGCTTGCCCGGCGGTTCGACGTGGTCGGCACCTCGGCCTGCGGCATTCCGGTGATCGACGATTTCGGCCACAACCCGGAAAAATGCGCGGCAACTTTGCGCACCCTCAAGGCCACGCCGGGACGGGTGATCGCCTTCTTCCAGCCCCACGGATACGGCCCGCTGCGGCAGATGGGCGAGGAACTGGCCCGCACCTTCGCCCGCGAGCTGGGGCCGGATGACCTGACGATCATGTGCGATCCGGTCTATTTCGGCGGCACGGTCGACCGGTCTGTCGGCACGGAGCGGATCGTCGAACTCATCAACGCTGCCGGCGGCCGGGCAGAACACATCCCCTCGCGCGAGGAATGCGGGGCGCGGATCGCCGCCCTCGCCCGCGCGGGTGACAGGATCGCGGTGATGGGCGCGCGCGACGACACATTGACGGAGTTCGCGCAATCGATCCTCGCCCGCATTCCCTGAGCCTTTACGCCCGCGCCGGACGTCATGCCGGGCGGATGCTGGGCGTGCTGGCGCTGGCAGTGCTGCTGGTGCTGGCAGTCGACCGGTTTTACGGCCACTCGACCATCGCCTTTGCCGCAGCCATCATCATGCTGATCGTGGCGAACGCGCCGATGCTGCGCTACAACTGCCCGCGTTGCGGGAAGAACGCTTTCTTTCGCGGGCCTTTCGTGGTGCCCTGGCCGAACCGCAGCTGTGCGCGCTGCGGGCTTGATCTCGACACTGTGCTCCCTTCGCAAAAACGCTGATGGCCGCGCAGGCCCGTGCAAGGCTAGTTAGCGCGATGCATCCCCGCGATTTCAGTCTCGATACGCTGCTTGCCAACTGCGCACAGCGATATGCCCACCGTCATGCTACGGTCGACGGCACACAACGTCTGACGTGGGCCGAGCTTGATGCCCGCGTCACCAACCTCGCCCGCTGGATGCTGGCGCGGGGGATCGCGCCGGGGGACCGGATTGCGCTGCTGCTGACCGACGGGGCGCCGTTCCTCACCATCCTGCTGGCTTCGGAGCGGATCGGGGCGATTGCGGTGCTGCTCAACTGGCGGCTCGCGCCCGCCGAACTGGCGTGGATCTGCGGCAATTCCGAGCCCGCCATGACCTTCGCAAACCCGCGTTTTGCCGCCCTGCTGGAAGGCGCGGCGGCTGGCGAGCTGCACATGGTGGACGAACGCCACGCCGCGGACGGCTTCTTCGAGACAGCGGCGACCACTCCGCACGGTCCGGTGCCTCACCCTTACGATCTGGGACTGGACCTCGCCCCCGACCGCCCGCTCTATATGATGTATACCAGCGGCACGACCGGCCGTCCCAAGGGGTGCCTGCAAGCGGGGAGCGCGGTTGCCGCCAGCGCCTTGGGATTTGCGCAGCACCGCCGTTTCACAGCGGGTGAGGTGCTGCTCTCGGTCAATCCGCTGTTCCATGTGGTGGGGATGCAGCAGGTCGCCGCGATGCTCGCCTGCGGGGGAACGAGCGTATTCGCGGGCCGTGATGATGACAGTGCCGCGATCCTCGATCTGCTCCACCGTGAAGCCTGCACCACCACCAGCGCCTTCCCCACCATCTCTTTCCCGTGGCAGGCGATGAACCCGGTGCGCGAGGGCCGGATGCCGCTCACCAACTACACCGGCGGGGCGGGCATGGGCCGCCCGCAGATGTACGAATTCATCGAGAAGGACTGGGACGCCCGCGTTGTCGGCGGCTACGGCCAGACCGAGATCTGCGGCTTTGCGACCTTCATCGACTACCCCGACATGCTCGAAGCCCCGCGCTCGATCGGCTGGACCCTGCCGCATGTGACCATGACTGTGCTCGATCCCGAGGGCAATCACCTGCCCCCCGGCGAGGAAGGCGAGCTCGCCTTGCGCGGCCCATCCGTGATGCTCGGCTACTGGCGCAATCCGGAGGCGTCCGAGGCCGCGCTCGGCCACGGCTGGCTGCGCACGGGTGATCTCGGCACGATGGATGATCGCGGGCGCGGATACCTGCTCGGCCGGGCCAAGGAGCTGATCAAGACCGGGGGCGAGAACGTCTACCCCGCCGAAGTCGACGCGATCTTCGCCGCCATGCCCGAGGTCGCCGACGCAGGCTGTTGCGGCGTGCCGGACAGGCAATGGGGCGAGGCGGTCAAGGCCTTCGTGGTCCTGAAACCGGGCATGACCCTCACCCGCGAGGAAATCACCGCCCGTTTCAAGGATCGGATCGCCGGTTACAAGCGCCCGCGTTACATCGAATTCGTGGACAGCCTGCCCCGCGACCCCATCGGCAAGCTGCTGCGGCGCGAGCTGTCGGCCCGGCCCGTCACCCCCGATCAGGCCGCCTGACAGCCCTTGCGCCGCGCGCCCGCCCTCGCCTATCCTGGCCCCGGGAGAGTGGGATGAACGCATTTCCGGTGCATCCGGATGACATCACCGATGATTGGTGGAACGCGGTTATCGGCCGCGTGCCGTCCCGCTGGCGCTGGGAGCCGATCGGCACCGGGCAGGTCGGGGATTCGGTGCGCTTCACTCTCGATTTCCCCGATGAGCCGGGGGTCACGCTGGCCGGCAAGTTCGCCGCTGCCGATCCCACCAGTCGCGCGAC
>JAIEOM010000009.1 GCA_019750455.1 Sphingomonadales bacterium | reverse complement strand
CCGGCGGGCCAGTTCCCGCGCATCCCCTATGACGAGGCGATGCTGAAGTATGGCTCGGACAAGCCCGATCTGCGCAACCCGCTCATCATCTCGGACGTTTCATCGCACTTCACGCAGTCGGGCTTCGGCCTGTTCGAGAAGATCGTCGGCGGCGGCGGCGTGGTGCGCGTCATCCCCGCGCCTGCGACCCACGAGAAGAGCCGCAAGTTCTTCGACGACATGAACGACTGGGCGCGCAAGGAAGGCTATGCGGGCCTCGGCTATGTGACCCGCAAGGGCGGCGAGTTCGGCGGCCCGATCGCCAAGAACCATGGCACCGAGCGCATGGCCGAACTCTATGCCGAACTCGGCCTCGGCGAGAATGACGGTTTGTTCTTCGCCGCGGGCAAGGAAGCCGACGCCGCCAAGCTCGCCGGTGCCGCGCGCATCCGGGTGGGCGAGGAACTGGGCCTGATCGACGAAAGCCGCTTCGAGCTCTGCTGGATCGTCGACTTCCCGTTCTACGAGTGGAACGAGGACGAGAAGAAGGTCGACTTCAGCCACAACCCCTTCTCGATGCCGCAGGGCGGGATCGAGGCGCTGGAGGGGCAGGACCCGCTCACCATCAAGGCATTCCAGTACGATCTCGTCTGCAACGGCTATGAAATCGCCAGCGGCTCGATCCGCAACCACAAGCCCGAGACGATGGTGAAGGCGTTCGAAATCGTCGGCCTCAGCAAAGCGGACGTCGAGGAGCGCTTTGGCGGGATGTACCGCGCCTTCCAGTATGGCGCGCCGCCGCACGGGGGCATGGCCGCCGGCGTCGACCGGATCATCATGCTGCTGTGCGGCGCGAAGAACCTGCGCGAAATCTCGCTCTTCCCGATGAACCAGCGCGCGGAAGACCTGTTGATGGGCGCGCCGAGCCCGGCTGAACCGCGCTCCTTGCGCGAGCTTCACCTGCGCGTCATCGAACCGCAGGCCAAGCCGACCGGCGGGGCCTAAGCGCCCTCCAGCCCGGCGATGAAAGCGGCAACGTTGCGGCCCAGCGCCGCGACGTTGTAGCCGCCTTCCATCACGGTGACCGTCGGCAGGCCCAGCGAGGTGATGGCCGCCCCCATGCGCTGCATATCGTCTGTCGTGAGGGCGAATTGCGAGATGGGGTCTTCGGCAAAGGTGTCCGCGCCGTAGCTGACAATTAGCGTTGTTGCGCCGAAACGGGCGATGGCCTCCAAGGCCTTGCCAAGCGCGCCTTCATACGCAGTCCAATCCGTGCCGCGCGGGAGCGGCTGGTTGAAGGTTGTCCCTTCGCCGTCGCCCGCGCCGCGTTCTTCCGCGTGGCCCCAGAAATAGGGGAAATCGGTCTTCGGATCGGCGTGGATTGAAGCGAAGAAGATGCTCCCGTCCTCGTAGAAGATGTCCTGCGTCCCGTTGCCGTGGTGGTAATCGACATCGAGCACCGCGACCGGCCCCATCCCCCGCGAGGCGGCTGCGCGGGCGGCGATGGCGGCGTTGTTGAGGTAGCAATAGCCGCCGAAATAGTCCGCGCCGGCATGATGCCCCGGCGGGCGGCACAGGGCGAAAGCGTGGCGCGCCTCGCCTGATGCCTGCGCCTCGACCGCAGCGATGGCCGATTGCGCCGCGCCGTAAGCTGCCTCCCACGTGCCCGCCGCGATCGGTGTTACCGTGTCGAAGCCGTATTGCCCGAGCCTGCCGTCGATCCGCTCCAGCCCCAGCGGCCGCCGCCCGCGCACGGGGAAGGCATAGCCGATGGCATCGCCCTCGCGCCCGGCGGCCAGCCATGCATCATGCGCGGATTGCAGGAAGGCGACGTAGGCCGGATCATGCACCGCAAGGATCGCCTCCAGCCCGTGATCCTCCGGTGGACGCACTGCGCCCATCGCCGCGAGCATATTTTCGAGCCGCGCCGGGATTTCCGCGTGCGCTTCGGCCTGCCCGTTGACGAGTTCGAGAAGCGGCGCGTGGGCGTTCTGGGCGGGGGAGCAGAAGGTCAGCATGATGACGCAGGCCTTCGCACGGCGGCCCGCGCGCTGGCAAGTCTCGCCAAGGCGGCTTGTCTGTCCCGGCAAAGACTGCGAAATTTGGGCCGCAGCTTGTTGAACGGGGGCGGGGCGATGCGGTTGAAGCAGATGATCGGATGGGCTGCAGCGCTCTGCGCAACCGGGGTGCAGGCCGAAACGATCCCGGTCGAAGGTATCTATGCCGCCGGGGCCGACGCGCCTTCGCGCGCCCAGTCCATCGCCATTGCCGATTTTTCCGGACGCGGAGGCGAACGGCTGGCCTTTGCCATCGATTCCGCCCTGCGCGCAGCGGTAATCGAGGGGCGGCCGTGGTTCGACCTGACTTTCACCGCGCCCGCCTTTGGCGAAAGCTACACCTATGACGGCAGCCCGGCGCGTCCGGACGCGCGCGGCGGCCCGGATGCGGTGATGCGCGGCATTGCCGAGGTGGAGTGGCGCGATGTCGATTCCGGCACCAAGCAGATCGAGGAATGCGCCGCGAGGGATGATCGCGGCAAGTGCACCGAGAAGAAGAAGGTCACCATCCCCTGCCGCGCCCGCGAGGTGAGCTTGCGGCCCGAAGTGCGCCTCGTCGCGCGCGAAGGCGATCTGCTCTACGCCAAGGGCGACACGCTCACCGCCAGCCGCCGCTTCTGCCAGGACGAGGAGGGCAAGCCGTCCATCGATTCGATGGTCGAAGAACTGGCCGCCCGGTTCGCCTTCGACGTGCGCCGCGATCTCGCGCCCGAATACCGCGCCGAGGATATCCGCGTTCTGGAAAGCCGCAGCGGCATGTCGAAAGCCGATCAGACCACGTTCCGCCCCGCGCTGCGCCTCACCAAGACCGATGTGGCCGAAGCCTGCGCCATGTTTGGCGAGCTAAGGGCCGCCAACCCGCAAAACGTGACGATCCTGTTCAATATCGGCCTATGTACCGAGCGTCTTGGCGAACTTGATACGGCCACGGAGTTTTACGAGCAGGCGCTTGCTGTAAGCCCGCGCAAGCTTGAGCCGCAGGATGGCCTCGCCCGCATCGCCTCGCGCCTGCGCGCCCGGCAGCAACTTGCGCTGCATTACGGCGGGGCCCCGCGCTGAATGTCATGCCCACTTGCGCATCCCCGCGCCCTTCATTAGGGCGAGGGGCGAGATAACCAACCCCAGTTTCAAGAGGGAATACCATGAGCGATACTGCCGACCGGGTGGCAAAGATTGTTGTCGAACACCTTGGCGTGGAAGCCGACAAGGTCACTCAGGATGCCAGCTTCATCGACGATCTGGGCGCTGACAGCCTCGACATCGTCGAGCTGGTGATGGCCTTCGAAGAGGAATTCGGTGTCGAAATCCCCGACGATGCGGCCGAGAAGATCACCACCGTCGGTGACGCCACCAAGTACATCGAAGAGCACAAGGGCTGATTGCCCACCTTTCCCGTTTGCCCTGAGCGTGTCGAAGGGCCGTCCCTCCTGCTCGCGTAGCATGGGGGATAATGCGGGGCTTCGACAGGCTCAGCCCGAACGGGTTGAGCCTGTTGTGCGTTTTGGAGAATGATATGCGCCGTGTGGTTGTAACCGGGCTTGGCCTCGTCACCCCGCTGGGGGGCGATGTCGAAACGACGTGGGCAAACCTCATTGCCGGTGAAAGCGGGGCGGGCCAGATCACCCGCTTCGATGCCTCGAACCAGAAGTGCACCATCGCCTGCGAGGTGAAGGGCAAGGATCACCCCTGGGGCTTCGATCCCGACAAGCGCGTGGATCACAAGGTCCAGCGGCAGGTCGATCCCTTCATCGTCTACGGCATTGATGCTGCCGGGCAGGCGCTGGAAGACGCCGGTCTCACCGACATGACCGATGCCGAGAAGGAGCGCACTGGCTGCTCGATCGGCTCCGGTATCGGCGGCCTTCCGGGCATCGAGATCGAGAGCGTCAATCTGCATGAACGCGGCCCGGGCCGCGTCTCGCCGCACTTCGTGCACGGGCGCCTCATCAACCTCATCACCGGGCAGGTGCAGATCAAGTACGGTTTCATGGGCCCGAACCATGCGGTGGTGACGGCGTGCTCCACCGGCGCGCACTCGATTGGTGATGCCGCGCGGATGATCGCGATGGACGATGCCGACATCATGCTGGCGGGCGGGGCAGAAAGCACCATCAACCCGCTCGGCATCGCCGGTTTCGCACAGGCGCGCGCGCTCAACATGAGCATGAACGATCGCCCGACCGAAGCCAGCCGCCCCTATGACCGCAACCGTGATGGCTTCGTCATGGGCGAGGGTGCGGGCGTGGTCGTGCTGGAAGAATACGAGCGGGCCAAGGCACGCGGCGCCAAGATCTACGCCGAAGTCACCGGCTATGGCCT
>JAIEOM010000101.1 GCA_019750455.1 Sphingomonadales bacterium | reverse complement strand
GCGCGCGGGGAGGGCTGGCCTTCCCCGTCCGCCTAGCCTTCAGGCCCCAGATCGGGGTCGAGATCGCGGGGGCGGGCGAAGTGCACCAGTTCGGCGCAATACCGCTTCAGCTCGCTCCAGTGCTGGATATCGCATTCCAGCACGGCATAGGCAGCGGTCGGGAACTTCACGACCGCTTCCTTGAACAGGGCGTTTTCCTTGCCCGGCGCGACCAGTTCCAGCAGCACGTCCTGCAAACCCGGATTGTGGCCCGCGATCAGGATCGCTTTCGCCTCGTCCGCGCCGCTGCCGGCATGGGCCTCGATTGTCTCGACGATGGTGTCGAAGCTGGCGAGATAGAGCCGCTGGTCATAGACCGGCTCCACATCCGGCAGCGCGCCCTCCAGCGTCAGCTTGACGCGCACGGCGGGGCTGGCGAGGACCTTGTCCCACTTCACCCCGTGGTCGCGGATGTGCTGGCCGATCAGCTCCGCACCCTTGCGCCCGCGCGCGTTCAGCCCGCGGTCGAAATCGCGCTGGTTGGTGTCATCCCAATCCGACTTGGCATGGCGCAGGAGGCCGAGAATCTTCATGGCAGCAAGGCTCCTCCGGCTGGCTCGCTCTCCTTGCCCACAACACCAGCCGCGAGGCGTTGTAAAGCCTGATCAAGCGTCACGCGCAGCACCGGCGTGCCTTTGGGAAAGGCCGACAGCAAGCGCGAGGGGAAAGCGGGGCTGAGGACGATGAAATGGCCGCTGTCGTCCTTGCTCCGGATCAGCCGCCCGAAGGCCTGCGCCAGCCGCGCGCGGATGATGCGATCATCATAGGCAGAGCCGCCGCCAGCGAGCCGCCGCGCCTTGTGCAGGATATCGGGGCGGGGCCAGGGGACCTGCTCCATGACGACGCACCTGAGGCTGTGCCCCGGCACGTCCACGCCATCTCTCAGCGCGTCGGTGCCGATCAGGCTGGCGCGGGGATCGTCGCGGAAGATGTCGACAAGGGTGCCGGTGTCGATCGGGTCGACGTGCTGGGCATAGACGGGCAGGCCCGCCCGCGCGAGCCGGTCGGCGATGCGGCCATGCACCGCGCGCAGCCGCCGGATCGCGGTGAACAGGCCCAGCACGCCGCCCCCGCTCGCCTCGATGATCCGCGCATAGGCACCGGCCAGCGCGGGCAGATCGCCCTTGGCGATGTCGGTGACGATCAGCACCTCGGCGCGGCTCGCGTAATCGAAGGGGCTTTCTGCCGCCGAGAGCAGCGGGGCGACCTCGACATGCTCCGCGCCCGAACGCGCCACGGCGCTCGCCCAGCGGTCGTCGTCTTCCGTCCGGTCGGTGAGGGTCGCGCTGGTCAGCAGCACCCCGTGCGCGGGTTCAAGCACGACGCGGGCGAAGGGCTTCATCGGATCGAGCCAGCGGCGGTGGATCGCCACGTCGAATTCACGCGCGTCGGAACGGTCCACCGCCAGCCAGTCAACGAATTCGGGGTCGGCGGGGCCCCCCAGCCGGTCGAGAAGCGATTCCCATGCAGCGATGAGGTCGATCCGCCACGCCAGCGCGAACCGTGCGCCTTCAATGCGCGCGCGCCCTTGCGCGTCGAGCCAGTCGGGCGGTTCGGCAAGGATCGCTTCCAGCCGCCCGCCCAGCCGGATCAGCGGCACGCGGATGCTGGCGAGTGCTTCCGAAGCCGCCCCCGCCGCCTCGATTACTTCACCGGGCAGCCCCGCCGCCTCGGTCTCGATGCCATAGCCCGCATCGATCCCGCCACTTTCGTCACGGGCATAGGTGGCGGTGCGCACGGCGGCGAGCAGGGCTTCGACGGGGCCGAAGGGGCTGTTTTCGGAAAGACGCTGGAGCCAACCGTCGGACGGGAGCAACTGCCCTGCCTTGCACGCCGCCGCGATGGCTTCCGCGCCCGCCTCGTCATAGCTGGCGATATCGGCCAGCCGCGCCGAAAGCCCGCGACGGCGGCCGCGCGATTCCTTCTCCGGCCCGATGATCCAGCGGCGCAGCTCGATCGTCTCCTGCCCCGAAAGCGTGGCGGCGAAGGTGCTGTCCGCAGCGTCGAAGACATGGTGGCCTTCGTCGAAGATCAGGCGGGTGGGGCGCTGGTTCGGGTCCCTCGCGCGCGCGGCGTTGACCATGACGAGCGCATGGTTGGCGATCACCAGATCGGCTTGCGCAGAATCCCTCGCGGCGCGTTCGATGAAGCACTTCCGGTAATGCGGGCAGCCGGCATAGATGCACTCGCCGCGCTGGTCGGTCAGCGCCGCGATGCCGCGCTTCCTGAACAGCGTGCCGAGCCAGCCGGGCAGATCGCCCCCGATCATGTCGCCATCGCGGGTGTATGCGCCCCAGCGCGCCACCAGCTGCGCGAGGATCGCCGGGCGGCCCGCGAACCCGCCTTGCAGCGCGTCTTCAAGATTGAGCAGGCAGAGGTAATTCTCCCGCCCCTTGCGCACCACCACCGGCGGGGTGCCATCAGGACGCTTGACCGGCCATGCCCTGCGGCTTTCGGCGCGCAGCTGGCGTTGCAGGTTCTTGGTGAAGGTCGACACCCACACCGTCCCGCCGCTCAGGCCCGCCCACACCGAGGCAGGCGCAAGATAACCCAGCGTCTTGCCGATCCCCGTGCCTGCTTGCGCCAGCGCCAGATGCGGCCTGCCCGGGGCGGAGCGGGGGGCAAAGATACGCGATACGTGCTGCGCATAGGCACGCTGGCCTTCGCGCTGTTCCGCGCCTTCGCCGGTCAGGCGGGCGAGCTGCGCCTGCACCGCCTCTGCGGATAGTTCCACCTGACGCGGGGCAGGGCGCTCGCCCGCTTCGTCCCATTCGGGCAGCTTGGCGAACAGCCAGCGTTCGGCGCGTTCGGGCTTGGCGATGTGGGGGCGTAGCACCTGCGCCCACGGCCAGCGCAGGCGTTCGAGCGATTGCACCGCACTCCACGCGCCCTCGCGCTCGGGCCATGCCGGGTCCTGACAGGCGGCGATCAGCGCGCCCGCCGCACGCTGGAGCATTTCAGGCACGGCAGCGTCATTCTCGGGGACGGGAAGCCCCAGCGCCTCGGCCAGCCCGCGCGGTGTGGGAACGCAGAAACGCGCGGGGTGGATGAAGGCGAAGGCCTCCAGCAGATCGAGCCCCGACAGGTCGGGATAGCCAAGGCGGCTCGCCACCAGCGGCGCGTTGAGCAGCAGCACCGGGGTATCGGCAGCGGCCATGATCGCATCGCCCTTGGACACGGCCTGCGTCCCGCCTGTGGGGGAGCGCAACCAGTGGCCGCCGTGGCTCGCGTGGAGCGCGGGCAGGGCGAGCGGATCGGGCAGGGGGGTGGCCGGGGGAGTCACGCCGCTGACGATGGGCGAGGGCGGCGGCGATGTAAACGGCTGGTGCCCCGACTTTGCCCCGCCCGCTGTCCTACAGCGCCCCGACGGCGTAAAAGGCTCGCATGTCTCTCCCAGCCGCTCTCGCCTCGCGCGCGAACCACGTGTCCGTCCGTCATCAATTCTCGACACAAATACATGAAAATAAAAAGGAAAAAGGAGGGTTGGAAAAGTGACAGGGTGTAGCCTTCGTAACCTTCCCAACAGGCTTTCCCGCTTGCAAGCCCGCGCGCCATCCCTAATAGCCGCCACACTATGACCATCACGCCCGAAGCACTCATCACCGCTGCACAATCCTCCAAGGCCTGGCCCTTTCAGGAGGCCCAGCGCCTCGCCAAGCGCCTGCCGGAGGGCAAGCCCGGCGGCGTGCTGTTCGAAACCGGCTACGGCCCCTCGGGCCTGCCGCATATCGGGACGTTTCAGGAGGTTCTGCGCACCTCGCTGGTGCGGCGCGCCTACGAGACGCTGACCGGCGGGGCGGCCACGCGGCTGGTGGCGTTCTCGGATGATCTGGATGGCCTCAGGAAGGTGCCCGACAACGTCCCCAATCAGGCGATGCTGGCCGAGCACTTGGGAAAGCCTCTCTCGCGCATTCCCGATCCCTTTGAAAAGTTTGAAAGTTTCGCCGCGCACAACAATGCGATGCTGCGCGATTTCCTCGACCGCTTCGGGTTCGAATACGAGTTCGTCAGCTCGTCCGATTGCTACAACGGCGGCAAGTTCGATGCGGCACTGAAGGGTGTGCTCGCCAATTTCGGCGCGATCATGGACATCATGCTGCCCACTCTGGGGGAAGAGCGCCGCAAGACCTACTCCCCCGTCATGCCGATCAGCCCGACCACCGGAGCCGTGTTGCAGGTGCCGATCGAGGTGATCGACGCAGCGGAGGGCATCATCCGCTTCACCGACGAGGATGGAACGGTTGTCCAGCAATCGGCGCTGGGCGGCATGGCCAAGTGCCAGTGGAAGGTCGACTGGGCGATGCGCTGGGT
>JAIEOM010000131.1 GCA_019750455.1 Sphingomonadales bacterium | reverse complement strand
CTGCCGGGCTTCCGCACGGGCTGGAACCTGCTGGTCGGCATTCCGCTGCTGACGCCGTCCTTCATGTATGAAGGCGTCCACACCATCCACCACAAGCGCACGCAATACGGCACCATCGAGGATCCGGAATACCTGCCGCTCGCGCTGATGAAGCCGTGGAGCCTGCCGCTGTTCGTGATCGTCGCGATCCTTGCGCCCATCGCGCTGATCGTGCGCGCGGCGGTGCTGGTGCCGCTGGGCGCGCTGATCCCGGCCGTGCGGACCTTCACCTGGGAGCGGTTCTCGGCGCTGTCGATCAACCCCGAATTCCGCCGCCGCCCGCCCGAGGGCGATTTCGTCGGGCGGGTGCGTTGGCAGGAGGCGGGGGTGTTCGTGTGGTCGTGGCTGCTGATCGGCTCCACGCAGGTGATCGGCTGGCAGCCGCTCGCCACCGCGCTGGCGATCCTGTCGCTGACCGCGCTGCTCAACCAGCTGCGCACGCTCGTCGCGCACCTGTGGGAGAACGAGGGCGAGGCGATGACCGTGACGGCGCAGTTCCTCGATAGCGTCAACGTGCCCCCGCCGGGCCTCGCTGCCGAAATCTGGGCGCCGGTGGGCCTGCGCTATCACGCGCTGCACCACCTGATGCCCTCGATGCCCTATCACGACCTGCCCGAAGCCCACCGCCGTCTGGCGCGCGAGCTGGGCACGGGTTCGACCTATGAGGGCGCGAACCATCCCGGGATGCTGGTGCTGGTGGGCCGGATCGCCAAGAGCACGATGGTAAAGCGTTCCTGACTTTCGGTCGCGCTGACGCGCGTCTGCGCCACCGAAGGTGGCCCTAGTCCAAGAAGCAGATCATCGCGCAGCGGCGGTCGGCGGGGAGCCCATCGTCCACCTCGTTCGCCAGTTCGCCCGCAAGGCGCGGGTGCGCGTCCAGTGCGGTGACTTCCTCGAAACCGAGGCGGGCGTAGAACGGCCCGTTCCACGCAAGGTCGCGGAAGGTGGTGAGGGTCAGCGCCTTGAAGCCGGTGTTGCGCGCATCGATCTGTGCGGCGCGCACCAGCCCCGACCCGATCCCGCGTCGCTGGAAGGCGGGGGCGACATCCATCTCCCAGATATGCAGTTCCCGGCTGAAGGGCTGGGCGACAAGGAAGCCTGCCATCGCCTCGCCGCTATGGGCGACAAGGCTGTGCCCCCGGCGGATCAGGCGGGCGTAATCGGCCTCGCTGCGGGTGCGGGTGGGATCGATGGAAGGCTCGCCCGCGAAAGCGGCCGCCGCCGCGCGCTCGATTGCCGGCATCGCCCCGGCGTCATCTGGCCGGGCCAGCCGGAGCGACCAGCTCATTCCTCGGTCCGGATCAGCACTGTCTCGCCCAGCAGCAGGAACAGCAGGAACGGCGCCCATGCGGCCAGCAGCGGGGGGTAGCCGCCGAAACTGCCCATCGCCAGCGCGGCATTGTCGACCACGAAATAGGCAAAGCCCAGCGCCATGCCGATGATCGCGCGCACGAACAGCTGGCCCGACCGCGCGAGCCCGAAGGCTGCCACCGAACCGAGCAGCGGCATCAGCAGCGCCGAAAGCGGCCCCGACAGGCGGTGCCACCACTTGGCGCGCATCTCGTCGGTGTTGCGACCGGCGGCCTCATAGGCATCGATCGAGGCCTTCAGCTCCCAGAAGCCCTGCGCGTCGACATCGACCGATTGCAGCATGATGCGTTCGGGGGTCAGCCCTTCGCCCACGACGAGGCTGGCGGGACGATCGGTCACAGCCCCGGCGACATCGAACTTCGCCGGGTTTTCCAGCCGCCAGCCGGGGGCGGCAAAGGTCGCACGGGGGGCGCGGATCTGTTCGCGGATGATCCCGCCGGGCGCGCGCGCATACCAGGTGACGCCGGTCAGCACGATATCCACGCCCGTGCCGGTCAGCGTCGCGGCGGACAGGATGTTGTCGCCATCGGTGAGGTAGATGTTCGCCCGCGGCTTGCCCGCGCCGGTATCGCTGGCGGGCACGGGGCCGTATTCCGCAGCCTGCCACGCTGCGAGCGTCGCGTTGGCGCGGGTCACGATCCGTTCGTTGAAGCCGAAGCTGACGGCGGACACCAGTGCGGCGGTCAGCAGCAGCGGGGCGAGCACCTGATGGGCGGAAAGGCCTGCGGCCTTCATAGCGACGACCTCGGAGTTCTGGTTCAGCGTCACCAGCGTGATCAGCGTCGCCAGCAGCACCGAATAGGGCAGGAACCGCGCGGCCAGCTGCGGCGCGCGCAGGCTGGCATATTCGAAAATCTCGGCCTGCCCGTTGCCCGGCACGGCGAGAATGTCGCCCGTCTCGGCCAGCAGATCGAGCGCCAGCAGCACCAGCACCAGCATCACCAGCACGGCAAGGATGCGCACCACGAACAGCTTCGCAAGGTAGAGCGTCAGGGTGCGCGAGGGGAAGAAATCGAGCTGCATCGCGGTCGGTTACTCGGCAGGCGCCGTCTCGGCGGCGGCGCGATAGGCGCGCGGCTGGCGGCGGGAGAAGAGCTTGCCGATGCGCTTCGACAGCTTGGCGAAGGCCATTTCCAGCGCCCCGATCGCCTGCCCGCCCGGCACATAGGCGACGCGGTAATACATCCACAGGATCAGCGCGGCGAACAGCACGAAGGGCACCCAGAAGGCCAGCATCGGATCAAGCCGCCCGATCGAGGCGACATCCTCGCCGTACTGGTTGATCTTGTGATAGGCGACCACCATCACGATCGACACGAACACCCCCAGCGCGCTGGTCGACCGCTTGGGCGGGATCGCGAGCGCGACGGCCAGCAGCGGCATCAGGAACATCATCACGATCTCGACCAGCCGGAAATTGAAGCTGGCGACGCTCGCATCGCGCTGCTGCGGGGCGCCGTCCTTGCTCCAGCCCATGCGCAGCAGTTCGGGCAGGATATATTCCCGCGTCTCGTCACCCCGCGCGCGAAACTTCTCGATGGCGGGAAGGTCAATCGGCAGGTCGTGGCGGCTGAAGCTGAGCACGCGCGGTGTCTGCCCCTTCAGGCCGGTATCCTGGATGATCGTGCCTTCGGTCAGGCGCAGGATGATCGTATCGGGATTGTCGCGCGTGGCGAGGAACGCGCCTTCGCGCGCACTGATCGAGAGCACCTGACCCTTGCTGTTCGACACCCGGGCGAAGATGCCGATGAGCTTGCGCCCCTCGTCCTCGCTTTCCTCAATGCGCAGCGCCATGCGGTCGGCCAGCGTGGTGAATTCCCCGACCTTGATCGAAGCGCCCAGAGCGCCCGAGCGCAGTTCATATTCCATCTGCTCGTAATAATAGCGGCTGATCGGCTGGATGTAGAACACCAGCGCCACGTTGACCGCGACCAGAAACAGCGTGATGACATAGGGCATGCGCAGCAGGCGGTTGTAGGACAGGCCGACGGCGCGCATCGTGTCGAGTTCCGATGATGTCGCCAGCTTGCGGAAGGCGAGCAGCACGCCCAGCAGCAGGCCCAGGGGGATCGCAAGGCTCGCATATTCGGGGATCAGCGCGCCCAGCATCTTGAACACCACGCCCACCGGCCCGCCTTCGACCGCGACGAAATCGAACAGGCGCAGCATCTTGTCGAGCATCAGCAGCGACGCGGCGAGCGCGAACACGCCGAGCATCGGCACGATCGTCAGTCGCAGGATATAGCGATCGATGCTGGGGATGAGGTTGAACAAGGGGCTTTCCGGTCGGTCCGTCGGTTGCGCACGCGCTGCCAAGCCCTAGCGGCTTCGCGGGCGCGCGTCATGTCCCCAATTGCTATGCCGTGCGCGGGGTGAGCCGGAGATTTACCAGAAGCGGCTGCCGGGGATGCCCTTGAAGGGACCGGCCTCATGCGAGGTGATCCACCCGCCGTAGAAACCGCCGGGCTGGGGGATGACCTGCTCCCCGTCGACGGTGACTTCATCGAAAGGCGCGGCATAGAAGGCGATATGGCCCGCGATCCCCGCAAAGCCCGGCGTGGGCGCGGGGTAGGACCAGCCTGCTCCGGCGATCCGCTCCCCGCCGATCACCACGTCCCAATAGGCCGCCTGCCCCTTCCATTCGCACAGCGAGCGCGCGGGATTGGGCACGAGGTGCGCCATCGCGATGTCGGTTTGCGGGATGTAGTAGGTGGGCGGGTGCGAGGTTTCGAGCGTGCGCCACGCGGCGCGGGTATCGGCCAGCACCACGCCCTTGTGGACGATGCGGATGTGGCGGGCGGTCGGCTCGGCAATCGCGGGGCGCGGATAATCCCAGACGCTTTCCTGTCCGGGGAGGGCGGGATCGGGCTGCGGGTGGTGCGGCTGCCTGCTCACGCCGCGCCCGG
>JAIEOM010000005.1 GCA_019750455.1 Sphingomonadales bacterium | reverse complement strand
CACGCGGGATCAAGATATTGACGGGAAGGGTATTTCGATGGCGGGTTCGCTCAACAAGGTCATGCTGATCGGCAATCTGGGCGCCGACCCGGAAATCCGCACCTTCAACAATGGCGGCAAAGTCGCCAACCTGCGCATCGCGACCTCCGAACAGTGGAAGGACCGCCAGACGGGCGAGCGCAAGGAAAAGACCGAGTGGCACACCGTCGCGATCTTTTCCGAAGGGCTGGTCGGCGTGGTCGAACGCTACCTTAAGAAGGGCAGCAAGGTCTTCGTCGAAGGCAAGCTTCAGACCCGCAAGTGGCAGGACCAGAACGGGCAGGACCGTTACTCGACCGAAATCGTGATCCAGGGCCTCGGCGGGACGCTGACCATGCTTGATGGCCCGGGCGGCGGCGCAGGTGGCGGTGGCGGCAGCATGGGCGGCGGTGGCGGTCGCTCGGGCGGCGGCAGCTACGGCAGCGGCGGTGGCGGCGGCTGGGATCAGGGCGGCGGCTCGGCCGGCGGCAGCGGCGGCGGCTTTGGCGGCGGCCCCTCGGGCGGATCGGGCGGCTACGACGATCTGGACGACGATATTCCGTTTTGATTTCTGCACTTTGCGAGTTAGGTTGACGCTGTCGGGGTTCGCCGACGGGAGTAGCCTGATGCTCGCGCGATTTTCGGTTCTTGCACTTGCGCTGGGTTCGCCTGGGCTCGCCTTTCAGGCCCCGCCGCCGCCCTTGCCTCCATTCGTGCAAATCGAAGGATCGCCCGTCGGCGAACCCCGCGAGCCGCAGGTGCTGTTTTGGCAGGCATCTCAGGTCATCTGTGACGGCGGGGCGCGTGTTGCCCCTGCGCAGTTTGTCCCGCCCAATCCGCAGCCGCTCGTCACCCGGCTGACGACCGATCCCGAACAGGTCACCATACGGTTCGCGCTTGATGCCGAAGGGCGTCCGCGCGACATCACGGCCGCAAACCCGCCGCGTGTCCGGTTGTGGATGCGCGATTTCATGCCATCGCTGCGCGCCAGCCGCTTTCAGGTTGATGGGCCGAAAACCGGCTGCACGATCAGCTACACCCCCGTCATGCAGAGCATCGCCGAAGCCCCGCTCGAAGAGCTGGCCCGACTTGGCGTCGCGCAGCGTTTGCGCATGGGCAAAGAGGTGTGGGAGCGGCTTTCGCCCGGAGATTGCCACGAAACGCCTCGGCTGGCGCCACTTTCACGCAGCTATCCCGATTTCCGCAAGCTGACCCGCAGCGAAGGCACCCGCAACTGGACCTTTGTCACCTACGATATCGACACCGAAGGGGTGCCGGTGAATGTCGCCACCGCCTTGACCTCGGGCTACGACGCGCTCGATGCCGAAGCGCGAGCGGCGGTTGCCGCGGGGCGCTATGCCGGAGGGCCGCGCAAAGGATGCTTGCAGGCATGGTGGACGGGGGCCGAGACGATCCCCGCGCCGCCGATCCCGCCCGCTTCCGAAGCGCAGGGCAACCCCGCTTGCGAGATCAAGGACCGCTGGGTCAAAGAGCCGCGCCTTGTCTTTCCGCCCAGTTACCAGCAGCGCGCCATCGAAGGCTGGGCGATCCTGCGCTACGATGTGGCGCCATGGGGTGAGATCGGCGCGGTCGAGGTGGTCGAGGCGCAGCCCAGCAGCGAGTTCGGCGAGGCAGCCATCAACGTTATCCGGAACGCGCGGTTCAAGCCGCTGGAAAGCGGGCTGGCGGGCTGCATCGACCGGGTGATTTTCCGCATCCGGGCGCAGCCGGACCACGGCGAGAGCGAGGCAGCGGCGCATTAGACCCCCTCCAGACCCCGGTTAGACCCCGTCCAGCCTCGGCTTGCGGGGTGTTTCACGTGGAACAATTGGCTGTAATTGTCCCACCCAGACGCGGTCAGTCTTTCTTCAAGCCGCTGAGCAGATCGGCCAGCGGTCCCAGCTGTTCGCCCTCCTGCACGATCCCCGCCGCGGCCCGCGCGGCATCGGCGTTCGGGCCTTCGGCATAGGGATCGATCGCGAGGCCGAGCGTCTGCGCGACCGCTTCGCCAAGGTCGAACATGTCGCCGGAAAACTCGATCTCGTCGCAATCATCGGCTTCGAGCTCGATCTCCTCGTCCTCGGTCGCGGGACGCTGGTGTTCCTCGACAAAGCGCAGGTCGACCGGCTCGTCGATGGTCACGGGGAAATCCTCGCCGCTGATTGCGCAGGGCTGCATGATCGCGGCGCGCAGTCGCCCCGTCGCGCGGATGGCGCGCGGCTTCTGTTCCAGCGCGACCTCGGCCCGCAGGCTCTCCACCGCACCCAAGCCGAAGCGCACGGCGAGGGCGGCGCGTTCCTCGGGCGAGGCCTCGATCACCACGGCCCCCGCCGGAAGCGGGCGGGCCTTGATCATCCGCGTCAATTCGGACGGGAGAAGGGGCGCGCTCACCAGATCGCGCTCGCTTTCAGCATTTCGGCGTCGGAGAAGCGGCCCAGCCGGTCCGACAGTTTCATCATCCGCTCCGCCACCGCTTTCGCGCCGGCCGCCTCGTCAGCCCCTTCGGCGAAGGTCACGTTGCGCGCTACCGCCGCGGTCAGCCGGTCGAGATCGCCCGCATTGAGCGCCCCGCGATAGGCCCCGAGCCGCCCGCCCAGCACGCTCATCAGCTTGCCGATGCGCTTCCCGACGACCACGTCATTGACCCCGAATTCGCGCAGCTGCCCGTCCATGTCCTCGACGAACAGTTCCGCCAGCAGCGCGCTTTCGGCCCGCATTTCCGACGCTTCAAGGCGCACCATCACCGTGCTGAGCACCAGCGTGATCATGTCGAACCGGCCGGCGATCGAATCCGCCACGCGGCATTCGGTGTAATAGACAGAGTCGCGCGCCAGCTCGATCACGCGGTGCCACAGCGGTCTTACGCCTTCGCGGGGGTCCGGGGCGGTGCCGAGCAGGCGGGAGAGGAAGGACATCGGACAGGGCCTTTCGCGAGGCGTCGGGGTTTCAATACAGTCTCAATACAAGGGGGCATCGCCCCGCCAAGCTTACGTCAACGCACGAGCTGCGGATGCGTTCAACCGGGGTTCAACGCAAGGCTGCCACGGCTTTCCCATATGGTGCGTTGCCAGCGCGCGACTAGCCCCTTAAAGCACAGCCCCCACGGGACAAGAGCGCGCGCGCTCTCACACAATGGACGGATACGGTTTGGCGCAGATGGAAAAGGCAGGCGCGATGAATTTCGGCAAGCGGAAGGCCCGTGCGGCAATGCTGCTCGCGGCGGCGACGATGCTGCTGCCGGCCTGTTCGGCGATCCGCGAATCGCGCGGCTACATCGTCGATCCGACGCTGACCGCGCTGATCCAGCCCAAGATCGACAACCAGCAATCGGTCGAAGGCACGCTGGGCCGTCCGACCTTCACCAGCCAGTTCGGCACGCCGACCTGGTATTACGTGTCGTCCATCACCGGCCAACGCCCCTTCAACCGTCCGCGCATCAAGGATCACTCGGTGCTGGCCGTAACCTTCGACGCCAATGGCCGGGTGAGCGAGGTGACGCGCAGCGGGGCCGAGCAGGTGGTCTATCTCGACCCCAACGGCAACAAGACGCCGACGCTGGGCCGCGAGCGGGGCTTCCTTGAAGACCTGTTCGGCAATATCGGCCAGGTCGGCGGGGCCGGCGTGGGTGGCGCACCGGGCGGCGGCCCGAACGGGCAGTAACCAGCCCGCTTGAACGCCTGCCCGCGCGCTCCATATTGGCGAGCATGACAAGCGATCCTTCGGCCCACGGCCTCGTGCAATGGCACGGCACCACCATCATCGGCGTCCGGCGCGGCGGCGTTACCGTCATTGCGGGTGACGGTCAGGTGTCGATGGGCAACACCGTGATGAAGCCCAACGCCCGCAAGGTCCGCCGCATCGGCGATGGCTCTGTGATCGCGGGCTTCGCCGGGGCGACCGCGGATGCCTTCACCCTGTTCGAGCGGCTGGAGAAGAAGCTGGAGCAATATTCCGGCCAGCTGATGCGGGCCAGCGTGGAGCTTGCCAAGGACTGGCGGACCGACAAGTATCTGCGCAACTTGGAAGCGCTTATGATCGTGGCCGACAAGGATACGCTGCTGGTACTGACCGGCAATGGCGATGTGCTGGAGCCGATCGGCGATATCGCCGCGATCGGATCGGGCGGCAACTTCGCTCTCGCCGCCGCCCGCGCGCTTGCCGATTACGAGAACGATGCCGAAACCATCGCCCGCAAGGCCATGGCGGTCGCGGCCGATATCTGCGTCTTCACCAACGGCAATCTGACGGTCGAGACCGTCTGACC
>JAIEOM010000105.1 GCA_019750455.1 Sphingomonadales bacterium | reverse complement strand
GCCGCCGAGGAAGAGGCCGCCCGCATCGCTGCCGAAGAACAGGCCCGGCGGGAGGCGGAGGAAGCTGCGGCTGCCGAACAGGCGCGGCTTGAGGCCGAAGTGCTCGCCCGCGCGCAGGTGGATGTGCCCAAGGTCCTGCGCCGCCTGATCCGCGAGACCGGCCCCATCCCGCTCTCGCAATACATGGGCGAAAGCAACGCGCGCTATTATGCCAGCCGCGATCCCTTGGGCGAACAGGGCGATTTCGTCACCGCGCCCGAGATCACGCAGGTGTTCGGCGAGCTGATCGGGGTATGGTTTGCCGATTTGTGGTCACGCATGACCAAGCGCAAATACATCCACTATGTCGAGCTTGGGCCGGGGCGGGGCACGCTTGCCAAGGATGCGCTCGGCGCGGCGGCCAAGCAAGGGTTGAAGCCGCAGATCCACTTCGTCGAGACCTCGGCCACGCTGCGCAAGCTTCAGCGCGAGGCGTTTCCGGATTGCATCCACCACCACGATATCTCGACCCTGCCCGATGATGCCCCGCTGCTGATCATCGCCAACGAATTTTTCGATGCACTGCCGGTGCAGCACCTGATCCGCTCGACCGATGGCTGGTATCCGCGGATGGTGGGGCTGGAGGACGACCAGTTCACCTTCGTCACCGGCAAGGAGCGGATGGACCACCTCGTCCCGCCCAGCTGGGTCACGGCCTCGCAGGGCACGCTGATCGAGACCAGCCCGGCGGCGGTCGCGGTGATGGCCGAGCTTGCGCGGCGGCTGAAGGATCAGGGCGGGGCGGCGCTGATCATCGATTACGGGCACGAAGAACTCCGCTCGGGATCGACCTTGCAGGCGCTGAAATCGCACCAGAAGGTCGATGTTTTCGCCCATCCCGGCGATGCAGACCTTACCGCCCACGTCGATTTCGAGCTGCTGAAGCTGATCGCCGAACAGAACGGCGCGGATGTGATGGGGCTGCAATATCAGGGCGAATGGCTGATCCAGATGGGGATCGACACCCGCATGGAAATGCTCATCCGCCGCGCCCCCTACGAGCGGCCGAAGTTCCAGCGCCAGCGTGACCGGCTGGTGAAGGAGAGCGAGATGGGGACGCTGTTCAAGGTTCTGGGCCTGTGCGGGCGGCGCTGGCCGTTCGGCGCAGGGTTCGATTGAGGAGCATGACGATGACGTTCAAGGCAGTTACGGCTTCGGCGGCGCTCGGTCTGGTGGCGCTCGCTGCCCCGGCCTTCGCGGCGGAACCGATCACCGGGCGCTGGGTGACGGGGGAGAAGGACGCGGTGGTCGCGATTGCCCGATGCGGCAAGACGCTGTGCGGACGGATCGAGAAGTTCCTGATCATGCCCGCCGGCGGCAACGACCAGCGCGATGTGAACAATTCGGACGCCGCCAAGCGCAACCGCAAGCTGCTGGGCACCGCCATCCTGTCCGGGCTGACCGCGGATGGCAGCACGTGGCGCGGTTCGGTCTACGACCCCAAGAGCGGCCGCACCTACACCTCCGAAGTGCGCCGCAAGGACAGCACGACGCTGGAGGTAAAGGGCTGCTTCGGCCCGATCTGCCAGACGCAGGTGTGGAAGAAGGCGTCTTGATTGCGGCACGCCATCCGGCGTGCCCTATCCTCGCTCACAGGGCCTGGCGGCCCCATTGCTGCGGGCGGCCCGTTGGCCTTGCGGGCCCATGGCCCGAAGCAGCACTTCATCGTGAAGGTCAGAGCCCCGACTTCCTCGCCAGTTCCTCTGCCGCCGCCGTCGGGGTCAGTTTCCCCGCATCCTCGCGGTCGACCGCGAAGTTCGCCTCGCGCATCGCCTCCACGCTGATCGCGCCAATCAGCGGCTGGAGCGCGGTCAGCACGCCTTCGTCGGCGGCGATGCGGGGGGAGAGCATCAGCAGTGCATCATAGCTCGGCAGCGCACCCTTGGGATCTTCGAGCACCACCAGCCGGTCCGCCGCGATCCGCCCGTCCGAGGTATAGGCGCTGATCACGTCCGCCTCCCCCGAGGCGAGCGCGTTGTACATGAAGGTCGGCGCGAAATTGCGGGTCTTGCCGAAGCGCAGGCCATAGGCATCGCGCACCGCCAGCCATTCGGGCCGCTCGAAGAACTCGGGGTCCCCGCCGACAGTCAGCTGCGGCGCCTTGCCGACCAGATCGGCGAGGCTGGTCACCCCCAGCGCCTGCGCCCGGTCCGCGCGCATCGCGAAGGCATAGGCGTTTTCGAAACCCAACCGCCCGAGCACCTTCACGCCGTTTTCGCGCTGCTCCCATTCGCGGATCGTCTCGTACATCGCCTCGCGGCCCGGATTGTCGGCGCGCTTGAGGTAATTCGTCCAGATCGTGCCGGTGTAATCGACCGAGATGTCGATGCTGGACGAGGCGACCGCCGAGTGCACCACCGCGCTCCCCAGCCCGTCGCGGTATTCCACACGGTAGCCCGCCGCCTCCAACTGCGCGCCGATCAGCTGGGCGAGGATGTACTGTTCGGAGAACTGCTTGGCAGCGATGACGATGGGGCGGTCCTCCGGGTCCTGCCCCTGCCCCCACAGCGCGGCGAGGATGCCGAGCACCACGACCGCCATGCCGCCATAGGTCATCCACCGCTTGCGCCGCGCAAGGCCGACCTCGATCACCCACAGAAGGTTATCGGCTGCCAGCGCCAACCCCGCGCTGGCAAGGCATCCGGCCAGCACCAGCGCCCAGTTCTGGGTCTGGAGGCCGGCAAAGATCGGATCGCCGAGGCTCGGCTGGCCGATGGTGGTGGCGAGCGTCGCCGCGCCGATGGTCCACACGCTCGCAGTGCGGATGCCGGCCATGATGAAGGGGGCGGAGAGCGGCGCTTCAACCAGCACCAGCTTCTGCCACTTCGTCATGCCCACACCGTCCGCCGCTTCCAGCACGCCTTCATCGAGGTTCGCCTGCGCAGTCACCGCGTTCCTCAGGATCGGCAGCAGCGCGTAGAGCGTCAGCGCCATCAGCGCGGGCAGGAAGCCGAGGGTCGGCAGCCCCTCGCCGAAAACGCTGCGCAAGGACAGCAGCAGCGGGAAGAACAGCGCCAGCAGCGCGAGAGCGGGGATGGTCTGGACGAGGCTCGCCAGGCTCAGTGCCAGCCGCGAGACGATCCGCGACCGGCCAGCCCACACCGCCATCGGCAGCGCGATCAGCATCGCCAGCCCGATCGCGCTCGCCGACAGCACCACATGCGCGGCCAGCTTGTCACCAAGGCCGGGGAGGAGGTCCCAGATATCTCCCATCAGGCCCCGCCCTCCGCAGGCGTTTCCATCGCGGCGAGCCGTTCGGCCTGTTCGCGCGGCACGCTGGCGAGGCGCTGCGCGACCGGGCCGCCTTCACCCGCCAGCAGCGCGCGGGGGCTTTCGTCGGCGACCAGCGCGCCCTTGTCCATCACCAGCACGCGGTCTGCCAGCAGCAGGGCTTCGGCCATGTCGTGGGTGACCATCACCGTGGTGAGGCCCAGCGTCTCGTGTAACTCGCGCACCTTGCGGCCGAGCGCGTCGCGGGTGACGGGATCGAGTGCGCCGAACGGCTCGTCCATGATCAGAAGCTCCGGCCCGCCCGCCAGCGCCCGCGCCACGCCGACGCGCTGGCGCTGCCCGCCGGACAGTTCATCGGGCATCCGCGTCGCATAGCCCGGATCAAGTTCGACCAGCGCAAGCAGTTCGGCGATCCGTTCGGGCGGCAGCTTCTCGCCCGCCAGCCGCGGGCCGATGGCGATGTTTTCCGCGACGCTGAAATGCGGGAACAGGCCGATGCCCTGGAACACATAGCCGACCCGGCGCCGCAGGCGGGCCGGCTTGAGCTGGGTTACATCCTCGCCCCCGAACAACACCCGTCCGCCGGTCGGTTCCACCAGCGTGTTGACCGTCTTGAGCAGCGTCGACTTGCCCGATCCCGATGCGCCGACCAGTGCGACGAAGCTGCCATAGGCAATGTCGCAGGATACGCCGCCTTCCCCCGGGCCGACCGCCGTGACATCGCCGAAGCGGCAGGTCACCCCGTCGAAGCGGAGCAAGGGCGGAGTGTCGTGCATCACCGTCGATTAGCGGTTGTATTCGCGCTGCGCCAGCGTCCCCGATTGGCGCCAGAGATTGGCGTTTGCGAAGGGGCTTGCTATGCGCGTCCCAGAACAATCATTACACTGGCAGGACATAAAATGCGCGCCACCCCCGATTTCGATTTCCAGCTTGGCGAGGCCGCCGAGATGATCCGCGAAAGCACCGCGCGCTTTGCGGACGAGCAGATCATGCC
>JAIEOM010000256.1 GCA_019750455.1 Sphingomonadales bacterium | reverse complement strand
CCCGCGAACAGCCGCATGAAGCTGTCGAAGGCGTTCTCCAGACCTTCGTCGATATGCTCGTCGATGGTGAGCCGCCCCTGCGCGGCCCAGACGCCCATCTGCGCTGCACCCTCGGCAAAGCGGGGGACGTAGTCAGCCACCAGAAGGCCGCGGATATGCGCGCGCTTGACGATCAGCTGCCACAGGTTGCGGATGCCGCGCGGCTCGGTGTTGTATTCGCTGATGAGGCCGCACAGCCCGACGCGGGCGTGCAGGTTGAGGTTCATCAGCCCGGCATCGAGGATGATCCCGCCGACATTCTCGAAGATTACGTCCACGCCATCGGGGCAAGCTTTCGCGATGGCGGCAGTGAGCGCGGCCTCATCCTTACCGCGATAATCGATCGCCGCATCGAAGCCGTATTTCTCGGTGAGGCGCGCGCATTTGGCGGGGCCGCCCGCGATGCCGACCGCGCGGCAGCCGTGGATCTTGGCGAGCTGGCCGACTAGGCTGCCCACCGCCCCTGCCGCGCCGCTCACCAGCACGGTTTCACCGGGCTTGGGTTCGCACACTTCGAGGAAGCCGAAATAGGCCGTCATGCCGACCGCGCCGAAGATCGAGAGATAGTTGGTGACGCTGGGCACCAGCGACGGATCGATTGGCTGGGTGAAGCCGCCCGCGACGCCGATCGAGTAGTCCTCCAGCGCGTTCAGGCCCATGACCCACTGGCCCGGGGCAAAGCCCTCGGCGCGGCTTTCCTCGACCACCCCGATGGTGCTCGCGCGCACCGGATCGCCCAGCGGGATCGGCGGCATGTAATTGCCCTCCGCATCCATCCAGCCTCTCATGGCCGGATCGAGCGAAGCATAGTGGTTGCGGATCAGGAACTGGCCGTCCTCCAGTGCCGGTGTCGGCTCGGTGACGAGTTCGAAATCCTGCGGCACAGGCGTGCCGTCGGGACGACGCTGGAGAAGGAAGCGGCGGTTCTGGGGCATGGTTGTCTTTCGGTTCGAGAGTATATCAGGCGGGTTCGAGCTTCACCGGAATGGCGCTCTGGAGCGATTGTCCGGTAATCGGATCATAATCGACCACTTCGCTCACCAGCCGGTTGGTCGAGGAGCCGCGTTCGCGCACGTCTTCCTTGGTGGCATCGGCATCGCCATAGGCATGCGCCATCGAGACAATCCCGCGCCGCACCTTGTCGCTCGCCTTCACCACCCCGTGGATCGTGGCGTGGGGCGATGTGATCGCAACCAGCCCGCCCTCCTCTAGCCCCAGGGCTGTGATGTCATCCGGGTGGATATAGGCCGGGTTGGTGGTGGTCTTCGCCTGCAATTTCTTGAGCGGGTGGCCGATCGAGTTGAACCGCGTCTTGGAGCGGCGGCTGATCAGGCGGAAGTCGAAGCCTGCCTTGCTCGCCGGATTGGCGGCATATTTGAGGATTTCCGAAGGCATCGCGCCCACCGCTAGATCGAAGCGGTGGAACTCGCTTTCGTCCAACGGCTCCACCACCGGATGCTTTTCGGGATAGATCACCGCCGCCCCGCTGTTGGCCTGGCAATCCGCGCGCACCTGGCTGGGCGGCACGAGGCAGCCGGTCACCGCCAGATCGAGGAACTCCTGCTTCGTCGGCTTGCGATCCATTGGCAGCGGGCCGCCGTTCAGCATCATCTGGATGCCGAGATGGTGGGCGAGGGTCCAGAACATTTCGTATTCGTCGATGCAGTCACCCGGCGCCTCCACGACAGCCTCGGTGTAGCGGGCATAGGGTTCTTCGTGCCACCATTCGGACAGGCTGGTGATGTCCTCGCGCTCGAGACATTGCGAGGGTGCAAGCACCACGGTCGCGCGCTTGGCGCTGGCGCTCATCCACGGATCGATCTGCACAAACAGCTCAAGATCATCGAGGGCGCGGACCATCTTGGCCTGATCGGGGAAGCCGACCACCGGATTGCCGCCGACCGAAATCAGCGCGCGCACCTGGCCTTCGCCGGGGGTGAGGATCTCGTCCGCCAGCACGTTGCACGGCATTTCCCAGCCCAAGTGGCCCAGTCCGCGAAAGCGCGACTTGGGCATGCCTTCGGCGCCGAACATCGGCACCGGCGGGGCGACCTGTGCGCGGCGTGCGGTCTGGTAGGGGCTGAACACGCCCGGGATCGCGGCCTTTTCGCCCTCCTGCTTGAAGCGCGCGCAGATGGTGTTGAGGCAGGTGACGAGGTATTCGGTCAGCGTGCCGTTGCCTGCCATTTCCGGCCCCGTTCCGGTCGTGGCGCAGCCCTTCGATCCGCCCGCGAACATCCGCGCCGCAGCGATCAGCTGGTCCTTGTCGAGCCCCGCGCGCTCCGCCGCCACTGCGGGCGGGAAGGCCTTCACCGCCTCGGCGAGTTCATCGAAGCCATCGACATGGGCGGCGACGAAATTGCGATCATAGAGCCCTTCGGAAATGATCACGTTGAGCATCCCTGCCAGCATCGCCGGATCCTCGCCCGGCTTTACGGGGAGGTAGATGTCGGCCAGCCGCGCGACATCGCTTTCGCGCGGGTCGGCCACGATCAGCTTCAGCCCTTCGGCCTTCTTGTCGCGGATGCGGCGCGAGGGGCTGAACGGCGGCACGCCGCCGACTGGCGCATAGTGCGACACGATCGGGTTGTTGCCGATGAACAGCGCGACATCGCTTTCGCTGAAGGTGTTCGGCCCCGCCATCCACTTGCCGTAACGCGCCGTGGTGAAGACCTTGGCCGGCTGGTCGAGCGTCACCGAGGTGTAGAAATTGCGGCTACCCACCGCATTGGCGAAGCTCAGGGAAGCGGCCATCGCCGCGCTGTTCTGAAACCCGCCCGAACCCATGAACACCGCCACCGAATGGGGGCCATAGGTGTCGATGATGCGGCGCAGCTCGCTCGCCACATGGGCGAGGGCTTCGGGCATCGGGGTGGAGACGAACTCGCCGTCAGCATTGCGCACGAGGCTGTGGTGCAGGCGGTTTTCCGAATTGTGGCTGTCGGGCAGCTCGCGCCCCTTCATGCAGGTGTAGCCGCCATAGGCCGGATCGTCGGGATCGCCGCGCACCTCGATCACCTTCCCGTCGGCGACATCGACTTCCATCGCACAGTTGGCATGGCAGAAACGGCAGAAGGTCTTGTGAGTGTGAACGCCCATCGTCTCTCTCCTTGAGACGCGCAAACTACCACAGGGGGTAAACCGCTCGACTGACACTTTTGCGCGTGGAGAGGTGTGCGCCATCACCCCAATAGGGCAGGCGAAACAAGGAGAGTCTGATGCCCACCACCACCCGCCAATGGCTGCTTAACGGACATCCGCGCGGGCGCGGCATCGAGATTGACAACGACTTCAAGCTCATGACAGTCGAATTGCCCGATCCCGCCCCGGGCGAGATGCTGCTGAAGACGCACTACCTCGGCTTCGATCCGGCGCAGAAGGGCTGGATGGAGAACATCGCCGATTACGTCGCGCCGATGGCGATCGGTGACGTGATGCGCGGCAGCGGGATTGCCGAGGTGGTCCTCTCGAACGGCGGCAGGTTCGCGGTGGGCGACCTCGTGTTCGGCACCACCGGCTGGACCGAATATCTCGTCACCGACGGCAAGGAGCTGACCAAGGTCGAAACCGATCTTTCGCCCACCGCGGTGCTCTCGGTGCTGGGGACGACGGGGCTGACGGCCTATTGCGGGCTGTTCAAGGTCGGCAAGCCCGTGGCGGGCGATACCGTGCTGGTGAGCGGCGCGGCGGGCGCGACGGGTAGCATCGTCGGCCAGCTCGCGAAAATCGCCGGGTGCCGCGTGGTCGGCATCGCGGGCGGCCAGGACAAGTGCGACTGGCTGGTGCGCGAAGCGGGCTATGACGCCGCGATCGATTACAAGGCGGGCAATGTGAAGGCGCAGATCAAGGAACACTGCCCGCGCGGTGTGGACGTGATCTACGACAATGTCGGCGGCAAGATTTTGAACGACATGCTCGCCTGCATCGCCACCGGCGCGCGGGTGGTGATCTGCGGCGGGATCAGCCGCTACGAGACCGGCTCGCTTCCTGCGGGGCCGGAGAACTACTTCAACCTCGTGTTCCGGCGCGGCACCATGGCGGGCTTCATCGTGCTCGACTGGGCGAGCGAATTCCCCGGCATCCGCAAGCGGCTGGAGGGCTTCGTCAAGGATGGCAGCCTGAAGTATCAGGAAGACATCCAGCACGGTTTCGAGAACGCGCCGACCACCCTGCAACGCCTGTTCAGCGGGCAGAACCG
>JAIEOM010000042.1 GCA_019750455.1 Sphingomonadales bacterium | reverse complement strand
GCGCCGCGGCCTTCGGTGCCGGCGGCGACCGCGCCGGCCGCCACCGTCACAGCGCCCAGCGCCGCGCGTCTGGCTGCGGTGCAGGCGATCGCCAAGCCGCAGACGGCTGACGCGGGGGATGACGAATATTCCTACGGCTTCCGCCTGTGGAACGCCGGGTTCTTCCCCGAAGCGCGCCAGCAGCTCACCAAGTTTGTCGAGCAATACCCCAGCCACCCGCGCATCAGCTTCGGCCGCAACCTGCTGGGCCGCGCCTTCCTTGACGACAAGATGCCCAAGGAAGCCGCGCAGTGGTTCCTGAAGAACTATCAGGCCAACAAGGCCGGTGACCGCGCGCCCGACAGCCTGCTCTACCTCGGCGCATCGATGATCGCGATGAACGACACAAAGCGCGCCTGCATCGCGCTGGCCGAATTTGCCGACACCTATCCGCTGATCGCCGCCGGTCGACTGGCGACCGATTACCAGACCACCCGCGCGAAGGTGAAGTGCAGCTAAGCCCCGGGGCCGCCCGCTTTGCCGCCGATCTGGCGGCGCTGTGGCCCGAGGACGAACGCGAAGGGCGTCCGCTGGGCTTGGCGGGATCGGGCGGGCCGGACAGCCTCGCGCTGCTGCTGCTCGCTGCCGAGGCTTTGCCCGGCCAGATCGCCGTCGCCAGCATCGATCACGGGTTGCGCCCCGAAGCGGCGGGTGAAGTCGCGCTGGTCGGGCGGATTGCGGGGGAGCGGGGCATTCCCTTTGCCGCCCTCAAGGTCAGCCTCGCACCAGGTAATCTTCAGGCCGAAGCGCGCGCCGCACGTTATGCGGCGCTGTCGCGCTGGGCGGACGAGGCAGGGCTCGGCGCCATCGCCACCGCGCACCACGCCGATGATCAGGCCGAAACCCTGCTGATGCGCCTCAACCGGGGGAGCGGGCTGGCGGGCCTTGCCGGCGTGCGCCCGCGCGGTCGGATCGAGGGCAGCGAGACCCTGCTGCTGCGCCCCCTGCTCGGCTGGCGCAAGGCCGAACTGGCGGCGGTGGTTACAGAGGCGGGGATCACCCCTGCCGAGGACCCGTCCAACACCAACCCCGCTTTCGACCGTGCCCGGCTGCGCGCGGCTCTGGCACAGGCTGACTGGCTCGACCCGGTCCAGATCGCCGCCAGCGCCGCCCATCTGGCCGAAGGCTGGCAGGCGCTGGAATGGTATGCCGAACTCGACTGGCACGAAATGGTGATGCGCGAGGAGGGTGACAGCGGCGCACCCGGCTTTTCCTATTGCGCCAACGTGCCGCGCGTGATCGCCATCGAGACGATCCTCAGGATCATCCGCGAACTCGGCGGCCATGCCACCCGCAGCGAAGCGGCGCGGGCATGGGACCGGCTGTGGGCGGGCGAAAACGCCTCGCTGGGCGGAGTGCTGGCGGTGCCGGGGGTGGAGAAGGTTGAAAAGGTCGGCGTGACGATGCGCGTCTGGCGCTTCCGGCCGGAACCTGCGCGGGGGCGGGTAAACTGAAATCTTCCCCGCCCCGGCCCTGACCCGGGGTCCAGCCGCCTTCCGGTCTGGCCCGAGAAAGCGGGGCCCCGGATCAAGTCCGGGGCGGGGGAAGCCGATGATCCGGCAAGCGCTACAGAATCTTGTCGCCCACGCCGATCATCTTGCCGCGCGTGATGATCACCTTGTCCCCGCGCTTCGCGGCGGCGAATAGTTTGGCGGCAAAATCGTCGGGCACGCCGATGCAGCCGTGGCTGGCATAGCCGTTCATCACCGGCGAGCCGTGGATCGCGATGCCATCCCACGTCAGGCGCAGCGTGTAAGGCATGGGCGCGTTGTTGTACTTCTCGGAAACGTTGTCGCGTTCCTTGGTCAGGATCGGGAAGGAGCCGAGCGGGGTGGGGTGGTCCTGCGTGCCGACCAGCACGACGGCGGTGCCGATCTCGTGCCCGTCGCGGAAGGCGCTGATGACGCGTGCCTGAAGGTCCACGGTGATGACCAGCGCGCCGCTGCGCGGGGCGGCGCTTTCGTCCCAGAACCAGTCGCCATAGCGGATCGAACCTTCGATCGGCAGGATCGACTTGATGACGAAGGGGCTGCTGCTGGCGGCAGCGACAGGTGCGGCAGTCTTGGGGGCAGCGGCAGCGGCGGGGGCACGGGCCGGGATCGCCTGCACCACCGGTTCGGATATCATCCGCACCGCAGGGCCGCGCGGGGCGTCTGCTTCAGTCACGGACTCGATCACGGGAGCGGAGGCCGCAACCGCGGTGCCGCCTGCCAGCGGCGGCAGACCGGCATAGGCCGCGGCGGCTTCATCCGCCGAGGGCATCTCGCTGTCCGGATCGATCGCCTCGAAAGTGCCCGTGGCGCGGGCGGCGACGGCTTCGGCGGCACTGGCGGCGCGGTCCGTGGCGGACCCGCCCATGGTCTGGGCGCCAGCTGGCTGAGCAAAAGCCGCGAATTGCAGGACGGCCACGGCGACGAGGAAGGCGAGGATGCGCATCATGTGTGCAAATATGCCGTGTTAGTCGTTTGGTTGCCAGCAGTTAACCAAATCGCGTCCCTTGCGGGGACGGGCACGGGGCAGGGGTTAACGCGCCACGACCCCGAACAGATCGTGGGCGTCGGCATCCTCGATGGTTGCCTGCACGATATCGCCGGGCTTGAGGCTGTCGGGCACATTGCGCAGGTAGACTGCGCCGTCGATCTCGGGCGCGTCGGCCTGGCTGCGGCCCGTTGCACCGATATCGCCGTCCTCGTCCGGTTCGCCGACCTCGTCGATGATCACGGGGAGCGTGCGCCCGACCTTGGCGGCGAGCTTGGCGGCGCTGATCCGCTCGGTCACTTCCATGATCCGGGCGTAGCGTTCTTCCTTGATCTCTTCCGGCACCTGATCGGGTAGGGCGTTGGCCGCCGCGCCCTCGACCGGCTCGAAGCGGAAGGCGCCGACCCGGTCAAGCTGGGCTTCCTCGAGCCAGTCGAGCAGGTACTGGAAGTCCGCCTCGGTCTCGCCCGGGAAGCCGACCACGAAGCTGGAACGGATCGCGATGTCGGGGCAGATTTCGCGCCATGATTTCAGCCGTTCGAGCACCTTGGCCTCGTTGGCCGGGCGGCGCATCAGTTTCAGCACCTTCGGGGAGGCGTGCTGGAACGGGATGTCGAGATAGGGGGTCAGCAGCCCCTCGGCCATCAGCGGGATGACCTGATCGACATGGGGGTAAGGGTAGACGTAGTGCAGCCGCACCCACGGCGCATGGCCTTCGGGGGTGCGCAAGCTTCCCAGTTCGCGGGCCATGTCGGTCATGTGGGCGCGCATATCGCGGCCCTTCCACTGGCGGCTCTCATGCCGGATATCCACGCCATAGGCGCTGGTGTCCTGCGAGATGATCAGCAGTTCCTTGGTGCCCGCCGCGACCAGCTTTTCCGCCTCGCGCAGCACGGCATCGATCCGCCGGCTGGCGAGCTTGCCGCGCAGGTCCGGGATGATGCAGAAGGCGCAGGAGTGGTTGCAGCCCTCGGAAATCTTCAGATAGCTGTAATGGCGCGGGGTCAGCTTGATATCCGGCTGCGGGATCAGGTCGACGAACGGGCCTTGGCTGGGCGGCGCGTGGGTGTGGACGGCCTCGACCACCTGTTCGTATTGATGTGCGCCCGTCACCGCGAGCACCTGCGGGTGGACTGCGCGGATCGCGTCGGCTTCCTCGCCCATGCAGCCGGTCACGATCACGCGGCCATTTTCGGCAATCGCTTCGCCGATTGCGGCAAGGCTTTCCTCCTTGGCGGAATCGAGGAAACCGCAGGTGTTGACCAGCACCACGTCCGCGCCCGCGTAATCCTCGGCGAAGGCATAGCCATCGGCGCGCAGACGGGTGAGGATGCGTTCGGAATCGACCAGCGCCTTGGGACAGCCGAGGCTGACCATGCCGATCTTCTTCTGGTCCGGGAGGATGGTGGGGGTGTTCATCGCGGCGCGGCCCCTACACTGTGTGCGCCCTTCGCGCTAGGCTTGACCGCACGCCCCCCGCGCGGGCATGACCAAGGTCATGATCGCCAAGCTCTTCATCGACCATCCGCGCGCCATCGGCGAGACCTATTCCCAGCACGCCCGCACCGCCTTCAGCTTCGGCTGGCGGATGACGGTGGGCGGGCTTGCCTGCATGGTCCACGCCATCGTGCCCGGCATCTTCGTCAAGACCGCCAGCCGCACCGTGGTGCAGCTCGATGCCGAAATGCGCGGCCGCGTGCCGAC
>JAIEOM010000140.1 GCA_019750455.1 Sphingomonadales bacterium | reverse complement strand
TCGAACTGGTCATGGTGGAGCCAGTGCCCGGCCTTTTCGAACTCGATCACGCTGGCGGTCTTGAAGTGGGCAATGCGTCCGTCCTTTTCAGGGTTCGAGGCCCACGAATCCGCGCCGTAGAGCAGCAGCGTCGGGCAGGTGATTGCGCCCCACAGCTGCTCGATGAACTCGTCCCCGATATCCTCGACCGGCCAGACGTTGAGGTGCGGATCGAACTTCCAGCTATAGGTGCCGTCCTCGTTGCGGTTGACCCCGTGGACGGTGAGGTGGCGCGCCTGCTCCTGGGTGAGGTAGGCGTTCTCCTCGATCATGCGGGCGAAAGCCGCCTCGATGCTCTCGTACTTGCGCGGGGTGCGTCCGGCGGCCTGACGCTTCTTTGCGATCCACTCGGCGAGGCGTTCGGGATAAGGCTGTGCGCGCTGCTTTTCGCGCCATTCGGGCGAGGGGCCAAGGCCCTCGATCGCCACCAGTTTAGTCACCATGTCGGGGAAGGCGCCGGCATAGCGCAGCGCCACATTCCCGCCCATCGAATGCGCCACCATCCTGACCGGACCGACGCCAAGCTGATGGATCAGCTGCGCCAGATCATAGACCATGTCGGCCGCCGAATAGACCCCGTCCGAAACCCAGTCGGAATCGCCGTGCCCGCGGTGGTCCATGGCGATGACATGGTAGTCCTCGCGCAGCGCCTCGGCGGTCCAGTCCCAGCTGCGCGCATGATCGCGCCCGCCATGCACCAGCACCAGCGGCGGCTTCCCGCGCCCGCCCCAGTCGAGATAGTTCAAGCGAAGGCGCTGCGAGATGAAGGTCTGCGAGGTCGGGCCGGTGTCGTGCATGGGCCTTGCCATGCCGCGAACCTCGGCCCGCCGCAAGATTACCGTTCCTTCGTGGCCGAAAAGGTGAGCTGCGGGTTCTTCTCGACCTGATAGGTCACATCCCACGGGCTCTTGGCCATGAACACCATATCGCCATCACGATCCTTGGCGAGATTGGCGCGGTTGAAGCTGGCAAATTCGTCCAGCGCCTTGTCATCCCCCTTGATCCAGCGCGCGGTGGCGAAGGGTGAAGGTTCGAGCACGGCCTCGACCTTGTATTCGGCTTCCAAGCGGCTGATCAGCACCTCGAGCTGAAGCTGGCCGACGACGCCGACGATGTGGGCCGAGCCGATCTCGGGGTAGAAGACCTGGATCACGCCCTCTTCGGAAAGATCGTCGAGAGCCTTCCTCAGCTGCTTGGTCTTGGTCGGGTCTTTTAGCTGCACCCGGCGCAGGATTTCCGGCGCGAAGTTGGGCAGGCCCGTGAAGCGCACCTGATTGCGCTCGGATAGGGTATCGCCCACCCGCAGCGTGCCGTGATTGGGGATGCCGATGATGTCGCCCGCTTCCGCCGTGTCAGCCAGCTCGCGATCCTGCGCGAAAAACAGGATCGGGGAGTGGACGGCAATCGGCTTGCCGAGGCCGCTCGGCGTCAGCTTCATGCCGCGTTTGAAGGTGCCCGAGACCTGCCGCATGAAGGCGATGCGGTCGCGGTGGTTGGGGTCCATGTTAGCCTGCACCTTGAAGATGAAGCCGGTGACCTCGTCGCGCTCCGGGCTGATCTGCTCCTCGCCCGCGGGTTGCGGACGCGGCGGGGGGGCGAAGCGGGCGATCGCGTCGATCAGCTCGGTGACGCCGAAGTTCTTGAGCGCCGACCCGAAATAGACCGGCGTGAGGTCGCCGTGGCGGAAGGCGTCGAGGTCGAACTCCGGGTAACCGCCGCGCGCCAGTTCGATCTCGTCGGCGAAGCGTTCGGGGATGTCGTCACCGCCATCGCGCGTGCCGAGGTATTCGCGGCTCGGCCCTTCCGGTCGTCCCACAGTGCCGGAAGCGAAATCGAGCAGGCCTTCAAACTCGCCGCCCATGCCAATCGGCCACATCTGGGGCGAGACATCGAGCGCGAGCATATCGGCCACCTCGTCCAGCGTCTCGAAGGGATCGCGGCCCTCGCGGTCGACCTTGTTGACGAAGGTGATGATGGGCACGGAGCGCAAGCGGCACACTTCGAACAGCTTGCGGGTCTGCGGCTCGATGCCCTTGGCGGCGTCGATCACCATCACCGCCGAGTCCACCGCGGTCAGCGTGCGGTAGGTGTCCTCCGAGAAATCCTCGTGCCCCGGCGTGTCGAGCAGGTTGAAGACAATCCCGTCCTTCTGGAAGGTCATAACCGAGGACGTGACCGAGATCCCGCGCTGCTGCTCGATCTTCATCCAGTCCGACCGCGCCCGCCGCGCCGCGCCGCGCGCCTTGACCTCGCCGGCCAAGTGGATCGCCCCGCCTTGCAACAGCAGCTTTTCGGTGAGCGTGGTCTTCCCTGCGTCAGGGTGCGAGATGATCGCGAAGGTGCGGCGGTTGGAGGTCATTGCGGGTCGCGCACGACGCGGAAGCCCGCGAAGTCCTGGTTGACCGGCATCAGCTCGATCCGGTTGATGTTGAGATGCGGCGGCAGACTGGCGATCCAGCCGATGGTGTCGGCGATATCCTCGCCGGTCATCGGATTGACGCCGGCATACAGCTTGTCCGAAGCTTCCTGACTGCCGGTGCGCACGAGGGTGAACTCGGTCTCGACCATGCCCGGCTCGATGCTGGTGACGCGCACGCCTGTGCCGTGGAGGTCGGCGCGCAGGGCGAGCGTGAAGTGGTTCACGAAGGCCTTGGACCCGGCATAGACGTTGCCGCCCGGATAGATGTAGCTCCCCGCGACCGAGCCGATCGCGATGATCGCACCCTTGCGTTCGATCAGCTTGGGCAGCAGCTTGCGGGTCAGCACCACCATCGCGGTGACGTTGGTGTCGATCATGGTCTGCCAATCGTCGAGATTGGCGCTCTGCGCGGGGCTGAGCCCCTGCGCGAGACCGGCATTGTTCACCAGCAGATCAATGTCGCGGAAGCCTTCCGGCAGGCTGGCGAGCGCGGCATCGAGCGCCGCCGTGTCGCGCACGTCGAAGCACAGCGCGTGGACCTTGTCCGCGCCAAGCTCAGCCACAAGCGCGTCAAGCCGCTCCTGCCGCCGTCCGGTCGCAACGCAGCGCCAACCGTCCTTGACCAGACGGCGCACGGTGGCGAGGCCGATGCCGGCGGTGGCGCCGGTGACGAAAGCCGTCTTCATCCGCGCAGCTCCCCGCCCAGCTTGGCGGCGGCTGCCACCACCTTCTCGGCGATGGCCTTGAGGTCGGCGTCCTTGAAGCTCGCCTCACCCGGCTGGAGCGTGACTTCGAGCGCGATCGAGACCTTGCCCTCGGGCACGCCCTGTCCGGCGAAAACGTCGAACACCCGCACGCCGGTGATGTTCGCCTTGTCGGCACCCTGAACGGCGCGCACCAGATCGCCTGCCGCCAGCGCCGCCGGGACGAGGAAGGCGAAATCGCGGGTCACGGCTTGCAAGGCGGGCGGCGTGAAGCCGGGGCGCGCGAAGGCCGCGCCCTTCTTCGCGGGGATCGCGTCGAGGAACAGCTCGACCGCCGCAATCGGCCCGTCAGCATCGAACGCCTTGAGCGTTGCGGGATGGACCATCCCGAAGCGCGCCAGCACCACCTTGGGGCCGAGGCGCAGAGTGGCCGACTGGCCGGGGTGGAACTGCCCGCCAGCCCCACCCATCACCATCAGATTGGCAACGGGGGCACCGGCGGCTTCGAGCAGCTGGATCGCCAGCGCCTTGGCGTCATAGGCGTCGAAGGGCTTGGCCTTGCCGGACTGCCACCCGCGCGCGGTCTTCTCGCCCGCCAGCACGATGCCAAGGGTGGGCTTCTCGTCGCTGAGGCCGTTCGCGCCCCGGAAGTAACGCCGCCCGATCTCGAACAGGCGTGATGACGCCGCGCCGCGATCGGCGTTGCGCTTGGCGGCCATCAAGAGGCCGGGGAGCAGCGAGGGGCGCATGGCCTTCATGTCTTCGCTGATCGGATTGGCGAGCACCCACAGCGGCTGGTCTCCAACCGTGAAGTGCTCAGCCGCCCAGGTCGGGAGGAAGGACCACGTGACCGCTTCGTTGAGCCCGCTCGCGGCAGCGGCACGGCGCAGGCCGCGCTCCAGCTTCTGCTGCAGGGTGGCCGTGGGACGGGCGACGCCCTCCACGCGGGGGAGCGCGACGCTCGCCACCTT
>JAIEOM010000018.1 GCA_019750455.1 Sphingomonadales bacterium | reverse complement strand
TGCTGCGAGAGCAGGATGCGCTGATCCTCAACGAGAAGCACCCCGAGGACATCGCCGCCCTGCGTGCCGCGATGCGCGGGACGCCCGCCGCCGTGCACCAGCGCGACGCTTACGAGTTATGGCTGGCGATGCTGCCGACCCGCACCCCGCGCGGGCTCGTGGTGGTCGATCCGCCCTATGAACAGACGGACGAGCGCGCCCGTATCACCGCCACCCTCGCCGCAGCGCACCGCAAGTGGGCGCATGGCGTGACGGTGATCTGGTATCCGCTGAAGGAGCGGCCCATGCATCTGGTGTGGAAGGACAAGCTGCGTCGGCTCGGCATCCCGAAATTCATGAGTGTCGAGCACTGGCTCTATGATGCCGAGCAGCCCGGCATCTACAATGGCGCAGGCCTGTTCATCGTCAACGCGCCCTATGCCTTCACGCAGGCCCTCCCGCCGTTGCTTGAAGCCCTGCGCGCCGCGCTGGCACCGGAAGGGCACCGGGGCCGGATCACGGCGGAGTGGCTGCGCGAGTGACGTGACCCGCGCCCCGCAGCTTCAGAACCGGTAGGCGAGGCCGAACTGGAATTGTCGCGGCGGCCCGGCGTTCCTCTGCACGAAGTCTGCGCCGCCGCCGAACTGGATCTGGTTCGATGTCGTCGCCGCATTGGCAAAACCGCTCTGGTTGTTGGCGTTGAACAGGTTGAACACATCCGCGCTCGCCTCCAGCTTGCCGCCCGGAACGGCGAGAGCATAGCGCAGGCCCACATCCACGCTGGCCGACCATGGCAAGCGGGCGCTGTTGCGACGCTCGCCCGGGTAGCGGTCGGAATTGCCGAGGAAGTTCTCGCCAAAGCTCGCCCCGTCGCCATTGAGGTCCTGCGTGCCGAAGATGCGGGCATCAGGGACGAGGTTGACCGGCTGGCCCGACTGGAACAGCCCCGCAGCCGTCAGCGTCAGCCCGTCCACCGGATAGAGATATCCCACCGCCGAGATCACATGCCGCCGGTCATTGGCCGAAGGCCCCCATTCCGCAGCGAAGTTGTTGCCGTCTGCCGCGCGGAAGTTGATGTCATCCGTGTCGTTCCTCAGGCGCGATAGGGTGTAGCTGACGCGGAAGGCGTAATCGTCCTGCCCCCGCACTTTGATTGCCTGAAGGATCAGCGCGGCATATTCGGCGCTCCCTGCGGTTTCGGAGACGGTGATCTGCCGCGCGCCGCCGGGCACCAGCGCAATCGGGCGCGAGGCATCGGCGTCCGTCTGCGACCGCACCAGCCCGAGGCTTTGCGCCAGCGCGAACCGCGCGGCGTTATCGGGCAGAGCTCGCAGCGCCGCGATGTTGGCGGGGGTGAGGTTGGCAAGATTGGGCGTGAAAGGCGCGGGCGCATTGAGATCGCGCAGCCGCACCAGATTATGCGAGCGGCTGTAGAGCGCATCGACAGAGAGCGTTAGCGTGCTGGTCGCCGCGTATTGGTAACCGCCGCTGACCTGCACGCTCCACGGGTTGTCATAGCCGGTGGGGCTGAGAATGCGCCCCTCGCCCAGTGTGGCGGTGGCCCGCAGCGCCTGCACCTGCGCCGGGGTAGGGCAGGCGGAAACGGTCGCGCAAGGGGGCGAGACAATCAGGTTGCCGTCGAAGGTTATGTCACGCAGGTCCACGCCCGCCGGAATCGCGCCGCGGGCCTGCAATTGCGCCAGCTGCCCGAGGAACCCCGTCGAGGTGGTGTTGCGCTGCAAGGCGTCCGAGACGACCGCGTAACTCAGCTTGCCGGTAAAGATCCCCGCGCCGAAGCGCACCGATGACCGGGCATCAGGCTGCCAATTCAGGGCAAAGCGCGGGGCGATGTTGTCGGTATCGCCATCCCCTGCGCCCCGCTCGGTCAGGGTATCGTAATCCCAGCGCAGACCCAGTGTTGCGGTGAGGGTGGAGGACAGGTCCCACGCATCCTCCAGATAGAGCGCGATCAGCGTCTGCCGCGTGCCGAAGCTCTGCGGGCGCAGTTCGACCGCGTAGTTCGCCACGGCGGGGTTCAGCGCCAGCACATCCTGCGCGGTGAGCGCCAGCCCGCGCGACGACAGGCTCGCCAGCTGCGCGCCCGTGAGATCGACCGTGAAGTTGCCATCGGGATTGCCGCCGCCCAGCAGCGCGAAGTCCGATGCGATCACGTCGACCCCGGCACTGATCCGGTGCGCGCCCATGTCGCGGGTGACGCGGTGGGTGGTCTGCCAGGTCTCTTCCAGATTGTCGAAGACGAAGCCGGGGTTGCCGACCACGGCCGCGACCAGCCCCGAAGGCCCGCGCACCGCCACCTGCGGTCCGGGCGCGCCCGTCGCCTCGCCATAATCCCAGCGGAAGCGGCTGTATTGCAGGGCGCCGTCATAGCTCCACTCGGTCCCCGCATAGCTGGCGGTCGCGGCCAGCAGCGTCGAGAAGCGGTCCTGCCTCGACCCCGCCGAAGGGAAGGTCGCATTCCCGCCGCCCAGCCCGCCCCCGGGACGGTCGATGGTCACGCGGCCGATGTTTGCGCGCAGCCCCAGCGTCCAGTCGCTCGTCAGCCGGTGATCGAGACGCAGCGATCCCAGATGGAACTGGTTGTTGCCGGTGACGCTGTCGACGATGCCGAGCTGCGGCGCGTCCACCACCTGCGTGTTGCGGTCGCGGGTGTATTCGTAGTTTGCGTAAAGGAAGGTTGTGTCGCGCTTCAGCGCACCCCCGGCGGCAAAGCCTGCCTGATAGCGTTCGAAACTTTCGCCAACGGGGTTGCCCGACAGGTCGCGGCGCGGGAAGGGAGAGGGGGAATCTAGCGGCCTGCCGGGCCTCACCAGCGTATAGGCCTCACCCGTAAAATCGTTGCTTCCCGACGGGGTGGTAAAATTAACTATACCATTGGCAGTGCGCCCGTAAGCGGCGGAGTAGCTGTTCGCCGGCACCGTCACCTCGCGGGTGAAGCCCAGCGGCACGGGGAATTTGATCCCGCCCAGAAAGTTCTCGTTATTGTCGAGCCCGTCGATCAGGTAGTTCGTATCGAGCCCGTTGCTGCCGTTGATCGAGATCGACGGTGCCTCGGGGAAGAACCCGGTCGAAGGGACAACATTGGGCAAGCGGATCAGCGCGCCCAGCACATCGCGGCCCTCCACCGGCAGGGCGACCAGCTGCTTGCGGCCCAGTGAGGCGGAGATTTCGGCGTTGCTCGTGTTCAGGCCGGTAATCGCCCGCGCGGCGGTGACTGTGATGCCCGCCTCGCCTGCGGGGCGCAGTTGCAGCACCACGCTGCGGGTGAAGTTGGCGCGCAGTTCCACCCCTTGCGCGGCGAGCGGTTCGTAACCGGCGGCAGCGGGGACAGAGACCTGATACTCGCCCGCCGTGCTTGCCCCGTCGACCCGCACCGCGCCGCGCGCATCTGTGGTGAGCGTGCGGGTGAAGCCGATCGCGGGGTTGGCCACCACCACCTCGGCATTGGCGACGGGGGCGCCGTTCTCGTCCACCACGGTAATCGCGATCCCTGCCTGCTGGGCATGGGCTGCGGGCGCGATCACCACGCTGGCGGCGGCCAAGGCTGCGCCCCCGACGCCGGTGCGAAGCAGGCTGGTCAACATTCGATATTCCCCTTGTCCATGTGTCGCGCGCGGCCCCTTGCGCCCGGCTGCTGTTCGCGGCCGGCGTCCGCAAGGTTACAATGCGCCGCGTCAGGCTTTGCCGCTTACTCCGCGATGCGCTTGGGCTTGCCGATGACTTCGGCGGCGATCGCCTTGGCGGTGAAGGGCAGGCGGTGCCACTTCTTGTCCGCATAGGCGCGCGTCTGGTCGGCGGCATGGGGGCTGGCAGGGTCGGTGGACTGCGAATAGCTGAGGATCGCATCGGCCACCGGCCCAGTCTCGTCGAAGCCGACGATCTGGATGTAGCTCGTCCCGTGGCGCGGGGTGAGGCCGTTTGGTGTGGGCACGGATTCCTGCATGTTGAGGATGCCGAGCGTGCCCGGGCCGCCGTGGATCGGGATCGCCTGATTGCCCGCCATCACGTGCTGCACTTCACCCCATGGCGCATCGAGCGCGAT
>JAIEOM010000046.1 GCA_019750455.1 Sphingomonadales bacterium | reverse complement strand
GCATCAAGCCATGTGCGAATGGGAGGGCCGCTTCCCCTGCCCTGTCTCGATCCTCCCCGACACGCGCTTCATCGCCAGCCACGCCGAGTTCCGGAAGTTCGCCGAGGGGCGCAAGCATCTGACGATGGAGTATTTCTACCGCGAGATGCGGCGGAAAACCGGGCTGCTGATGGAGGGCGATGCCAAAGGAAATGTGGGGCCCGTGAGCGGCGTCTGGAACCTCGACAGCGAAAACCGCGAGCCGCCCAAGCAGGGCCTGCGCGCCCCCCCCGCCCCCAAATTCGCTCCCGATGCCATCACGCAGGAGGTCATCGCGCTGGTGGGCGAGCGTTTCACCGACCACTTCGGCGATCTCGAACCCTTCGGCTGGCCCGTGACCCGCGCGCAGGCGCTCGAAGCCGCCGAGGCCTTCTTCGCTCGCCGCCTTGGCCTGTTTGGCCCCTATCAGGACGCGATGGTGCATGGGGAGGACGACCTCTACCATTCGATGCTGTCGACCAGCCTCAATATCGGGCTGCTGGACCCGCTCGAACTGTGCCAGCGCGCCGAGGCCGAATATCGCGCGGGCCGCGCTCCGCTCAATTCAGTGGAGGGCTTCATCCGCCAGATCATCGGGTGGCGTGAATATGTGCGCGGGTTCTACTGGCACCAGATGCCCGGCCTCGCCGAGGCGAACGAACTGGGCGCCCACCGCCCGCTCCCCGACTTCTTCTGGACGGGCAAGACCGACATGCGGTGCTTGGCCGACTGCATCCGTACCACGCGGGAAGATGCCCACGCGCACCATATCCAGCGGCTGATGGTGCTCGGCAATTTCTGCCTGATCGCGGGGATCGACCCGCAACAGGTCGCCGACTGGTATCTCGCCGTCTATGCCGATGCCTTCGAATGGGTCGAGCTGCCCAATGTCGCGGGCATGGTGCTCTATGCCGATGGCGGCCGCCTTGCGACCAAGCCCTATGCGGCAAGCGGCAACTACATCAACAAGATGAGCAATTACTGTGGCGGCTGCCGCTACAAGGTCAGCGAGAAGACCGGGCCGAAGGCATGCCCCTTCAACCCGCTCTACTGGCACTTCATGGACGCGAACCGCGCACGGCTGGAAAGCAACCACCGCATCGGGCGCATCTATGCCACGTGGGACCGGATGGGCGAGGCCAAGCAGCGGGAATATCTGGAGAGCGCGGAAAAATTCCTCGACAGCCTCAAGCCCGCCCCGCCCGGCTGGGCGCGGGCCGTCTAGGCTTCGGCGGCGCTGTTCAATTCAGGGTGGCGGCGGCGCACCCACCAGGGGGCCATCACCTCGCCCGCCTCGACCGCGCGCCACACCATCCACGCCCCCGCCGCGCCCCCGACCACCAGCGCGATCACCGAAGCCTCCAGCCCGAAGGCCCCGCCCGAGATCAGCGGATCGCCTACCAGCCGCGCGCTCACCAGCCCGTCGCCGTCATAGCCCGAGACCGGCACGTCCCACACCAGCCCCTGCGTGACGTTCCAGCCGAAATGGAGCCCTACCGGCAGCCACAGGCTGCGCGTCAGCATATAGGCCCCGCCGAGCAGCGTTCCCGCCACCGCCGCAATCGTCAGCCCCGACATCCAGGTCGCATTGGCATTGCCCATGTGCACCAGCCCGAACAGTGCCGAGGTGACGAACAGCGCCGCCCAGCTGCCGCCGAATTCCTCGATCCAGCGGAACATGATGCCGCGAAACATCAGTTCTTCCACGAAGCCAGCATTGAACTCGGCCCAGAACAGGATGAACACCCAGCTTTTCATCCCGCCCCAACCGTCGATCACATAGGCCCCCATGAGCGCCGCGATGCCGACGATCAGGCTGAACAGCGCCGCCGCGCCGAGGGCCCCCGCCGCCAGATTGCGCGGCGCTGCGGCGAAGGGCAGGTCGTCATGCTTGCGCGCGCCCAACCGGCGCAGCACCAGCTTCTGCAAGGCGATGAGCGCGGCGATCGCCGTCACCGTCGCGAGCGGTTCGACTAGGTCCCAGCCCAATGGCTTCGACAGTGCGTTGGCGGCAAGGTTGACCGGGAGAATAACAGCCGCAATCAGCGCCAGTGCGATCAGCATGGTGACGAGCGGGAAATTCACGATCCGCTTCCAGAGCGGCGCGGGTGCGGCGGCGTCCATGATGTGCAATGCTCCCCAAGGCGTTACGCGGCGAGGATGGCGCAGCCGCCCGCAATTGGCTAAGCCTTTCAGCCACACAACCCACGGGAGAGAGCCATGCTGACCATCCACCACCTGCGCCTGTCGCAATCCGAACGCATTGTCTGGCTGGCCGAAGAGCTGGGGCTGGATTACGACTGCAAGCTCTACACCCGCCGCACCGACAACCGCTTGGCGCCCGATGAATACAAGGCGCTGCACCCGATGGGCATTGCGCCAGTCATCACCGATGGCGACCTGGTGCTGGGCGAGAGCGGGGCGATCATGGACTATATCGTGGCCAAGTATGCTCCCGACACGCCGCTGGTGCCGGGGCCGGACCACCCAGACTACGCCGACCACCTGTTCTACTACCACTGGGCCAACGCGACCTTCATGACCAACGGCATGATGGCGCTGGTGGCGCAGTTCATGGGCGCGAAGGAGCTGCCGCCATTCGTGGCCGACCGCGTGCAGAAGGGCTGGACGATCGTCGAAAAGCGCTTGGGCGAGGCGGACTATTTCGGGGGCAAGCAGCTGACCACGGCGGACATCATGATGGGCTTCCAGCTGACCACCAGCCGCGCGATGAGCGGGATGGCGATCGACCACCTGCCGAACCTGAAGGGATACCTGAAGCGCATCGGCGAACGCCCCGCCTACCAGCGCGCAATGGCCAAGTGCGAACCGGGGATGCCGCCGAAGCTGGATTGAGGGGGGCCATGTTCGACAGCATCAGGAAATTACTGGGCAAAGGCGCGAAGCCCGCGCAGGCTGAGGCACAGCCTCAGCCACAGCCCCAGCAACAGCCATCGCCAGCGCCAGCGCCGGCAGCGGGGCCGCAGGACTCTGCGATCCCCGCCAAGCCCGATGTCGGGCAAATCTATGCCTTCTGCACCCGGCCGTTGTATGCTTTTTCAGCGCCGGAAACGGGACGATATGCCGCGATCAAGGTGCTGGGCGTGTCGGACATGATCGTGGTGGTCGCGGTCCTTGATGGCATCTGGCAGAGCCATCCTTCCCTGGCGCAGGCAGAGCGCGCTCGCCTGCTCACCCAGCATCGCTTCGCGCACACCGGCCGCGCGGCGGTGTTCGGCACCGATCGCAAGGCGTGGGACATCGCGGGTGCTTTCACCGCCCCGCGCTATCTCGGGCTTGGCGCCTTGACCGACGACGAGCGTGCGCGGGCCGCCAGCATCCTGCGCGGCGAGTCCGGTACAAGCATCGCAGCATTGCCCTTCGCCAATCATGCCCCGGAGGGCGAATGGCGCTGGGCCCACGACCGGGAGGCGCTCCAGCAGGAAGCGGCGCTGCAAAGTGCCGAGGCGGTGCGCCAGCGTGCCGCGCAGGAAGCGCGTTACAATGACAGGCTGAAAGGCCTCACGTTCGAACAGCTATTGTCCGAAACCCCGTTCGAGAACTGGTCCCCTTCGCCGCCCTTCCCCCCCGAGGGTTTCACCGCCGCGGCCCGCGCCGCCCTCCATGCGGCCTGCCGCGACATTCAGGCGCTGGGCGACAAGCCCCGCAAGACAGAGGTTCGCAAGGTGCTCAAGCGGACAGTGGAATGGTTCAACGCCGCCGACGAAGCCGCCGGAAACGTGATCGAGACCGAGGAGCGCGAGGATATCATGACCGCGCTCGAAGAAATCGCGCACGCGGCCCGTCACAAGGCGCTGGTTCCCGAAATCGACGAATGGCGCGACTGGTAGCGGCCCCGATCAGCGCGACTGGCCTATCGTCCCGCACCTGAACCCTTTCCGCCCGGCGGCAATCCGGTCGATTGATCAGCCACGCCACTCGCGCCTCAGCAACTCCGCCTTGATCTCCAGCCCATAGGCATAGCCCCCCAGCGTCCCGTCGCTGGCGATCACGC
>JAIEOM010000002.1 GCA_019750455.1 Sphingomonadales bacterium | reverse complement strand
CGCATCTGGAGCGGGGCCAGCGCTGCATCGGCCCGCTCGCGCCCGACGAACTGGGCGAGCAGCGCGCGCACATCGCCTACGCGCTTGGAGGTGGCGAGGCGGGGCAGCTCTCCGGGCATGGGCGTGCCCACGAAAGCCGCGGCCTGCGCGGAATCGAGCAGCGAGGGGCGGACAAGGGCCGAGACCAGCCAGTAGAGTGCAGTATTGACCCCGAGGCTCAACACCACGCCCGAAACCAGCGGATCGGGGTGGATGCTGAGCGGCGGGGGCGTGCCGCTGGCGGCAGGCACGATCAGCAGCGCCAGCCACAGGGCAAAGCCGCTGGCAAGGCCCGCCAGCATGCCTGCGCGGTTGCCGTGCTGGCTCACCATCCCCAGTACCAGCCCCGGTGCGAATTGCGCGGCGGCGGCAAAGGCCAGCGTGCCCATGCCGGCGAGGTCGGTGATCCCGGCAAAGCCGCGGTAGAAGGCATAGGCCGCTCCCAGCAGGGCGGCGATCACCACGCGGCGGATCAGCAGCAGGCGTGCAGGCATGCGGCTACGGTCGCCCCGACCGGCCAGCGCGCGGCGCAGCAGCAGCGGAGCGACAAGGTCGTTGGTGATCATGATCGACAACGCCACGCAGGCGACCACGATCATGCCGGTGGCTGCCGAAAATCCACCGAGAAACACCAGCACCGCCAACCATGGCGCGCCGCTCGCCAGCGGCAGCGCGAGCACCATGGTGTCGGGATCTGTGCCCGCCGGCAGCACCGCGAGGCCCGCCAGCACGATCGGCACGATCACAGCGGCAGTCAGCGTAAGGTAGGCCGGCAGCACCCATCGCATCGCCGGGGTGGCACGCTCTCCCGGGGCTTCGATGAAGGTCATGTGGAACTGGCGCGGCAGGCACAGGATCGACGCCGCTGCGATGGCGGTGAGTACCATGAAGCGCGCATCAAACTGGCCTGGCGCAAGCAGCGCGGGGGGCGTTGACGGGGCGGGAGCATTTTCTGACGCCAACAGCACGGCGACCGCCAGCGTGCCCACGGCGAGCAGGGCGGCAAGCTTGACCACCGCCTCCAACGCGATGGTCAGCACCAGCCCGGCATTGTCGCCTGCCCGGTCCGCCCGGCGCGAGCCGAACAGGATCGCGAACAGGCCCATCAGTGCCGCGACAATCAGCACCAGCTCGTCCGCGGCCACCTGCATGCGCAGATCGGGGGCCATCAGCAGCAGCGTAGTCCCCACCGCATCCAGCTGGAGCGCCATGTAAGGAAGAGTCCCGCAGGTCGCGATTACTGTGACCAGCGCGGCGAGCGATGCGCTCTTGCCGTAACGGGCCGACAGGAAATCGGCGATCGAGGTCGAATGCTGCGCCTTGGCCTGAGCAAGGATCTTGCGCACCAGCCCGAAGCCCAATGTAAAGACGAGGATCGGGCCAAGATAGATCGGCAGGTAATTAAGCCCCGCGGTCGCCGCCGTTCCGACCCCGCCGAAGAAGGTCCAGCTGGAACAATAGACCGCAAGGCTGAGGCCATAGATGCTTCCCGCATGCCGCTTCAGCCAGCCTTCGCCCGAGGCTCGGCGATCCCGCCACGCGGCGAGCCAGAACAGCGCACCCAGATAGAGTGTGGCGGCAGCCAGCGCCGCGCCGAGCATCATGACCCCGTTCTCTCCCTCCGCACCAAAGGTATCGCAAGCCCGCGCCTATGCAAAGGGGCGGCACCCTTGCGGATGCCGCCCCTCCTTGCGACCCTTGCGGGCTAGCTCACTCGTCGATGTTGCGGCGGAAGGTCTCGGGCAGGAACAGCAGCCCCGCAATCACGGTCAGCACGCAGATGATGATCGGATACCACAGCCCGTAGTAGATATCCCCGGTCGCCGCGACCATCGCGAAGGCAGTGGTCGGCAGGAAGCCGCCGAACCAGCCGTTGCCGATGTGATAAGGCAGGCTCATCGCGGTGTAGCGGATGCGGGTGGGGAACAGCTCCACCAGCAGCGCTGCGATCGGGCCGTAGACCATAGTCACCAGCAGCACGAGGAAGGTCAGCACCGCGATCACCACGGGCGTATTGATCTCGGCAGGGTCCGCCTTGGCGGGGTAGCCTGCCGCCGTGAGGGCTGCCTTCAGCTCATCCTGAAATGCGGTGATGGCCACCTTGCGCTCTTCGCCCGACACCTTGGCCGGATCGGGGGCGGTGAAGGTCTGTGCGCCGATCTTCACCTGGGCGATGCTGCCGGCCGATGCTTCGACCTTGGTGTAGCTCACCGCGCTCTTGGCGAGGAACGACTTGGCGATATCGCAGCTCTTGGCATCGAACTTGTTCTTGCCGATGGGATCGAACTGGACTGAGCAATCCTCGTTGTTGACGATCACGCTGACAGGGGCGGCCGCCTGCGCCCGGGCGAGCGCCGGGTTGGCTGCTTCAGTCAGCAGGTGGAAGGCCGGGAAGTAGGTCACCGCCGCGAGCGCGCAGCCCGACAGGATGATCTTCTTGCGGCCGATCCGGTCTGACAGCCAGCCGAAGAAGACGAAGAACGGCGTACCGATAGCCAGGGCCACCGCGATCAGGATGTTGGTGGTCGCCCCATCGACCATCAGCATCTTTTCAAGGAAAAACAGCGCATAGAACTGACCAGTGTACCACACCACAGCCTGCCCCGCGACCGCGCCGAGCAGCGCGATCAGCGCCCAGCGGCCGTTCTTCCAGTTGCCGAAGGCCTCGGAAATCGGCGCCTTGGAGTTGGTGCCCTCTTCCTTCATCTTCTGGAAGACCGGGCTTTCCTGCAACTGCATGCGGATCCACAGCGACACGCCGAGCAGCACTGCGGAAACGAGGAACGGCACGCGCCAGCCCCATTCCTTGAAGGCTTCCTCGCCGATCATCGTGCGGGTGCCGATCACCACCAGCAGCGCCGCAAACAGGCCGAGCGTGGCGGTGGTCTGGATGAAGCTGGTGTAGAGCCCGCGCTTGTTGTTGGGTGCGTGTTCGGCAACATAGGTCGCAGCGCCGCCATATTCGCCGCCGAGCGCCAGGCCCTGCAACAGGCGCAGCGCGACCAGCATGACCGGCGCAGCCACGCCGATGCTGGCGTAGGACGGCAGCACGCCGACCGTGAAGGTCGCCGCCCCCATCAGGCCCATCGTCACCAGGAAGGTGTATTTGCGCCCGACCAGATCGCCCAGCCGACCGAACACCAGCGCGCCGAAGGGGCGCACTGCGAACCCTGCCGCGAAGGCGGCTAGTGCGAAGATGAAGCCGGTGGTCTCGTTCACCCCGGAAAAGAACTGCGCCGAAATGATCGTCGCCAGAAGGCCGTAGAGGTAGAAATCATACCACTCGAACACCGTGCCCAGCGACGAGGCGAAGATGACGCGTTTTTCCGTCCCCGTGGCCTCGTGATGCTTGGGCAGGGCGCCATCATATGCCGTTGCCATTATCCGTCTCCCGCTTGTGCGCCCGATCCCGGCGGCCCCGTCCCTGAACGCGGGGCCACATCTGTCGAGGCGTGCAAGGTCGCGCTTTAGGGCGCGGGGGGATAGCTAGACCTTGGTCGGATAGGGCGGGCGTCGGGCTATTCCCCGGCGGGGGCGAAGGTCAGGCGCAGATCGGGGCTCTCGATCACGAGCTGCCGACCGTCGAGCGTGGTGGTGTAACGCTGCGCCTCGGCAAGGCCGGTGGCGAGCTGGTCGCCAAAACTGGGCCGGGGGCAGAGCATCTTGGTGCTGGCCACCGGGCCGAAGCTGATGCTGGCCGCACCATTCACCGGCTGCCCCGCTGTCCAGGTGGTGCGGCCGCGGTTGCAATCAAGCCGCACCTCAGCCTCCCCGCCATCGCGAAGGCCAAGCGTGTGACGCGCTTGCAGCGCCGGGGTGAGAGTGGTGGTGCTGCCCGATGTGT
>JAIEOM010000160.1 GCA_019750455.1 Sphingomonadales bacterium | reverse complement strand
CGCAGGGCTTCATTGCGGAGCAGGGTGTCGACCGATTCGCGGATCGTGTCGTTGACGACCTGCGCATGCAGCGCCTCGCCATGCATCTTCCTGACGAGATTGGCGGGCACCTTGCCGGGACGGAAGCCGGGCATCCGCACCTGCGGCGCAACCTTCTTGATCTCCGAATCGATCTTCGCCGCAAGCTCGGCGGCCGGGATCGTGATCAGATAGGCGCGCTTGAGCCCTTCGTTGACGGTCTGCTTGGTCTGCATGGTGACTGGTCTGAAGCCTTCTTGCAAAAAATCCGAGGGTACGGGCAGGATCTAAGCGAAGTTGGTGCGGGCGAAGGGACTCGAACCCCCACATCTTGCGATGCCAGAACCTAAATCTGGTGCGTCTACCAATTTCGCCACGCCCGCATGCCCGAACGAAGCCGCGCGGGAAGCATGGCCCCCCGCGCGTATTAGCGGGTGCCCTTATCCCCGCTCGCCCAAAAGGGCAAGCGCAACACGCTTGAAGCCTTGCGGATTGGCGGATAAGGGCGCGCCATGACCGAAGAAACCCCTGAAATCACCCCCGCGACCACCTCCGGCGCGGACGTGCCGCCCGATCACCTGTCGGTCAATCCGCGCAGCCCGTTCTTCGATGGCGAAAAGCTCCAGCGCGGGGTCGGCATCCGGTTCAAGGACCGCGTGCGCACCGATATCGAGGAGTATTCGATCTCGGAAGGCTGGGTCCGCGTGCAGGCCGGCAAGGCGGTGGACCGCAAGGGCCAGCCGCTGACGATCAAGCTGACCGGCCCGGTCGAAGCCTGGTACGAAGACCTCGGCGACAATCCGCCGGTCGCCAAAAAGGGCTGAGTATCCGGGCCGAATCCGGCCAAACTTGCCATTTGAGGCGTTTGCGCCCACTTGGGCGGGATCATGTCCCTCCCCAAGAAGCCTGAAGTCGTCATCATCGGTCGCCCCAATGTGGGCAAGTCCACGCTGTTCAACCGGCTGGTGGGAAAGAAACTCGCGCTCGTCGACGACCAGCCGGGCGTGACCCGCGACCGCCGGATGGGCGATGCGGTGATCGCCGGGCTGCACTTCACCATCGTCGATACCGCCGGGTGGGAGGACGAGGACGAACTCAGCCTGCCGGGCCGGATGCGCAAGCAGACCGAGGCCAGCCTTGCCGGCGCGGACGCGGCGCTGTTCGTGATCGACGCGCGCGCCGGGCTCACCCCGCTGGACGAGGAAATCGCCCGCTACCTGCGCGAACAGGAAGTGCCCGTGGTCGTCGTCGCCAACAAGGCCGAGGGCAAGGGCGGCGAGGCAGGCGCGATGGAGGCCTATGCGCTCGGCCTCGGCGAACCGCTCGCCATGTCGGCGGAACATGGCGAAGGCATTGCCGACCTGTTCGGCGGGCTGTGGCCGATCATCGGCGCCAAGGCGGAAGAGTGGGAAGAGGCCAACGAGGCCGAACGCGCCGCCTACCGCGAAATGGACGAGGAAGACCGTCCCTCCGGCCCGCTCAAGCTTGCAATCGTCGGCCGTCCCAATGCGGGCAAATCCACGCTCATCAACCGCCTGCTCGGCGAAGACCGCCTGCTGACCGGGCCGGAAGCCGGCATCACCCGCGATTCGATCGCGATCGACTGGGAATGGACCGACCCCAAAAGCGGAGAGACCCGCGAGATCCGCCTCATCGACACCGCGGGCATGCGCAAGAAGAAGAACGTCACCGAAAAGCTCGAAAAGCTCTCGGTCGCCGATGCGCGCCGGGCGGTGGACTTTGCCGAGGTCGTGGTGCTGCTGCTCGATGCCACGCAGGGCCTGGAACATCAGGACCTCAAGATCGCCAGCCTCGTCCTCGAAGAAGGCCGCGCGCTGATGATCGCGATCAACAAGTGGGACGTGGCGGAAGACGCGAGCAAGCTGTTCAACGGCATCCGCGCTGCGCTCGACGACGGGCTCGCACAGGTGCGTGGGCTGCCCCTGTTCGCGGTCAGCGCCAAGACCGGCAAGGGCCTCGACCAGATGCTCGCCGGTGCCTTCGAACTGCGCGAGGCATGGTCGAAGCGCGTCAGCACCTCGGCATTGAACCGCTGGTTCGATGACGCGCTGGAAGCCAATCCCCCGCCCGCGCCCGGCGGCAAGCGCATCAAGCTGCGCTACATCACACAGGCCGGCACCCGCCCGCCGCGCTTCGTGATCTTCGGCACAAGGCTCGACGAACTGCCCAAGAGCTACGAGCGCTACCTCGTCAACGGCATCCGCGCCAAGCTGGGCTTCGATGCCGTGCCGGTGCGCGTGACGCTGAAGGCCAACAAGAACCCCTACGCCAAGGAGTAAGCGGTGACGCTGCTCGATACCCTCGCCGCCGCCGCCGCGCACACGCCCTTCGCCGTCGAGATTCTCGAACGCACCGCCTCCACCCCGCGGGTGCAGCAGGTGGTGCAGCTGAGCCTTGCCCCGGCGTTCCTGCTGTCCGGCATCGGGGCGGTGATGAATGTCATCATGAGCCGGATGATCTGGATCTCGCAGCGGATCGAGAACATCGAGGAGAAGATGGAGGATCAGCGCACCGCCAAGCAATCGCGCGAGGTCGCGTGGCTGATGCGGCGCAGGAAGCTGATGCAGGGCGCGATCATGTTCTCGACCGCGGCGGCGGTGATGATCAGCGCGGTGATCATGCTGCTGTTCGTGTCGGCCTATATCCTCGCGCAGATCGGCACGCTGATTGCGGCGATGTGGGTGCTGACGATGCTGCTGCTGGTGACGGGCCTCGGCTTCTTCCTGTTCGAGACGCGGCTGGCGGCGATCGGGGCGCAGGCTAAGGAATAGCGATCGTCTGAACGCAAAGCAAAAGGGGCAGGCGCCGCCTTGGCCCCTGCCCCCTAGTGTGTTTCAGCCCCTGCAGGCCGCCGCTTACTTGTCGCCTGCGGGCGCGCTTTGCAGCTGGCAGTAGTTGTGCAGGCCCATGCGCTCGATCATCTCGAACTGCTGTTCGAGGAAATCGACATGCTCTTCCTCGTTCTTGAGGATGTAGGCGAACAGATCGCGGCTGACATAGTCGCGGACGCTCTCGCAATATTCGATCGCGTCCTTGAGCAGCGGGATCGCCTCGCCCTCAAGCGCCAGATCGGCGCGCAGGATTTCCTCGACGTTCTCGCCGACCTTGAGCTTGTGGATCGCCTGGAAGTTGGGGAGCGCTTCGAGGAACAGGATGCGCTCGGCCAGCTTGTCGGCGTGCTCCATCTCCTCGATCGATTCGTGGCGTTCATAGGCCGCCAGCTTCTTCAGGCCCCAGTTGTCGAGCACGCGGTAGTGCAGCCAGTACTGGTTGATCGCGGTCAGCTCGTTGGTGAGCGCCTGGTTGAGATAGTCGATGACCTTCTGGTCGCCCTTCATGGCAATATGTCCCTTGCGTAATGTCAAAGCCGGAGTCCGGCGTTGGCGCCATTCTAGACGCTGCCGGGGGTCCGACGCAAGGGCGGGCGCAGGTTTTTCTTTGCGAATCAGTCGCTTGCGAGGCGTTCGCAATCGCGGGTCAGGCGGCCTCTACTGCGAGGAAATCGCAACGCGCGGCGGCGCGTTCGGCGTCGATGATTTCCTGCGCTTCATCAAGGCACTGGCCGCAATTCGGGCGCTTGCCGAGGCAGGCATAGGTCGCTTCTGCGTCCCCTTCGCAGGAGAGCGCGGCTTTGCGCAAATCAGTCTCACGGATGGCATTGCAGATGCAGATGTACATGAGCGTGCGAATCTTTCCTGCGAAGCGTTTGCAGGACGGAATATATGAGAACGGTTCTTAATAACAAGGGG
>JAIEOM010000073.1 GCA_019750455.1 Sphingomonadales bacterium | reverse complement strand
GAACTGGGTGACTGGCGGGTCTCGGCCTTCGATGTGATCTTCGCCGTGGGCGCGGTGCTGCTGGTGCTCGCCTTCGCGATGATCGCCACACGGCTGACCCGCAGCGCCCTGCGCCGGGTCAAGGCGCTGGACGGGACGCAGTCGGTGCTTGCCGAAAAGCTTGCCACCATCGTCATCTGGGTGGTGACGTTTCTGATCGGGGTCGACCTGCTCGGCATCGATCTGACCGCGCTGACGGTGTTTTCCGGCGCCTTCGGCCTTGCCATCGGCTTCGGCCTCCAGAAGACTTTCGGCAACCTGATCGCCGGGATCATCCTGCTGCTCGACAAGTCGATCAAGCCGGGGGACGTGATCGCAGTCGCCGACCAGAGCGGGCAGCAGACCTTCGGCCAGATCCGCCGCATCGGCATCCGCGCGGTCTCGGTGACGACGCGGGACGAGCGCGAATACCTGATCCCCAATGAAAACCTGATGATCAATCAGGTGGAGAACTGGTCCTATTCCTCGAAGAATGTCCGCGTGCAGGTGCCGGTGGGGGTGAGCTACGATGCCGACATGGCGCTCGCCGAAAAGCTGATGCTGGAAGCCGCCGCCAAGGCGCGCCGCGTGCTTGCCACCCCGCCGCCGACCGTGTAGTGGAACGGCTTTGGCGACAATGCGGTGAACTTCACCATCCATTGCTGGATAAACGATCCCGAAGAGGGTGTCGGCAATGTGAAGAGCGATGTGCTGAAGCACCTTTGGGCGCTGTTCAAGGAACACGAGATCGGCCTGCCCTTCCCCCAGCGCGACCTCAATCTGAAGCAGAGCGAGGCGCTGGACCGGGTGATCGCCGCGATGGAAAGCCGCGAGGGCCGCCAGCAATAGCTGAACTTCATCGCGGGCAACCCATTCTCGCTGGCGCGGCTGTGCGGGCTGGCCCATCTGCGGCACCATGCGAAAGACTGGCACCATCTATCTCGTCGGCGCGGGGCCTGGTCCGGTGGACCTCCTCACCCTGCGCGCCGCCCGCCTGATCGAGGGCGCGGAAGTAATCGTCCATGACGGGCTGATCGGCCCCGACATCCTCGGCCTCGCCCGTGCGGACGCGCGGCTGATCTCGGTCGCCAAGCAGCGCGCGCGCCACACCATGCCGCAGGAAGAGATCAACGCGCTGCTGATCCGCGAGGCTCTCGCGGGCCATGACGTGGTACGCCTCAAGGGCGGCGATCCCTTCATCTTCGGGCGCGGCGGCGAAGAGGCCGAAGATGCGCGCGCGGCGGGCGTGTCAGTAGAGGTCGTCCCCGGCATCAGCGCCGCCAACGGTGCGGCTGCCGCCAGCCAGATCGCGCTCACCCACCGCGACGCCTCCAGCATCGTCAGCTTCGTGGCAGGCCAGTGCAAGGGCCTTTCGGAACAGGACTGGTCGGGCCTCGCCGGCAAGGGCCGCACGCTGGTGATCTACATGGGCATTTCCACCGCCGCCGCCATCGCCGAAAAGCTGATGGCCGACGGCCTCGCCCCGTCGATGCCGGTCGCCGTGATCGAGAATGCCGCGCGCCCGGAAATGCGGGTGCTGCGCGGGCTGCTGGCGGGGCTGCCGGAGCTGGTGGAGCGCGAGGCGGTCAAGAGCCCCGCGCTGATCGTTATCGGCGAAGTCACCGCGCGCCACATCGACCAAGGCCGTCATTCCAGCGGAAGCTGGGACCTAGAGCGGCAAACGCAGTTCTTTGAGGCCCTAGGCCCCAGCTTTCGCTGGGGTGACGGAGAGCAGGAAGCATGAAAATCCTCACCGGCAATGACCTGCGCTCTGGCGCGGTGACATGGTGGAACGGCACGGGCTGGTCGCTGTTCGTCGACGATGCGGTCGACGTGGGTGACGAGGCCGAGGAAATCCTCGCCCGCGAGGAAGCGGCGCGCCGCGTCAATGTGCCCTACGCCATCGAAGCCAGCATCGACGCCGCCGGGCATGTCCGGCCCGCTCACATCAAGGACCGGGTGCGCGCACTCGGCCCGACCGTCCGGCGCGACCTCGCCGTGCCAACCGCCAACAAGACCGGCTGGGACTGGGTGATCTGAAATGTACCGTTACGATTCATACGATCAGGCGATGGTCGATGCCCGCGTGGAGGAATTCCGCGACCAGGCGCGCCGCCGCCTCGAAGGCAAGCTGACCGAGGACCAGTTCAAGCCGCTGCGCCTGATGAACGGGCTCTATCTGCAACTCCACGCCTACATGCTGCGCGTCGCCATCCCCTATGGCACGCTCGACGCGCGCCAGATGGAAATGCTCGCCGACATCGCCGACAGGTATGACCGCGGCTACGGGCACTTCACCACGCGCCAGAACATCCAGTACAACTGGATCAAGCTCGAAGACTGCGCCGATGCCCTCGCCGACCTCGCGACGGTCGAGATGCATGCGATCCAGACCAGCGGCAACTGCATCCGCAACATCAGTAGCGATCACTTCGCGGGCGCGGCGGCGGACGAGGTGGTCGACCCCCGCCCCTATGCCGAGCTGATGCGTCAGTGGTCGAGCTTCCACCCGGAGTTCACCTACCTCCCCCGCAAGTTCAAGATCGCGGTGATCGCGAGCGAGAAAGACCGCGCGGCGATGCGGCTGCACGATATCGGCGTGCGCATCGTCTCGCGGGATGGCGAAGTGGGCGCGGAATTCTACGCCGGCGGCGGCATGGGCCGTACCCCGATGATCGCCCCGCTGATCCGCGATTTCGTGCCGATCGACCAGTTCATCACCTATGCCGAGGCCTGCCTGCGGGTCTACAACCGCTACGGCCGGCGCGACAACAAGTACAAGGCGCGCATCAAGATCCTCGTCCATGAGCTTGGCGCAGCGGAATATATCCGTCAGGTCGAGGAAGAATTCGCCCACATGCTGAGCGTCGGCGTGGAACCGCCGCGCGAGGAACTGGCGCGGATTGCAACGCACTTTGCCCCTCCCCCCTTCCGTCATCCCAGCGAAAGCTGGGACCTGGGGCGATTGCAGAGCGAGGCCGCCCGAGATCCCAGCTTTCGCTGGGAAGACGGGTTTGGTCGCTGGGTGCGCCAGAACACCCACCCGCACAAGGCACCCGGTTACGTCTCCGCAGTCATCAGCCTCAAGCCCGCAGGCGGCATCCCCGGCGATGCGACCTCGGAGCAGATGCGCGTCGTGGCGAAACTCGCGCGCGAATATTCCTTCGACGAACTGCGCGTGATGCACACCCAGAACCTGCTGCTGCCCCACGTCGCCATCGCCGATCTTCCGGCGGTGTGGCAGGCGCTCGACGGAGCGGGTCTCGGCAGTCCCAACATGGACACGATCGAGGATATCATCGCCTGCCCGGGCCTCGATTACTGTTCGCTCGCCAACGCCCGCTCGATCCCGCTCGCCCAGCGCATTTCCGAGCGTTTCGCCGAAACTGGCCGCACCGAAGTGGTGGGCGAGTTGAAGCTGAAAATCTCCGGCTGCATCAACGCCTGCGGGCACCACCACGCGGGCCACATCGGCATTCTCGGCGTCGACAAGAAGGGGGTGGAGAACTACCAGCTCTCGCTTGGCGGATCGGAGGCCGAGGACGTCAGCCTCGCCAAGATCACCGGCCCCGGCTTCGACGAGGACGGCGTGATCGCCGCGGTCGAGAAGGTCACCGACGTCTATCTCGCCAAGCGCAGCGATGGAGAGCGCTTCCTCGACACCTACCGCCGCATCGGCATGGAGCCGTTCAAGGAGGCGCTTTATGGC
>JAIEOM010000206.1 GCA_019750455.1 Sphingomonadales bacterium | reverse complement strand
AGCTTAAGTATCTCCTCGCCGCGAGCATCGTCAGCCTTGCCGCGACCACCACGATCGCGACTCCCGCTTTCGCGCAGGAAACCACCTCCTCGGTGCGTGGTGATGTCGTCGACCAGAACGGCAACCCGATCGCGGGCGCCACGGTCACCGTCACCCACGTTCCTTCGGGCACCCGCTCGACCCAGACCACCGATGCCGAAGGCGGCTTCAACGCGGCTGGCCTGCGTCTCGGCGGTCCGTTCACTGTCGAAGTGAGCGCCGGCGGCTTTGAAAGCGTCACGCAGGAAATCGGCTTCCTCACCGCAGGTCAGGCGCAGCGCATCAGCGTGGCGCTGGCCGAAGAAGGCCAGACGATCGTCGTCACCGGGGCCCGGCAGCGTTCGGCGATCACCCTCGCCACCGGCGCCGCCACCGTGCTGACCGCGCGTGACATCGCCGGTGTGGCCAACATCAACCGCGACGTCCGCAACCTCGCCGCGCGCGATCCGCTGGTGACCCTCGATGCCACCAACAACGGCGCGATCAGCATCGCCGGGCAGAACAACCGCTTCAACCGCTTCACCGTTGACGGTGTGGCTTTCGGCGATCCCTTCGGCCTCGAATCGGGCGGCCTGGTCTCCTCGCGCGGTCCGGTGCCGCTTGACGCCATCGGCGAATTCTCGGTCGAAACCGCACCGGTCGACATCCAGCAGGGCTTCTTCCAGGGCGGCGCGATCAACACCCAGCTCAAGTCGGGTGGCAACAGCTTCACCTTCATGGGCGCGGCCTATTACCAGAACGACGATCTGCGCGGCACCCGCGCGGACAACCTCCGTCGCATCGGCGCCTTCGATTCGCAGGTCTATGTGGCGCAGGTCACCGGCCCGATCATCAAGGACAAGCTGTTCTTCGCGGTCACCTATGAACGCACCCGTGACACTGTCCCGGCCGACGTCGATCCCTCGCAGCTCGGTATCACCGATGCCGAGATCAGCAACATCAGCAGCATCGCCCAGTCGGTCTACAACTACGACACGCTCGGCGTCGCCAACGACATCGTCGAGAAGGACGACAAGCTGATCACCAAGCTGGACTGGAACGTGGCTGACGGTCACCGCCTGACCGCCACCTACATCTGGAACGACAGCGCGCTGCTCGCCGGCCAGACCGGCACCGGCCAGATCGTCGCCAACAACCCGACCTACAACCTGCTGTCGAACAACTACACGCAGGGCGCGAAGAACCACTTCGGGATCCTTCAGTCGAACAACCAGTGGTCGGACAGCTTCTCGACCCAGCTGCGCGTATCCTATGCCGATTACACCCGTCTGCAGGTGCCGATCGGCGGTCGTGAATTCGGCCAGTTCCAGGTCTGTCTCGATCCGACCAACCCGGCAGCGCCCCCTCCGGGCGGTGCGATCAACGGTTCGGCCCCGCTGGTCTGCGCGCCGTTCCAGCAGCGCGTCAACTTCGGTCCGGACATCAGCCGTCAGGCCAACGAACTCGACAGCCAGTCGCTGGCGATTGAATTCGCTGCGACCCTGAAGGTTGAAAACCATACCCTCAAGCTGATCGCAGAGCGTCGTCGCCAGGACGTGCGCAACCTGTTCGCCCAGCGCGTTTCGGGTGCGTGGTACTTCGACAGCCTCGCCGATTTCCAGGCGCGTCGTGCCAACGAGCTCGATTACGCCGTGCCGCTGCGTGGCGGCATCGACACCGTCACCGCCGAATTCCAGAACAACAGCTGGACCTTCGGCCTGATGGACACCATCGACCTGACCGACAACCTCACCGTTGTCGCGGGCGTGCGTTACGACCTGTTCGATTCGCCGGACCGTCCGTTCTTCAACCAGTTCTTCCTCCAGCGTTTCGGCTTCCCCAACACCGGCAGCCTCAACGGGCGTGACCTGCTCCAGCCGCGCTTCGGCCTGAACTGGAAGCCGACCGATCGTCTGCAGATCCGCGGTTCGGCGGGCCTGTTCGGCGGCGGCAACCCGCTGGTCTGGATTTCGAACAACTTCTCGAACCCCGGGCCGACGCTCCAGCAGGTGCGCGTGCGTCGTAACGCCAACGGCACCTTCACCATCCCCGAGCAGGCGGTTCTCGGCCTGACCAACGATCAGGTGCAGGCGCTCGGTGCGGCGACCCTCAACAACGTCTCTGGCGGCCCCGGCGTGCCTGCGGCGCTGATCAGCGCGGTGCGTCAGGCCGGCTTTGCCGGTGCCCCGACCAACGCGCTCGATCCGAACTTCGAAGTGCCCTCGCAGTGGCGCTTCTCGGGCTCGGTCGACTACGAAGCCGACCTCGGCTTCCTGGGCGATGGCTGGAACTTCGGCGCCGACGTGATCTATTCGAAGGTCAACAACGCGCTCGAGTGGACCGACCTGCGCTCGGTCGAACAGACCGGCACCCTGCCCGATGGCCGTCCGCGCTACAACGTGCTCCCGGCTGCGGCTGGCGAGAACACCGACATGCTGCTGACCAACACCGGCTTCGGTGACAGCTGGAACGTCATCGCCCGCGTCAACAAGCGCTGGGACTCGGGCTTCTTCCTGAACGGTTCCTACACCTTCCAGGACGTGCAGGACCAGAACCCGGGCACCTCGTCGGTGGCGTTCTCGAACTACACCAACACCGCCTTCACCGATCCGAACTTTGCGGCTCAGGGCATCGCCAACTACCAGCGCGATCACCAGTTCCGCCTCGGCACCGGTTTCGACGGTGAGCTGTTCGGTGACAACAACACCCGCGTGGAGTTCTTCTACAACGTCCGTTCGGGCCAGCGTTACAGCTACACCTTCAACGACCCGACCCAGGGCCGTTCGGCGGTGTTCGGTGTGAACGGTCGCGGCAGCCGCGGTCTGCTCTACGTGCCGAACGTCAGCAGCCAGACTGCCGATGCGCTGGTCACCTACGATTCGGCGGCGACCTTCGCGGCGTTCCAGTCGCTGGTGCAGAACTCGGAGCTGAACGCCTATCAGGGCGAGATCGCGCCGAAGAACATCGGCAAGACCCCGTGGGTGCACAAGCTGGACCTCTCGGTCCGTCAGGAAGTGCCCTTCGTCTTCGGCGGCAAGCTGGAACTGATGGCCGACGTCGAGAACATGCTGAACCTGATCGACAAGGACTGGGGCACGATCCGTCAGGTCGGCTTCCCGTACACTGCGGGCATCGTCAACGTGACCTGCCTCCAGACGGTCGGCGGCGCTGCTGCCACCACGGCCTCGCAGCCGTGCGCGCAGTATCGCTACTCGAGCTTCCGCGCGCCGAACGAAGCGACCAACATCAACGGTTCGCTGTGGGGTGTCCGCTTCGGCGTCCGCGTCCGCTTCTGATCTCCGCGTCAAAGCGAAACATTCGAAAGGGCGGCCCGGCAACGGGTCGCCCTTTTGCTTTGCGGTTGCGGTTGCGGCTGCTCAATCCTGCGGGGCGGGCGAGTGGGTGGCGGCGGTATGCCTCTCCGCTTCGGCGAGCAGGCCGGCGGCCAGAGCGGTGCACACCGTCACATCCTCGCCCGTGACCAGCGCCCGTTCAAGCGCGGCAGCGGCAATCCCCAAGCCCGGCTCGCCGAACATCGCGGCAGTCCCGGCAAGTTTGTGCAGCAGCCGCGGCAGCGCGCCTGCGGCATCATCGCCGCGGCTGCCGGACCGCACCAGCGAGCCATCCTCCAG
>JAIEOM010000128.1 GCA_019750455.1 Sphingomonadales bacterium | reverse complement strand
GTCTGCCGCAGCGCGGTGGAGAGGTTGTAGTGCTGGCTCGAATGGTGGTTCACGTGGCTCGCCCACATCCAGCGGATGCGGTGCCCGGCGCGGTGGACCCAGTAATATTTGAGATCGTCGAGCACGAAGCACACTGGCCACGCCCACCACACCGCCCACCATTCGGGGCCGAAATCGAAGATGCGGTATTCGTAGGTCTTGATGAACAGCGCGAGTGCGAACCCTCCGAGAAGCGCACCCGCGACGGTTGACCCGAGGCCGAAGGCGAGGCTGACGAGTGTATCCTTGGGCTCGTAGGCTTCCGGCGCGCGGAACTTCGCCCAGATCATCTCGGCCAGCACCAGCGCCACGAACAGCGGCACGGCATATTGGGTGGGGTTGAAGTCAGGCATGTTGCGGCCCGTTTACCCGATTGATCGCATCGGCCCAAGCCTGCGCATCGGGGAGGGTGAGAATCACAGAGCCGAAGCGCGCCTCTCCCGCATCGACGATGAGCGACCGGCCCGAAACCCGCGCCTGACCTGCGGGACCGAGCACACGCCCGGCAAAGCGGTTGCCGTGGCGTTTGATGACCATGATCCGGCCCGCGCCGTCCCGGGCCAGCGCGGCGGTGCCTCCGGCATCGGTCGCGGTAGCGAGAGGGGTGAAGCCGTCTTCCACCTCGGCTGCCGCGCGGTGCACTGCATCCTCGCTATCAAGCCGCGGCATACCCCCGAGTTTCATCCACCACGCCAGCCCCGCCAGCGCGAGGATCGCGACCAGCGAACCGGCAGTCTGGAGCAACAATTCCATGCAGGCGGCGCCTCAGCGCGCGGCGAGCATGTCGATCAGGCTGCGAATCGGGCTGACGTCGTAGCCCGCCTGCGCGGCGGTGCGGGCAATGGCGTCCGGATTCTCGCCCTGCTTGGCAGCCGCCAGCGCCCAGAGCAGCGTGGAGCGGGTGCCCGACCGGCAATATGCGAGAATCGGGCCTTCGGCCTGTTCCAGCGCGGCGATCATGGCGTTCACCTGCGGCTCGCTGAAGCCTGCGTGGCCGATCGGAATGGCGACGTAATTGAGCCCGGCAGCGGCAGCGGCAGCCTCGATGGCATCACCCTGCGGGGCCGACGGGTCCTCGCCATCGGGGCGATTATTGACGATCGTGGTGACGCCGAGCGCGGCAGCGCCGGCGATATCCTCCACCGCAAGTTGCGGGCTCACCAACACATTTTCGTTGAGGCGGCGAAAATCGCTCATGATCCGTCCTGCTTTTTCGTGACCCTTGGGCGACCTTCATGCCCAAAGCCGCAGCCCCGCACAAGCTGCCGCAGGACACCCTGCCACGCCGCGCCGGGAGCTTCGGTAATTTCGTTCGCAAAGCAAGCTTTTGTGCGCTATACCTTGGACCACGTGCGCTCCGGACCACAAGACTCGGCGCGTCTGTGTCCGGTGCGGCTCACTGTCCACGACATCGGCGCAATGGAGGACGGGCAGTGTGGCAAGGTACGTACTGATCTATGGGTTACGATAGGGGACGCCGGCGCGGCCGCGACAAACGCGACGGTTTTGGCGAAGATGGCTTCGATCCGTTTGGCGGCGGGATGGACGGTTTTCCGCCCCCGCGCGATTACGGTGATCGCGGCGGCGACCGGTTTGGTGGCGGTGGAGACCGTTTCGGCGGCGGCGGCGGTGGCGGTGATCGCTACGGCGGCGGCGGTGGTGCCCCGCGCGGCGGTGGCGGCGGCTTCGGCGGCGGCCCGCGTGGCCCCGGCGGCGGTGGTGGCGGCGGCGGTTTCAGCCGCATGCCCGCCCAGATCGTCGGCACCGGCAAGGGCACGGTGAAGTTCTTCAATTCCCAGAAAGGCTTCGGCTTCATCCAGCAGGATGGCGGCGGCGAGGATGTGTTCGTTCACATCAGCGCGGTCGAGCGTGCGGGGCTTGAAGGCCTCGCCGAAGGGCAGGAGCTTCAGTACAACCTCGTGGATCGCGGCGGCAAGGTGTCGGCGCAGGATCTTCAGGTCGTGGGTGACGTGATCGCCGTGGCGGCCAAGCCGGCCGCGCCGCAGCGCGAGCTGACCGGTGAGCGCGCCAAGGGCACGGTCAAGTTCTTCAACGCGATGAAGGGCTTCGGCTTCCTCGTCCGTGATGACGGCCAGCCGGACGCCTTCGTGCACATCAGCGCGGTCGAACGCTCGGGCCTGTCGGGCATCAACGAGGGCGAACGCTACGAATTCGATCTGGAAGTCGATCGACGCGGAAAGTATTCCGCCGTCAATCTGGCACCGATCGAAGGCTGACCCGGCCGCAACCCGCTCCCTGCGGTTTGACCAAGGGGAGCCGGAAGATTAAACGGAATGCAGATGGCGGCTCTGGTTCAGGGCCGCCATTTGCGTTTCAGACCCCCGACTTTCTCAATTTCAGGATGCTGCTTATGTCGATTACCCCGCTCATGCCCGTCTATCCGCGCTGCGGAGTCCGGCCGGTGCGCGGCGAGCACTGCCATCTGATCGGCGAGGACGGCACCCGCTACCTCGATTTCGCCAGCGGCATTGCGGTCAACCTGCTCGGCCATTCGCATGAAGGGCTGATCGGCGCGATCCAGCAGCAGGCGGCGACGCTGATGCATGTGTCGAACCTCTACGGCAGCCCGCAGGGCGAGAAGCTGGCGCAGTGGCTGGTCGACAAGACCTTCGGCGACACGGTGTTCTTCACCAATTCGGGCGCAGAGGCGGTCGAGGCGGCGATCAAGACCGCGCGCGCCTATCATCAGAATGCCGAAGGGGGCGACAAGAACCGTTTCGAACTGATCACCTTCCACAACGCCTTTCACGGGCGGACGATGGCGACCATCTCGGCCTCCAATCAGGAAAAAATGCACCACGGCTTCTCGCCGCTGCTCGCCGGGTTCAAGTATGCGCCGTTCGACGATCTGGAAGCGGCCAAGGCGCTGATAGGGCCGAACACGGCGGGCTTCCTCGTCGAGCCGATTCAGGGCGAGGGCGGGATTCGTCCGGCGTCGGTCGAATTCATGCAGGGCCTGCGCAAGCTGGCTGACGAGCTCGATCTGATGCTGGTGCTCGATGAGGTGCAGTGCGGCGTCGCACGCACGGGCAAGCTCTATGCTTACGAGCATTACGGGATCGAGCCCGACATCCTCGCCACCGCCAAGGGGATCGGTGGCGGCTTCCCGCTCGGCGCATGCATCGCCACCGAGAAGGCCGCGCGCGGCATGACCTTCGGCACGCATGGCTCCACCTACGGCGGCAACCCGCTCGCCATGGCGGCAGGGACTGCGGTGATGGAAGCGGTCGCCAATGACGCCTTCCTCGGCGAAGTCGCCGAAAAGGGCGAGCGCCTGCGCGCACGGCTCGAACAGTTCATCGGCAACTACCCCGAGCTGTTCGAACTGGTCCGCGGCAAAGGCCTGATGCTCGGTCTCAAGATGAAGATGGAGAGCCGCCCCTTCTACGTCCACCTGCGCGACAACCACCAGTTGCTGACCGTGGCCGCGGGCGACAACACGATCCGTATCATCCCGCCGCTGGTGATTGGTGACGCCGAGATGGACGAGTTCTTCGACAAGCTTTCGGCCGGTGCCGCGAGCTTCAAGGTGCCCGAGGC
>JAIEOM010000030.1 GCA_019750455.1 Sphingomonadales bacterium | reverse complement strand
AGGGTTCGTCCTCACCGAACCGATCGCGATCGGTGCGGCCATAGAGGCTGGCTTCGGTCTCGCCGAACGCCTCGAGGTAGAAGCGGTTGGCAAGAATATATCGCCCTTCGAGATCCTTGGCGAAGACATAGCTTGCAGAGTTGTCGAGGAAGGAGACGAGCAGGGCATGAGCTCGCTCGAGCCGCTGGCGTTCCTCGATCTCTTCGGTGTTGTCGGTCACGACGCCGGGGAAGCGTAAGGGCCTGCCCTGCTCGTCGAGAAAGCAGCGGTCGCGCGCCGTCACCCAGCGGACCGCGCCATCCGCATTGCGAACGCGGTAGTCCTGCCGGTAGTCGCTTCCGCCTGCTATTGCAGCGGCGATCGCCTGCTCGACCCGCTCTCGGTCTTCCGGCACGATCGCTACAACAAAACGGGCAAGCGGCTGCCCGTCGCGCTCGGCCGCAGGCACGGCGTAAAGCTGTGCGAAGCGCTCGTTGACCGTCAGGCGATCTGCGCGAACGTCCCAATCCCATGTGCCGACGCCCTGGCCAATATCCAGCGCGAACGCGAGATCAGCCTTTCGGCGCTCCGCCTCTTCACGCGCCCGCACCTCCTCGGTGATATCGAAGGTGGTGGCGATCAGCCCGCGCACTTCACGATCACGTCCCAACCATGGCTTCAGCGTCTGGCGAAACAGCGCTGCGAAAGCTGATCGTCACGGGATGGCAGGGCGAGCGCAAATGGCGCCGTCGTTTCTTCAAGTCCGGTCGCGTAAACGCTGTCGTAGGCCTCGACGGGATGCGCTCCTGCCAAACCGGCAATCCGTCCATTAACGGTCAGCTCTAGAAGCATTCGATTACCGAAGACGGTGCGATAGGCATCGTTTGCAAACGCGAGGCGATGTTCCGGACCCTCGTGGATGGCGACGGGCGTAGCAATAGCGGCGAGGAGGCCGAGCGGATCGAACAGGGCCGCTTCGCTTTGCGGCAGATCGCCCATGGGTGGTCCCGAATTTGGCCAATCGGTCGCCATGCTCCCTGGTCCCCCGCCTTCGTCGTCTTCATGAGGACACAAAATCATGCAGGTCCCCGCAGCGCGGGTTTCGTGGTTTTTATCCGAAATAGCAACCGGTCGCAGCATGGTGCCACGTGAGGACAGCCATTTCCTGCCCCCGCACTTCACCTGGTGAGGCCTTGATCGGGCCTTCCCGATCCCCACCCCAATGCTTCCTCACCCGCAACTACAAAGAAGGTTAGCGACACGGCGGTGCCGAGCCGTATCGTCACACCAATCCTATCTGTGCAAAGGCTTTAAGTTGAAGATCATTGCACACCTGAAATACGCCATCGCCGAGCCCTTCGCAGGGGGGCTCGAAATGCACACTCATCTTCTCGCCAAATCGCTTCGTGCCCGAGGGCAAGCTGTCACGCTATTCGCTTCACTGGCATCTGACCCTGCCTTGGGCGTCGAGGCGATCTGCGAGGAGACATCGCTCCTGGAAACCGGCATTGCCGAAGCTGGCGATGTCGCCTTCTTCCGCGAACATCACGCCTATCTGCGGTTGATGACCGATCTGCGCGGCCGCGACTTCGACATCATCCATAACAATTCGCTTCATTACCTGCCTCTGACGATGGCAGCGACCTTGCCGATGCCGACCCTTACGACCTTGCACACTCCCCCGTTCTGCTGGCTGGAGAGCGGGGTGCGCCTGGGACAGAACGCAAGCCACCTCGTTGCCGTGTCGCAGGCGACGGCAGACCTCTGGGCGGACATTGCGCCTGTGGACGGCGTCATCCCGAACGGCATCGCTCTCGACCTCTTCCCTTTCCGGCAGTCGTCCGCAGACGATTCCTATCTCGTGTGGTATGGCAGGATCGTGCCCGAGAAAGGGTTGCATCTCGCTATCGATGCAGCGCGTGCCGCAGGAATGCCGCTCAGGATCGCAGGCCCCTGTTCGGACCAACAATATTTCACGACGGAGATCGCGCCGCGCCTCCATGGCGATGTCCACTACCTTGGACACTTGGCGCATCGAGAGCTTTCGCGCCTGATCGGCGGTGCGCGCGCGGCCCTTTGCACGCCGTGCTGGGAAGAACCCTATGGTCTGGTTGTCGCGGAAGCCTTGGCCTGCGGAACGCCGGTCGCTGCGTTCAGGCGGGGCGGTGTTTCGGCCATCCTCGACGAGAATTGCGGCGCTCTGGCCGAGCCCGACAGTGTTGAAGACCTCGTGCGGGCCATCGGCGTTGCGCTTTCGCACGACCGCAGTAATTGCCGCCGACGGGCCGAAGCCTATTGCGATGCCCGGATGATGGTGGATGCTTATGAGCGGCTCTATCGCACGCTTGTGCTCAACCACCCCCGGAATGCCGACGCCGCCGCTGTGGCCCTGAGCGCATGATCCGCGCTGCAGTGATCTGCGTTCCCGCACGTAACGAAGCGCGCAGGCTTCCGGTGCTGCTCGAAGCGCTTGCTGCTCAGGAGGCACCAGGTCCGATCAAGGTGGCGCTGTGCATCAACAACAGCAATGATGCGAGCGCGACTGTAGCATGTCATGCGGCGCGCTCTGCAGGAGGTCGGCTCGAAGTCAGAACCGCAATTAGGACCTTTTCGCCCGAACTTGCCCATGTCGGCTCTGCGCGCCGGGCGGCCATGGACCTTGGCGCTGAATGGTTGGGAAACGACAGCGGCCTCCTCATCAGCACGGACGCCGATTGTCGCCCCCCTGCGGGCTGGCTCGCTGCGAACCTCGCTCATGCTGACGCCGCAGCGCAGGCTGGTAAGCAGCGCATCATCGGCGGAAAAATCGAACTCGACAGCCGCGAGAAAGACAAGTGGCCTGAGCTCTTCGTGATGCGAAAAGGGTTCGATGCCTATTGGGCCAAGGTCCGCGAGCTCGAAGATGCTGTCGATCCCATACCTTGGGATCCGCCGCCGCGCCACGGCGACCATACAGGCGCAAGCCTCGCCTTGAGCGTCGGCCTGTATCGTGCCGCCGGCGGCGTTCCGATCATGAGGACGGGCGAGGACCGTGCACTCGTGATCGCCGCGATCGCCGCTGGAGGCGAGCTTGTTCATCCCATCGATGTGTGGACCCGGACGTCTGCCAGGCCCATCGGCCGCGCAGAGGATGGAATGGCGACAGACATGAGGCGCTGGTTGGCGGCAGGCGCGGGATCGGCGCGGCCGCAAGTTCCCGCTTATTGGCGCTGGCATGGCCGGGCGCTGTGGCGCCGAAGCCTGAGGCCTGTGCTCGGACCGGACTTGCTGGCGCGAGCCGAAGCCGCCCTGCCGCCCATGCCAAGCGAAATGCCTCTTCCCGAAGGCCTGCTGCAGTGACGCGGCATATCGGCTATTACGTCCATCATCAGGGAGCTGGCCATCGCCAGCGCGCGGGCGCGATAGCGGCGGCCTTCGAAGGCAAGGCGACGCTCATCGGCACAGGCCTTGCAGAAAGCGACCTGGACGTGCCGCTCCTCGATCTTCCCGACGACAGGCTGGGAGACGGCGCGTTCGATGGAGCCGACAGGACCGACACCCCGCCAG
>JAIEOM010000148.1 GCA_019750455.1 Sphingomonadales bacterium | reverse complement strand
ATCGAGACCTCGTAGGAGATCATCTGCGCCGAGGCGCGCATCGCCGAGAAGAACGGGTATTTGGAGTTCGACGCCCACCCGCTCATCACCACGCCATAGACCCCCATCGAGGAGATCGCGAGGATGTAGAGGAGGCCGACGTTGATGTCCGACAGCACCACGCCCGCATCGAAGGGGATCACTGCCCAGGCCGCGAGCGCGACGGTGAAAGTGATGATCGGCGCGATCAGGAAGATGCCCTTGTTCGCGGCGCTCGGGATGATCGTTTCCTGCAGGAAGACCTTGAGGCCATCCGCGAAGGACTGGAGCAACCCGAACGGCCCCACCACATTGGGCCCGCGCCGCATCATGATCGCGCCCAGCACCTTGCGGTCGACATAGATCACCATCGCCACGCTGAACATGACGAGCAGCGAGATCACGACGATCGCGGCCAGTGTCGCGACGGTCCAGGCCCATTCGTAAGGCAGGCCGAGGGATTGGAAGAAGGCGGTCATTCCGCGGCCTCCTTCACATCCGCTCCGTGGAGCAATTCGTCCGAGCAGCGCTGCATCACCTCGCTCGCGCGGGCGATGGGGTTGGTGAGGTAGAAGTCCTTGACCGGATAGCCCGCGATCTCGCCCTCGAACTTGGCGCCGCTGTCCGCCTTGGGGAGCGCGCCGTAATCGGCAAGGCCCTCTTCGCCCAGCGCGGGCACGGCGGCGATCATCTTGGCCTGCAATTCGCCGAAGCTGTCGAAGCCGACCGTCACGCCCAGCGCATCGGCGAGCGCGCGCAGGATCGTCCAGTCTTCGCGCGCATCGCCGGGGGCGAAGACCGCCTTCTCGGCGAACTGCACGCGGCCCTCGGTGTTGACGTAGGTCCCGTCCTTCTCGGCATAGGATGCGCCCGGCAGGATAATGTCGGCGTGATGCGCGCCCTTGTCGCCGTGGTGGCCGATATAGACCTTGAGGCTCTTGGCGTAGGGCGCATAATCCATCTCGTCCGCGCCGACGCTGAGCAGCACCTTCGGCGAAGCGGCGGCAATGTCGCCCATCCCGCCCGGCAGCGTGAAGCCGAGCATCAGCGAGGCCATGCGCGCCGCCGAGATGTGCAGCACGTTGAAGCCGTTCCATCCGTCACGCACGAGACCGAACTTGTCGACCAGCTTGAGCGCCGCCGGAAGCGCGCCCTTGGCGAGCGCGGCCGCGCCGAGGATCACCGCGGGACGCTTGGCGTTCTTCATCACATCGCCCAGTTCCTTGGGGATGCGGTTCAGCAGCTTGAGGTCGCTGCCGAGGAAGGTCGCCGGATAGGTCGGGTCCCATTCCGGGCCGATGATGTAGACCTTGGCCCCCGCCTTCACCGCCTTGCGCAGGCGGACGTTGAGCAGCGCGGCTTCCCAGCGGACATTGCTGCCGACGATCAGGATCGCGTCGGCGGTCTCGATCCCGGCGAAGGTGCTGTTGAAGTTCACCGCCGCTAGGTTCGACACGTCATAGGTCATGCCGGTCTGGCGCGCCTCGGTGAGCTGCGAACCGCAAGCATTGACCAGCGCCTTGGCGGCAAACATCGTCTCGGCATCGAGCAGATCGCCCGCGACCGCCGCGATGCTGGCCTTGTCGCCCTCAAGCGCGCCCGCGATCATGCCGAAAGCCTCGGTCCACTCGGCCGGCTGGAGCTTGCCTTCGCGGCGCACCCACACGCGGTCGAGGCGGCGCTTGGTGAGCCCGTCGACCTGATAGCGGCCCTTGTCGCTCAGCCACTCCTCGTTGACGTCGTCATTGATGCGCGGCAGCGCGCGCATGACTTCGCGGCCCTTGGAATGGAGCGTGATGTTGGCACCCACCGCGTCCGAGACGTCGATGGAGAGCGTCTTTTTGAGCTCCCACGGGCGTGCCTCGAAGGCATAGGGCCGCGAGGTCAGCGCGCCGACGGGGCACAGGTCGATCACGTTGGCACTAAGTTCATGCGCCGCCGCCTGTTCGAGATAGGTGGTGATCTGCATGTCCTCGCCGCGATAGAGCGCGCCGATCTCGTCCACGCCCGCGATCTCTTCCGAGAAGCGTACGCAGCGGGTGCAGTGGATGCAGCGGGTCATGATCGTCTTGATCAGCGGGCCCATGTACTTCTCGGTCACCGCGCGCTTGTTCTCGTGATAGCGCGAACCGCCGCGGCCATAGGCGACCGCCTGATCCTGCAGGTCGCACTCGCCGCCCTGATCGCAGATCGGGCAATCGAGCGGATGGTTGATGAGCAGGAACTCCATCACCCCTTCGCGGGCCTTCTTGACCATCGGGCTGTCGGTGCGGATTTCCTGACCCTCGGCAGCCGGCAGCGCGCAGGAGGCCTGCGGCTTGGGCGGCCCGGGCTTCACCTCGACAAGGCACATGCGGCAGTTGCCGGCGATGGAGAGGCGCTCGTGATAGCAGAAGCGCGGGATTTCCTTGCCCGCCAGCTCGCACGCCTGCAGCACAGTCGCGCCCGCCGGGACCTCGATTTCCTGACCGTCTACGGTGACCTTAGGCATGATTACTATCCGTTACGAGACTGTGCACACACACAACCAGCACAAGAAGAGCGGACAAAATGGAAAGACCCCAATTGTACTCCCCGCGCCCGTCTTCCGAAAAAACGCCGCCGAGGTGATTGATCACGGCCGCGATCAGCACCAGCGCGGCACCGAACGGCTTCTTCAGCCACACAGCTGCAGCGCCCGCAGCAGCCAGTACGCCGCTGACAGCCGACGCGAACACCATTTCCGAACCGAAGAAATTCTCCGATCCCCTTTGGGCGATTTCGTAGAGCGTCGACGCTGCCAAGGCTGCCCACACCAGGAAGCACGCCAAAGCAATCAGACGCACGGGTGTATAGGTGACGGTCTGATTGCTCACTCCGCCGCCTCCGCAAACTTTGCGTTATGCTCGTTGATCCGCCGCTCCAGCTCGGGACGGAAGTGGCGGATGAGGCCCTGGATCGGCCACGCGGCGGCATCGCCCAGCGCGCAGATGGTGTGGCCTTCGACCTGCTTGGTGACTTCCTGCAGCATGTCGATTTCCTCGATCGCCGCATCGCCCGTGCGCAGGCGCTCCATCATGCGCCACATCCAGCCCGTGCCTTCGCGGCAGGGGGTGCACTGGCCGCAGGACTCGTGCTTGTAGAAATAGGAGAGGCGGCTGATCGCGCGGACGATGTCGGTCGACTTGTCCATGACGATCACCGCCGCCGTGCCGAGGCCCGAGCCCAGTTCCTTGAGGCCGTCGAAGTCCATCGGCGCGCTGCGGATCTGCGCGGCGGGGACGAGCGGCACCGAGGAGCCGCCGGGGATCACCGCGAGCAGATTGTCCCACCCGCCACGAATGCCGCCGCAGTGCTTCTCGATCAGCTCTTCAAAGCTGATGCTCATCGCTTCCTCGACCACGCAGGGCTTTTCCACGTGGCCGGAGATCTGGAAGAGCTTGGTGCCCTTGTTGTTCTCGCGCCCGAAGGAGCTGAACCACGAAGCCCCGCGCCGCAGGATCGT
>JAIEOM010000228.1 GCA_019750455.1 Sphingomonadales bacterium | reverse complement strand
GCCTTCCGCGCCATCGCGGACGAAGTGGGCGCGGTGCTGCTGTGCGACATGAGCCACATTTCCGGCCTCGTCGCGGGCGGCGCGCACCCCTCGCCCTTCCCGCATTGCGATATCGTCACCTCGACCACCCACAAATCCTTGCGGGGTCCGCGCTCGGGCATCATCCTGTGGAATGACGAGAAGTACACCAAGCCCTTGAACATGGCGGTCTTCCCCGGCCTTCAGGGCGGCCCGCTGATGCACATCGTCGCGGCCAAGGCGGTGGCCTTCAAGGAGGCGCTTGATCCGTCCTTCCGTGAATACGCCCACCGCATCGTCGAAAACGCCCGCGCACTGGCCGCGAGCCTTGAGGAAAACGGCCTGCGCATCGTTTCGGGCGGCACCGACAACCACTCGATGCTGGTCGACCTGACAGCCAAGGACGTGACCGGCAAGGACGCCGAAAAGGGCCTCGATCGTGCGTTCCTGACCTGCAACAAGAACGGCATCCCCTACGACACCCGCTCGCCCTTCGTCACCAGCGGCATCCGCCTCGGCACGCCGGCCGGCACCACCCGCGGGTTCGGCCCGGAAGAGTTCCGCACGGTCGGCAAGCTCATCGCCGAAGTGGTTGACGGTCTTGCCAAAAACGGTCCCGAAGGCGATGCGCAGGTCGAAGAAAGCGTCCGCCAGCGCGTGGCGACGCTGTGCGCCGCCTTCCCCGTCTATCCCGGCATGTAAGGAGCCTCGACCATGGATCAGGGACCCCGCCAGACCCCGGACTGGGTCGAGGATGTGAAGACTGAAGTCACCGGCATGGCCAGGGACGGGCTGGGTCACCCCTCGACCGCGCCGGTGCTTACCGGTGCGGCGATCGGCCTTGCCGCAGGCTGGCTGGTGGTAGGCGGGCCAATTCTGGGTGCGCTGGCCGGAGCGGGCGTTGCACTTTACACGAGAATCAAGAAATAACCCCCTGAATGCGCTGCCCCTTCTGCGCCCATGACGATACCCAGGTAAAGGACAGCCGCCCGACCGAGGACAATGCCTCGATCCGGCGCCGTCGGCAGTGCTCGTCATGCGGGGCGCGCTTCACCACCTTCGAACGCGTGCAACTGCGCGAGGTTGTGGTGGTGAAGTCCGGAGACCGGCGCGAACCCTTCGATCGGTCAAAGCTTGAACAATCGGTCGCCCTTGCCTGCCGCAAGCGGGCGATCGATCAGGAGCGACTGGATCAGCTCATCAGCGGTATCCAGCGGCAGGTCGAAACATCGGGCGAGGCCGAAGTGCCATCCGCGCATATCGGTGAGCTGGTGATGGAAGGGCTGCGGCAGATCGATTCGGTCGCCTATATCCGCTTTGCCAGCGTGTACCGCGATTTCTCCGAAGCACGCGACTTCGAGGAATTTGCCAGCACCGTGCAGCAAGCTGCTAAGGAATAACGACAAGATGGCCGATCTCAACAAGCCGGTGATCGTCCTCGTGCGCCCGCAGCTGGGGGAGAATATCGGCAAGGCAGCCCGCGCGATGCTGAATTTCGGGCTGACCGAGATGCGTCTCGTCGCTCCCCGCGATGGCTGGCCCAACCCTTCGGCAGGCCCGGCGGCGGCAGGCGCAGACATCGTGCTGGAGCAGGCGAAGGTCTATGCCACCACCGCCGAGGCGGTCGCGGACTGCGCGCATGTCCATGCCACGACCGTCAGGAAACGCGGCGTGACCAAGCCGGTGATCGGCGCTGACGAGGCAGGGCGGCAGGTCCATACCCTCACCGGGCGGCACGCAATCATTTTCGGGCCTGAACGCTCCGGGCTGGAGACCGAGGATGTGGCGCTGGCCCGCAATATCCTCACCGTCCCCATCAATCCCGAGTTCGGTTCACTGAACCTTGCGCAGGCGGTCATTCTCGTCGCCTATGAATGGGCGCGCATAGGCCGCGAAATCGCTGATGCGGGCACGGTTCTGGTGCAGCCGACTGCCGAGGATGCCCTGCCACCCGCTCCGCAGGACGAACTGGACGGTCTGATCGCCCATTTCGAAAAGCTGCTGGGACCCAAGGGCTATTTCCTCCCCGCCGCGCGCGCGGATTCCACCCGCCGCACCCTGCGCGGATTGCTTACCAAGCCGGGCTGGAACCATCTGGAAGTGCGCACCTTGCGCGGCATCCTGAGTTACATGGAGCGCAAGGAGCGCCCTGATTGAACGGCATCGCCCGCAGCGACTTGACCTTTGCCCCTGTCCTGCTATGCGCGCGCCTTCGCAATTGGCCCTGCACCCCGGTGAAGCAGTGGCCGCATCGGTTTGACGACTGATGGTGCGGTGCCGGGTTCAAGGCCTCCCGCAGTGGGCGGCCCAGCAAATTTGAAGGATACGACATATGTCGAAGCGCAAGAGCGCCAAGCATAAGCTTGACCGCCGCATGGGCGAGAACATCTGGGGCCGCCCGAATTCCCCGGTAAACAAGCGTTCCTACGGCCCGGGCCAGCACGGTCAGCGCCGCAAGGGCAAGATGAGCGATTACGGCCTCCAGCTGCGCGCCAAGCAGAAGCTCAAGGGCTACTACGGCGACGTCACCGAGAAGCAGTTCAAGCGCAACTACCTCGAAGCGTCGCGCATGAAGGGCGACACCAGCCAGAACCTGATCGGCCTGCTCGAGCAGCGTCTGGACATGGTCGTCTACCGCGCCAAGTTCGCGCCGACCATCTTCGCTGCGCGCCAGATCGTGAGCCACGGCCACATCTATGTGAACGGCCAGAAGTGCAACATCGCCTCGCGCCGCGTGAACGTGGGCGATGTCGTCAGCCTCGGCAGCAAGGCCAAGGAAATGGCGCTCGTGATCGAAGCCCAGAGCCTCGCCGAGCGTGACATTCCCGATTACGTCATGCCCGACGGCACCGACAAGGTGACCTTCACCCGCGTGCCGAAGCTCGACGAAGTGCCCTACCCGGTGACGATGGAACCGAACCTGGTCGTCGAATTCTACTCGCGCTGATCCGGCTTCACAGCCGCACGGCAAGCAAGAGGGCGGTCCTTCGGGGCCGCCCTTTTCTTTTGTGCGCGCCGCGATAATCTCCTGCCGAGGGGACGGACGAGGGGAATGCCGATGAATGTGCTGCTGATCGACGCGCATCCGGACGAGGGGCGCTATTGCTCGCACCTGCTGGATGTCTATCGCGCCGCCCTGCCCGCCGGTGCCACGGTCACGCTGGTCGCCCTGCGCGATCTGAGGTTCGATCCCAACCTTGCCCATGGCTACCGCCAGCGCACCGAGTGGGAGCCCGATCTCCAGCGAATGGCGCGCTTGCTGGATGCCTGCGATCACATCGTCTTCGCCTTCCCGATGTGGTGGGGTGCGGAACCGGCGACCCTGAAGGGCCTGCTCGACCGCTTGTCCCTGCCCGGCTTCACCTTCGCCTATCACGAGAACGACACGTGGTGGGATCGCAACATGGCGGGGCGGTCTGCGGATGTGATCGTCACCATGGACACGCCGCC
>JAIEOM010000107.1 GCA_019750455.1 Sphingomonadales bacterium | reverse complement strand
GGGCTTCCGAGCTTCCGGAAGTTGCGGATGTCGTCGATTGTCGGCGCGGCGTAGCCGGTGAGGTACAGCAGGCTGTAGATCAGCATCGATCCGTGACCCGCGCTCAGCACGAAACGGTCACGGTCTGCCCAATCGGGCGCGCCTGGATCGAACTTCAGATGCCGCGTGAACAGCACGGTCGCCGCATCGGCCATGCCCATCGGCATGCCGGGGTGCCCCGAATTGGCAGCCTCCACCGCGTCCATCGAAAGGGCGCGGATGGCGTTGGCCATGGGTTGAAGGCGGGCGGCATCGAGGGTCATCGGCACGCTGTTCTCCTGCGGGCATCCCCGCGCGCCCACGCGCGATTCGAGCCCCGGTTAAGGTCGGGCGGTCCATTGCCGAGGGGACGGGGGAGGTCAACCTTTCGCGCGCCCCAATCCGCTGCCAGCGGCCATCGCCACTTATCAACAGCCCGCCCCAAGGCTTTGCGCAGGCATCGTTCTGTTGGTATCTGTCCCTCCCATGAGTGCCGAACGCATTGCATCCGCGCTGACCCGCATCGAGGCCGCGATGGCGCGCATCGATGCCGCGCGCGAGACCCTTGGCGAAGCCGGTGGCCGGCAGGGCACGGCTTCGGCGCGGGTGGTCGAACTGGTCAACGTGCACGAGAAGTTGCGCGAGCAAGTGGCTGACTCGCTTCGCGAACTTGACGATCTGCTGGCCCAGCTGGAGGAGTGACCCGCGCCATGAGCACCGTCACACTCAGCATCGGTCCCAAGACCTACCAGGTCGCCTGCGCTGACGGGCAGGAGGCCCACATCAGGGCACTGGGCGCGATGATCGCCGAGAAGTATGCACAGCTAGGCAGCGCGCGCGCGCCGCTGGAGGCGCAGAACCTGCTGTTCGCCGCGCTGTTCATGGCTGACGAGCTTGACCAGGCCAGAAAGCGTCTCGCCGAGGTCCCCGAACCGGCGCCGGCTGCCGAAACGGTCGATCCCGAAGCGATCGCCGCCTTGCAGAGCGCGATTGCCGCGCTGGAGGCCGATCTCGCCGCCGCGCGCGAGGCTGCCGAACGCCCGGCTTCGCCCGCCCCCGCGACCCCGCAATTCGACCTGTTCGGCGGGGCGGCCACGCCCGATCCGCTGGCAGAGGATATCGCCGCGCGCCTCGAAGCGCTCGCCCAACGCGCCGAGGCCAGTGCTGCCGCGCTTGAAGCGGCCGCTGCGAGCGCCTAGATAGGAACACGGCGGGACTGCCCGGCACGAGCCGATTGAATATCCCTGAGGCTATAAGTAATCCAAATGGGAGTTGTCCCTGCCCCTGTCTGCCGGTTCGCCCGGAAGGCTCGGGTATACGGCGCCCACCTGACGTACCACGCGTCAGAGGATTTCTAGCGCAAACGACCCATGGTGGTTCCGCCACGTTTTAGTGTTCCGCATCGCATCCTCGATGCGGTTCCTCCGGGGACCCGGCGTGTGCGGGGCCGCCCCTGCGGGCGGCCGTTCGGCCTTGCGGCCTGTGGCCGATTGTCCTTCCCGTCAGGGGAGGAGGGCCACCGGAGGTGGTGGAGGGACGAGCGACGGTGGTGCTTGCGGCCATCGGGCGCGGGGTTTACCCCGTTCGGAATGACCCAGCCCACCAAATCCGAACTCCGCAAACACCTGCGCGCCGCGCGCAAGGCGCATGTCGATGCGCTGCCGGACAATATGCGCGCGCTGATGTTCCATCGGCCCCCTGCCCCGCTGCTCGCGCGGATTCCGGCCGAGGCGGTCATCGGCCTTTATCATGCCGCCCCTTTCGAGGCACCAGCGGCAGCCTATGCCCGCTTCTTCCGCGATGCGGGGCACACCATCGCCCTGCCCCACTTCGCTGATCGCGCTGCGCCCATGGCCTTCCGCCACCACACCGATCCTTACGCGCAGGACGATCTGGAAGTCGGCCCCTTCGGCATTCTCCAGCCCGCCGACGATGCCGACGTGCTGATGCCCGACGTGATGTTCGTGCCGCTGGTCGGCTTCACCGCCGATGGTGCGCGGCTCGGCCAAGGCGGCGGTCATTATGATCGCTGGCTGGCGGAACATCCCACGGGCCTCGCCGTTGGTCTCGCCTGGGACGCGCAATTGTGCGAGGCCCTGCCCAGCGAACCCCACGACCAACCGCTCGACGCGGTGGTTACCCCCACGCGGATCTACGGAAACATCTGACCCATGCGCGAGACCCCCACCTGGCGAATCCCCTTCGGCATCGTCAGCCTGTTTCTGGGCCTGATGGTCTATGGCGCGGTCATTGCCCGCTATGCCCCGTCGATCATCGGCAGCTGGTCTGGCGGAGCGCAGACGGTGGTCTACGTCATCCTCGGCCTGATCTGGCTGCTGCCGCTGAAGCGTTTCCTGATCTGGATGGAGACCGGCAGCTGGAGCCCTCCGGCAGCACCGCTGGAGGCAAAAGAAAAGGCGGACTGAAAAGCCCGCCTTCGCATGGCCTCAAGGGCCGTTTCCAGGGAACAAGTGGCGCGAGTGACGGGGCTCGAACCCGCGACCTCCGGCGTGACAGGCCGGCGCTCTAACCGACTGAGCTACACCCGCGCATCTTGTCCTTTCGAGCATTCCGGCGATGCCGTCCCGCTCGTGGAGCAGCGCCATTAGGGCCGGTGGTTCGGGCTGTCAACGGCCATATCGCCAAAATTTGAGCGGTCCGCGAGCCTTCAGCATTTCTCGTACTTCCAGTTGCGTTTGCGGCCCTCGGAAAGCCACTCCACCGCCTGCGCGATACGCTTAGCCTGCGTCTCTTCACGCTTCGCCTGCGTGATCCATTCGATGTATTCGCGGCGATGCGAGGGGGCGAAGCCATCGAAGGCAGCGCGCGCGGCGGGCGCAGCATCAAGCGCGGCGGCGAAGGCCGGAGGAATCGGCAGTTCGGCCTTGGGGGCCGCCTTGGGCCGCTGCGTGGCGAGCGCCGCTGGACGCGACTGAAAGCGAGCGATCAGTTCGGAATCAGGCGGCAGGTCGGCAAGGCTCGTTAGCTTGCCCAGCGCCCCCATCCCGTCCCCGGTCCGCTCCTCGCGATGGATCACCACCGACGCATGGGCCTTGAACGCCGCGAGGCCGACGACATTCTTTCCGCCCACCGTGAAGTGCGGCATGCCCCACTTGATAGTCTCTTCCGCCTCCGGCAGCGCCTGGTGCACCAGTGCGCGCGCGTGCGTGAGGATCGGCTGCGCAAAAGACGCCGCCTTGGCGATGTAATCGTCGATACGCGGGTCACGGGTCATGCCGGGCACCTCCCGGCCCCGACATTACCCCGTTCAGTCCACCAGCAACAGCGCGGGCGTTTCGATCAGCCTCTTCACGCCCTGAATAAAGCTCGCCGCATCGTGCCCGTCGACGACGCGGTGGTCGCAGGAGATCGAGATGTTCATCAGCTTGCGCTTGGCGATTCGCTCGCCGCC
>JAIEOM010000015.1 GCA_019750455.1 Sphingomonadales bacterium | reverse complement strand
CACGGCGAGGATTTCGTCCTCGGTTATCCGTTCCTCGCGCATCGCCCGGTGGAGGAAGCGGCCGTCCTCGACCAGCAGCCGCGGCTGGCTGCGGACGAGTTGGCGGAAAGTGGCCGAGGCGACCGACAGGCGCGAGACCCCCCATTGCAGCAGCGCCAGCATGGCAAAGGCCAGCGCCCCCTCGACCAGCGCCACATCCTTGCCCAGCAGGACCGTCGCCAGCGTCGAACCAAGCGCGACGGTCACCACCAGATCGAAGGCGTTGAGCTTGGCGAGCGAACGCTTGCCTGCCGTCCTCAGCACGACCACCAGCGCGGCATAGGCCAGCAGGGCCATAACCGCGACACGCAGGAGGCCGGGGAACCCGTCGAACAGCATGGCGGGCTTACCTTGCAGGCCCGCGGCTTGTTCCCGCGCTAACGGGCCAGCGGCCCCTTGGCGAAACTCTCGCGGGTGATGACGTAGGTGAGGTGGGGGATGATCTCGCCGCCGGCCATGATGCGCTCCTCGCGCCGGTCGGTCAGCTTGGCCCCGATATTTTCGAGCGCGCGGCGCGAGCGGGTGTTGCCCTCGCCCACCAGAAAGCGCACCTCGGCCACGCTGGCGAGCGCATGGGCGAGCATCAGGCGCTTCATCTCGTGGTTGTGGCGCCCGCCCCAGCAGTGCCGGGCGAGGAACGTCCAGCCGATCTCGACCGAGCCGCCATCCGCTTCTTCCAGCCCCTGAAAGCGCGAGGAGCCGATCACCGCACCGCTCGCCGTGTCGATCGCCAGCAGCGCGCCGCCATTGGCCAGCGCATCGTCGAAGAAGGCACGGAACACCGGTTCCTGCCAGCGGTCATGCGCGGGATGCTGCGCCCAGATCAGCGGATCGGAGGCGACAGCAAACAGCGCGTCCCAGTCTGCGGGGTGCAGCGGGCGCAAACTGACATGCTCGCCTTCCAGCACAGGCTGGCGGTCGAGCACGCGTGCTTACACCGCGACCGCCGCGAGGGCGGCGATGAACTTGGGCAGATTCGCCTTGGTCAGCCCGGCGATGTTGATGCGGCCCGAAGCGGCCATGTAGATGCCGTGGTCCTCGCGAAGCTGGGCGACCTCCTCCTTGGTGACGGGGAGCATCGAGAACAGCCCGTTCTGGTGGCCGAGCGGGGTCAGGTCGATCCGTCCCGCCGTGCCCGCCTTGGCCAGCGCATCGCGCACGCCGCGCATGCGGGCGCGCATGTCGTCCAGTTCGGCGAGCCACTGCTTGGTCATCTCGGCATCGCGCAGGATGATCCGCACCGCCGCGCCGCCGTGATCGGGCGGCATCGACCATGCCGCGCGGGCCAGCGCGTTGGCGTTGGAAAAGGCGGTATCGAGCGCGCCCGCCTCTGCCGCCAGCACATAGAACGCGCCCACGCGGTCGCGGTACTGGCCGAAGTTCTTGTCGCAGGAATATGCGATGAAGGCTTCCGGCACCTTGGCCAGCACGGCGCGCATGCCTGCCGCGTCCTCTTCCATGCCGTGGCCGAGGCCCTGATAGGCCGAATCGATGATCGGGAAAGTGCCGCTGCTGGCAAAGGCATCGGCAATCGCGTCCCACTGGTCGGCGGTGTAATCGATCCCGGTCGGGTTGTGGCAGCAGGCGTGGAGCAGCACCGCTTCGTCCGCCGCAGCGCCGTTGATCGCGCCGAGCACCGCATCGAGGTTGGCCGTGCCGTCAGCCTTGGCGTGATCGAAGGGCACCAGTTCCATGCCGAGATCGGCGAGGATCTGCGCGTGGTTCGGCCAGCTCGGCACGCCCATGTGCACGCGCTTCACCCCGGCCTTCTGCGCGAGGCCCAGCGCAAGGCGCACCGCGCCCGTGCCGCCCGGGGTCTGCATCCCCTGGATACGCCCGCCCATCGTCGGGTCGGCGCCGAAGATGTAGGGCATCAGCGCATTGACGAAGCCCATGTCGCCTTCCGGGCCGAGGTAGGACTTGCTGTCCTGCGTATCGAGCAGCGCCTGCTCCGCCGCCTTGATCGCGGCGAACACGGGGGTCGCGCCGTCTTCCGTCCGGTAGACGCCGACGCCGAGGTCGATCTTGTCGGACCGCGGATCGGCGGCGTGGAGGCGGATCAGGGCGAGAAGGGCGTCGGGCGCCTGCGGGCTGAGTCGGTCAAGCATGATGACGCGCGCATGGCCCGCACGCGCGCGCATCGCAACCGGCTTTTCGTATGCAGCGGAAGATTTACGCGCTCAGAACGGCAGCCACTTCTGTTCCTTGGAGAACTTCATGTAGCCCGCATTGATGCCCAGCCGCAGCCCGGCGCCCACCCGGATCGGGATCAGCACCACATCGCCGCGGCGCAGGTAGCTGGCATTGAGCCCGCCCACGAAATAGGCCTGCCCCTCGCCCGCCGGGTAACGCTTGAAGAGGTCTTCGGTGTCATAGAGGTTGTAGACCAGCACGAAGGTATTGGCAGCATTCGCCCCGGCATCGAAGCCGACCGAAGGCCCGGTCCAGTAGACCTTCTGCGTCCCTTCGACCTTGTGGTGCAGCGTGCCCGAGCCATAGCGCGCGCCGACGATGAACGCTCCGCCCGCCTCGCGCCCGACGATATAACCGTTGGGTTCGCCCTGCTTCTTGAGCAGATCCTCGATCAGCTTGGCGAGGCCTTCCGCGCCCTTGCCGAACACGCCCTCGGCCGCGCCGATGAGGTCATCCTCGCCATAGGTCTCGCCCGATGCCTGCGCGGCGGTGGTCACCGGGGCAATCTCACCTTCGGCGGGCACGGGCAGCGGGGCGGTCTCGGTAGCGGGCGGCGGGGCTGCGTAATCGCCGAAAGTGCTGTCGACCGTGGGTTCGGGCGGGGGCGGCGTGTCGGTGGTGGCCGGCGGCGCCTGCGGAGTGGCCAGATCCGCATCGATCCCGCCCGCGCTGTTCTGCTGCCCGAACGTCGCATCGGGATCGAAGGTCTCAAGGTCCTGCGCCGCAGCCGGAGCCGGAGCCGCCGCCAGCGACAATGCCGCCAGTGCGCCGAGCGCCAAGGCGCCCAGCCGGCGTCCGAAATCAGGGAAACGGGCGATCATCATGCTCATAATGCGACCTTTCGCAGCCTCGTGTCAGCCCCCGGTTTTCTGCGGATGGGAGGAGAATCCCTTCGCAGTCCCCTGGCAACCGCCCGTCGCCGAGGCGAATCCGATTTGCGACGAAGCGAGCGCCGGGCTAGCCTGCCAAGGCTGAACGCGCCCCGAACCGCACCATCCGCCCGGGGGTTTGCGGTTTTTTCGCGAACCCACCTTGCCGCCCGTGCAAGGGCCGACTATAGCCCCGCCCTCGCAGCCCAAGCTGATGCCCGGAGACGTGGGTGAGTGGCTGAAACCAGTTCCCTGCTAAGGAACCGTACTCTATCAGGGTACCGAGGGTTCGAATCCCTCCGTCTCCGCCA
>JAIEOM010000118.1 GCA_019750455.1 Sphingomonadales bacterium | reverse complement strand
AAGCCCTTCACCGGGCGGGTGATCTTCGCCGAAGATCTGACCGGGTGCCGCTTCACCTTCTACGCGCCCCAAGTGTGGACCCGCCAGCGCCGCATCTTCATGCCCACCGCGCAGATCTTCGGCACGCACCTGTGCAACGCCTACGAAGTCGCGCGGATGAACGACATGATCGCGGCGGGCCTGCTCGAAGTAACCGAGCCCGAGGTGGTGCCGTGGGACGGTCTGCCGGAGGCCCACCAAGCGATGTGGGACAACCGCCACACCGGATCGACCTATGTGGTCAATCACGCGCTGCCCGAAATGGGCCTCAGAAGCCGCGACGCGCTGCTGGAGGCGTGGGCGGCTGCTGCGGCGACGCAGGCAGGCGGGGAACCGGACGGCTAATCCGTGCGTTGCCTGTATTGAAACGTTCTTCCTTCTCCTCCCCAGAGATTGAACGAAATGAAAAGCGAAGCCCGTCTTCGCGGTAATTCTGTGAGGAGAGAGTCATGGCCAAGTTGAAAGCCGTTGCCGCTGCGCCTGCTCTGCAAGGCGATATCCCGGGCCGCCTCGCGGGCAAGATTGCTGTCGTCACCGGCGCGGCGGGGAACCTCGGCGGGCATATCGTCACGCATTACCTCGCAGAAGGCGCAACCGTGGTGATGACGGGCCGCACGCCCGACCGCACCAAGGCCGCCGCCGAGGCGCTGCTCAAGGCGACCGGCGCAGACCCGGCGCGGCTCGCGACCGTGGCGCTCGACGGGGGCGACATCGCCTCGGTCCGTGCGGCGATTGCGGAGGTGGTGAAGCAGTTCGGGCGGATCGACATTCTCGTCAACAACGCCGGGAGCGCCGGGCCCAAGCAGCCGATCGAGAATCTGCCGCTGTCGGCCGAGGAGCTTGCCGCGCTCCAAAAGACGGGCTCGACCGACAGCGAGACCGTCGGCGATGCGCTGCGGAACATCTTCGGTGTCGCGTGGAACGTCGCAAGGGTCGCGGCCGAGCACATCCCCGAAGGCGGGTCGATCATCAACGTTTCGACCATCTTCAGCCGCACGCCTTACTATGCGCGCGCAGCCTATGTCGTCCCCAAGGCGGCGATGAATGCGTGGAGCCGCGAACTCAGCCTAGAGCTTGGCCCCAAGGGCATCCGCGTCAACCTCGTCTACCCCGGCCCGATCGAAAGCGAGCGGATCCGGAATGTCTTTGCCGCGATGGACACCGCGCGCGGCGATGCGGCGGGAACCACCGCCAACCAGTTCTTCGACATGATGAGCCTTGAGCGGGCAACGGGCGGCAACGACAAGGCCAAGACTTTCCCCACGCCGACCGACATCGCAACCACCTGCGTCTTCCTCGGTAGCGACGAAAGCGCGGCTTACAACGGCCACGATTTCGAGGTCACCCACGGGATGAGCGTGCGCAAGGAGCAGCGCTCGACCTACCTCGCGCGGCCCACCATGCGCTCGATGGACGGCACGGGCCTCGCCGTGCTGATCGCGGCGGGGGATGATTGGGAAGAGGCGCTGGAAATCGCGCAGGTGCAGCTCGCCTGCGGGGCCGAGGTCGTGCTCGGCCTGCCGCGCGCGGCGGATGTCGCCATCGCCGAGAAGCGGTGCGCGGCGCTGGGGCTGGGCGACAAGCTCGCCATCATCCGCTTCAGCCGCAAGGACCCGGCGGGGATGGAAGCCGCGCTGAAGGAATACACCGCCAAGGGCACCCCCGTCAGCGGCGCGCTGTTCCTGCCGGCACTGGGCGCGGGCGAATTGTCGGGAGCGATCACCGCGGCCGATGATGGCGTCGTAGAGGCGCTGATGGATGCCGAACTCGCGGGCAACATGGCGCTTGCGCGGACCATGAGCCGCTACTGGAAGCGCCACGACAACCTCTTGCAGCCGCCGCGCTTCGTCTTCGTCAGCCATGCCAGCGACGGCAAGGGCGACATCTACGGCCACATCCTGCGCGCCGCCACGGAACAGCTGATCCGCATCTGGCGCGACGAGTCCGAGATCGACACCGCGCATGGCCGCCGCCGTCAGGCCGAGTGGGGCAACCAGATCGTGCGCTTCACCAACACCGAGGCCGAGAATATCCGCTTCACCGCAGGCCACGCCGCGCGCATTCTGCTCAAGGAAAGCAAGCTCGGCGAGATCACGCTTTATGTCCCGGCGAACATCGGCGAGGCGACCGGGGCGCGCAAAGCCATGCCGGGCTTCTCCGAGAACATCACCGGGTTGCATCTCGGCAAGGTCGCGCTCATCACCGGCGGTTCGGCCGGGATCGGCGGGCAGGTCGCGCGGCTGCTGGCGCTTGCCGGGGGCAAGGTGATGATGGTCGCCCGCCGCGAAAGCGAACTCGCGGTCGCGCGGGCCAAGATCGTCAGCGAGCTGGAGGACATCGGTTTCGCCGGGGTCGAGCGCCGGGTGCAGACCCTCGCCAATGTCGATGTCAGCAATTTCGAGAGCCTGAAAGGTGCCGTCGATGCGACGCTGAAGGCCTTCGGGCGGATCGACTACCTCATCAACAACGCGGGCGTCGCGGGGGCGGAGGACATGGTCGTCGACATGGGGGTCGACGCCTGGAACTACACGCTCGATGCGAACCTCGTGTCGAACTACTTCCTGATGCACCACGTTGCGCCGCTGATGAAGGCGCAAGGGTCGGGCTACATCCTCAACGTCTCGTCCTATTTCGGGGGCGAGAAATATCTCGCGGTCGCATACCCGAACCGCGCGGATTACGCTGTCAGCAAGGCGGGGCAGCGCGCGATGGTCGAGAGCATGGCGCGCTATCTCGGCCCGGAAGTGCAGTTCAACGCGATTGCGCCGGGGCCGGTCGATGGCGATCGCCTTTCGGGCACCGGCGGCAAGCCCGGACTGTTCGAGCGGCGCGGCAAGCTGATCCTTGAAAACAAGCGCCTCAACGCCGTCCACGCCGCGGCGATCAAGGCGATCCGGCGCGGGGTGCGGGTCGAGGCGGTGCTGGCGCGGCTTGCCCGCAACGATACCGTCAAGATGAGCCATGACACCAACAACCCGCGCGAGCTGCGCGAACTCGCGCTGGCCTGCGCGCGCGAAGGTGACGGCACATGCACCTGGGACCAGTACCTGCTGACCCCCACCATCGCCGCCGCACTGATCGGGCGGCTGCGGCAGGCGGGCCTGTTCCTCGACGCGCCGGAGTGGAACGACCGTCCGGCCACGCCCGAAGCGGACGGCGACTGGCTGCTGCGCGTGCCGCCGGAAGACGCGCCCTATCTGCCCGCCGACAAGATCGCGGTCGAGGCCAAGAAGGTGGGCACCGGCGTGCTCTCGAAGCTCTATCTTGGCAAGATGCCGACCGAGCATGACGTGGCGCAGGCGACGGTGTTCTTCCTCGCCGACCGTGCGGTGTCGGGCGAAACCTTCATGCCCTCGGGCGGCCTC
>JAIEOM010000200.1 GCA_019750455.1 Sphingomonadales bacterium | reverse complement strand
TACTGCTTCACCAGCGCGTTCTTCGGCTCCTTGAGGATCGTCACCAGCGCCGGCACATCGAGATCGTGCAGCGTGGCGATCACCGGCAGGCGGCCGACGAATTCGGGGATCAGGCCGAACTTGAGGAGATCCTCGGGCTCGGACTTTTCGAGCAGCTCGCCCACGCGGCGCTTGTCGGGATCGGCGACATTGGCACCGAAGCCGATCGAGCGCTTCTGCAAGCGGTCGGCGATGATCTTGTCGAGGCCCGCGAATGCCCCGCCGCAGATGAACAGGATGTTCGTGGTGTCGACTTGCAGGAATTCCTGCTGCGGATGCTTGCGGCCACCCTGCGGCGGAACGCTCGCGGTGGTGCCTTCCATCAGCTTGAGCAGCGCCTGCTGCACGCCCTCACCCGAAACGTCGCGGGTGATCGACGGGTTTTCGGCCTTGCGGGTGATCTTGTCGATCTCGTCGATATAGACGATCCCGTGCTGAGCCTTCTCGACGTTGTAGTCGGAGGCCTGGAGCAGCTTGAGGATGATGTTCTCCACATCCTCGCCCACATAGCCCGCTTCGGTCAGCGTGGTCGCATCGGCCATCGTGAAGGGCACATCGAAGGTGCGCGCCAGCGTCTGCGCCAGCAGCGTCTTGCCCGAACCCGTGGGGCCGACGAGCAGGATGTTCGACTTCGCCAGCTCGACATCACCCGCCTTGCCCGAGTGCTTCAGCCGCTTGTAGTGGTTGTGCACCGCGACCGAGAGCACGCGCTTGGCCCGGTCCTGCCCGATCACGTAATCGTTCAGCTGCGTGAAGATATCGAGCGGCGTGGGGATCTCGCCGTCTTTCTTGCCGGCGATCCCTGCCTTGGTTTCTTCGCGGATGATGTCGTTGCACAGCTCGACGCATTCATCGCAGATGAACACCGTGGGGCCGGCGATAAGCTTGCGCACTTCGTGCTGCGACTTCCCGCAGAAGCTGCAGTAGAGGGTGCTCTTGCTGTCGGATCCGCTCAATTTGGTCATTCCTGTGTCCTCGAATCCGCCTGAGGCAATGCCGGAAAACCCCGGGCGGATTCGTCAAGTGTATCGCTTGGCACCCATGAATCAACACATGGCGCGTGATTTCGTGGTGTTACCATGACCGCCGCACTCCATCCGGCGTGGAAAAGCCACGCCCGGTGGCGGCCTGTCCCGGCCGGGGGCAGATCGGAGGGCGCGACTTATTCAGGCGCCCCGCCCGAACCGTCCTCAAGGCCGGTTTCCTCGTTTTCGGGCCGGGTCTCGAACACCTTGTCGACCAGACCGAATTCCTTGGCTTCCTCGGCTTCGAGGAAGGTGTCGCGATCCATCGCCTTTTCGATTTCCTCAAGGCTGCGGCCGGTGAACTTCACGTAGAGATCGTTCATGCGGCTGCGGATGCGCAGGATCTCGCGCGCCTGGATCTCGATGTCGGATGCCATCCCGCGCGCCCCGCCCGAAGGCTGGTGGATCATGATGCGCGCATTGGGGAGCGCGATGCGCATGCCCGGCTCGCCCGCGGCCAGCAGGAAGCTGCCCATCGATGCGGCCTGTCCGATGCACACGGTCGACACGCGCGGCTTGATGTATTGCATGGTGTCGAAGATCGCGAGGCCCGCCGTCACCACGCCGCCGGGCGAGTTGATGTACATGCTGATCGGCTTCGAGGGATTCTCGCTTTCGAGGAACAGCAGCTGGGCCACGATCAGCGAGGCCATGCCGTCTTCCACCTGACCGGTGACGAAGACGATGCGTTCGCGTAGCAGGCGGCTGAAGATGTCGAAGCTGCGTTCACCCCGGCTCGTCTGTTCGACCACCACGGGCACCAGCGCGCCGGTCAGCGGATCGCGGGTGAATTGCCCCTGAGTGCCGTAAGTTTCGCCAGCGTTGCCGAACAGATCGATCATGGATGCCCTGGTCCTTTATGTGTTGCGAACTGGCTATGTCGGAGTGTGAGGGGCAATTTCAAGGGCGTTTACCTTGTTCATGTGAATTGCCTGACAGGGCTGGCTGGGCGGCGGGGGCATTTTGCCCCTTGAGCCTGCGCGAGGGCGTGGCAAACCATGCGGATGAACGCCACCGCTCTGGCCCGTCCGGCCCTCGCCCTGCTGCTCGCCACCACCGCCGCCATGCCGGCTCTCGCGCAATCGGAGCCCCCCGCTCCCGCCAGAAACCCGGAGCGCGCGGCGATGGCCGAATTGCTTGCAGCGGACGAATATGTCCTGCGCATTCAGGCGCTCGACGATGCCGGACCGCGGCTCAATGCAGTGATCGATTATGATCCGGCCGCCTCGGTTAAGGCGCGGCAGAACATCGGCACGGGCATCCTGCGCGGGCGCACGGTGCTGGTGAAGGACAACGTCGAGACCGCCGAATGGCCGACCACCGCAGGCTCGCTTGCGCTGAAGGACAATGCCACGGGCCGCGATGCGCCGCTGATCGCCAACCTGCGCGCGGCGGGCGGCGTGGTGCTGGGCAAGACCAACCTCAGCGAATGGGCCAACATCCGCGCCAACAATTCATCGAGCGGGTGGAGCGCGGTCGGCGGCCTGACCCGCAACCCCTATGGCATCGACCGCAATTCCTGCGGCTCCTCAAGCGGCAGCGGCGCGGCGATTGCGGCGGGTTTCGCATGGGCCGCGATCGGGACGGAGACCAATGGCTCGATCACCTGTCCGGCCAGCGTCAACGGCCTTGTCGGCTTCAAGCCAAGCGTCGGGATCGTCAGCCGCACGCACGTGGTGCCGATCTCCTCGACGCAGGACACCGCGGGGCCGATGGCGAAGACGGTCCATGATGCCGCGCTGCTGCTCACCGCCATCGCCGGGCCGGACAAGGCCGATCCCGTGACCTTGGAGGCAAAGCGCGTCGCCGATTACACCGCCGGGCTCGACACAGCCTCGCTGCAAGGCGTGCGCATCGGCGTGCTGCGCGGCGCGGTGGGCGAGCGGGCGGACGTGAAGGCGCTGTTCGAAGCGGCGCTGGCCGACCTCACCCGCGCGGGCGCGGAGCTGGTCGATGTCGAGTATTCCCCCCCGGCCGAGATGTGGCAGGCCTCGCTCCCGGTGCTGCTCTTCGAATTGCGGGTGGAAATGGACAAATATCTCTCCGGCCGTCCGGTGCCGGGCGGTCCGCGCAGCCTCGCCGATGTGGTCGCCTTCAACACCGCCCACCCGCGCGAGGAACTGCGCTGGTTCGGGCAGGACCTGTTCGAACAGGCGCTGGAGACGACCGATGCCGAGGCCTACACCAAGAACCTCGCCACCCTGCGCCGCCTGACCCGGGCCGAGGGGATCGACAAGCTGCTGGCCGAAAACAAGGTGGCCTTCCTCGTCGCGCCCACCGAAGGGCCGGCGTGGACCACCGATCTCGTCAATGG
>JAIEOM010000090.1 GCA_019750455.1 Sphingomonadales bacterium | reverse complement strand
GCAGGCGTCGGGGCAGGCGGGGCGGGCGGCGCGGTGCTGGTCATGGGGCAGGCATGGGCGCGACACCTAACCCCGTCACTAACCTGCTTAGTGGTCGCGAACCTCGCGACCCTGTCTTTTCGCACCCGCAGCATGGGGCACCCGCTTCGCGCTGTCCTTGCGATATCGCCGCCGATCGACCCCAGCACGGGAGTGCCCATGACGACGATTGCCCATCCCGCTCCCCGCAACCCCGGCCCGCGGCTCGCCGCCGCCCCGGTCATGCGCCCGCGCGTGCTGGTCTTGCTGGAGCAGTATCCGCAAGCTGGCCAGACCGGAATCCGCAACGAGATCGAGGCGCTGGCCGGGGATTATGACATCGGCATCATCGCCCTGAAGCCCGCCGCGCAGCCCTATGCCGGCCATCGCCCCTTCGCCATTGCCGCGACCCTGCCAGAGATCATGGCGGCGCTCGAAACCTTTGCTCCCGATCTGCTGCATGCGCACCACCTGCCCATGCTCGGCGTGATCGCGGAAGTCTCGCGCCTGACCGGCATCCCCTTCACACTGCGCACCGCCTCGCGCGACACCTTGGCGCTGCGCCCGCGGGGGCTGCGCGAACGCGTCCACCAGATGCTGCGCGGCGAGCCGGCAGCCGGGCCCGCGCCGGGCTTTGCGCACAGCTTGCCGGCGATCGACAGCGAGCTATGCCTCGGCGTCCTCGGCCTGCCCTTTGCCCGTCCCTGGCTGAAGCGCGCCGGGCTGCGCGAGGCAAAGCTGGTGGATTGCTTTCCGGTGGTGTCCTTCGCCCGCTTCCATGATCGCAGCCCCAATGGTGATGCGGTGATGACGATCGGCGCGGCCACTGCGGGCAAGGCACGAGGCGAATTCCTCCGGCTGGCCTGCAAGGTGCCGGACCGAAGCTTCAACCTTTATACCGCAGGCGGGAGCCCGAATGGCCTGCGCGGCGATGCTGCGCGGCACGGCGCGAATGTCACCTTCGTGCCTCCGGTCGAACCTGACGACATGCCGCGCGAATACAAGCGGCACCGCTGGCTGGTGCTGACCGCCGATGCCGCAGCCCCGCAAGCCGGCTGGCCGATGGCGATTGCCGAGGCACAGGCGGCCGGTGTCGGCGTGTGCATGCCCGCCCTGCGTCCCGACCTTGCGCTGTATGTCGGCGAAGGCGCCGGGATTCTCTTCGACACGGTCGACGAACTGCCCGCCATCGTCTCCGGCCCCGTGCCCGAGGAAATGCGCGAGCGCGGGTTCGAACAGGCCCGCAAGTCCGACATCGAACGCCACCGCCACTTGCTGACCGATCTGTGGGACGATGCCCTGCGCACGCGCGCGGCAGAGGGCCGCGGCCGCGCCGGAGCTGCTGGGGCCGTTCTGTCGCCCGTCATCCCCGCGGGTGTGGCAACACCGGCATGAACGCGCCCCTCTCCCCCGCCGCCACCGGCGCCTCGGCATTGAGCCCGCTGCGCGGCCTGCTGGTGCTGCTCTCCCCGCGCGACCGGCTGAACGCGCTGATCCTGTTTGCGATGATGCTGGTCGGCGCGCTGCTGGAAATCGCCGGGCTGGCCGCTGTCCCCGCATTCGTCAGCGCGGTGGTCGACCGCGAGGCGATGACCGGTCTGCCGCTGGTGGGCCCGTTGCTCGGCTCGCTCACCGCAGACCTTGAAAGCGGCGAACTGGTGCTGTGGGGCGCCTGCGTGCTGCTGGCGATCTTCGCGATCAAGAACGGCTTTCTGGCGTTCAATTACTGGGCGCAGGTCCGCTATGTGAACCATCGTCGGATCGCCATTTCCGGGCGGTTGATGCGCGCCTACATGAATGCGCCCTACACCTTCTTCCTCTCGCGCAACCGCTCCGAACTGCTCCGCAATGTCGATGCCGAGGTGGTGACGGTGTGCGCCAACGTGATCAGCACGATCCTTGAACTGTGCACCCGGCTGGTGATCCTGATCGCGGTGCTGGGTTTCCTGCTGGCTGTCGAACCGCTCATCACCCTCGCGTGGATCGCGTTTCTCGGGCTGATCGCGGTCTTTGCAGTGCGGGGCGTCAGCGGACGGCTGCGGCGCTATGGCCTGATCCAGCAGCAACAGCGCGCCGTTTTCACCCAGAACCTGATGCAGGCCTTCGGCGGCATCAAGGAGATCCGCACGCTGGGGCGCGAGGATTTCTTCACCGGCAAGGTGATGGATGCGGTGACCCGGCTCGGCAAGGTCAGCGCGTTCCGGCTGTTCGTGCTCAAGATCATCCCCCCTGCCTCGGAGATGGTGGCGATGACGGGGCTGTTGGCGCTGGCCTGCGGGCTGGTGCTGCAAGGCCGCTCGACCGAGAGCATTCTGGTCACGCTGTCGCTGTTCGTGGTCGGTCTCGTGCGCCTGCGCGAGGCATCGAGCGCGGCGATGAACCAGTTTGCGGACCTGCGCTACAGCCTCGTCTCGATCGAGCCGATTGCGCGCGACCTGCAACGGCTCGGCGATGCGCCGCCACCCGCTCCGGCCCAACCGGGCACCGCCCTGCGTCCGCAAAGCTCGATCGGTATCGAGGACGTGTGGCACCGCTACGAAGGCGCCAGCGACCATGCCCTCAAGGGCATCGATATCGCCATTCCCGTCGGCAGCGCGGTCGGCCTTGTCGGCACCACCGGGGCAGGCAAATCGACGGTGGTGGATGTGCTGCTGGGGCTTCTTTCGCCCGAACGCGGGGGTCTGGTGGTCGATGGCCAGCGGCTCGACACGAGCGCGCTGCGCGACTGGCGCCGTCAGGTCGGCTATGTGCCCCAGGCCATCTACCTGCTCGACGATACGATCCGCCGCAACATCGCGCTCGGCATCCCCGACGCGGAGGTTGACGAAGCCGCGCTTGCCACCGCGATCCGGTTGGCCCAGCTTGGCCGCTTCATCGACCGCCAGCCCGCCGGGCTCGACACCCTCGTCGGCGAAAGCGGCGTGCGCATTTCGGGCGGCGAGCGCCAGCGCATCGGCATCGCCCGCGCGCTTTATCACGATCCGGCGATCCTGATCCTCGACGAGGCGACCTCGGCGCTCGACAACACCACCGAGCGCGCGGTGATCGAGGCGGTGGAGGGCATGAAGGGCCAGCGCACCGTGGTGATGATCGCCCACCGCCTCTCGACGGTGCAGGGCTGCGAGGTGCTCTACTACCTCAAGGACGGGCAGGTCGAGGCATGCGGCGATTACGAGAGCCTCAAGCGCGGCCACAGCGCCTTCCGCGAGATGGCGGCCTGAACGGGAGGCCGTGCCGCATGTCGCGCGCCCGCCCCGGCTCCCCGTGTTTCGAACCTGCGTTAGGGCGGTCCCTCGCAAGGGTGTGCATCAGCCCGGGCCGAGCCTCGCGGAGCAGCCAT
>JAIEOM010000168.1 GCA_019750455.1 Sphingomonadales bacterium | reverse complement strand
ATGGGGTTCGGGGGCAAAACCGTAATCTCTCTCTCATCTCGGTGGCTGAGCGAAATCAGCATCGCCATAGCATGACGCCTGGGAGATTGGCGGCCGTCAAGGATCGCGGGTGCCCCCCGATTTTGGCCTGCTGCGGCTAGCGCCTTGCGAGCAAAATCGGCTCCCCCCACGCCCGCGACACGCGGCGGCAGCGCGGGCGCGCCGCCGTCCCTGACTGCCTGATTCCGGCGTCCTTCCGATGGGCATCTTTCATCAGCGTGATGAGAGAAAATTCCATTTGGAGGTTATCATGACGGACCGTTTCTCGAACTTCGCCGACCTTGCCGAACACTATGCGCGTGAAATCGCCACGCCCGACTACGCCCGGGCATTCATGGAGCAGACCGAACTGGCCAAGCTCTCGATCGAGCATGAGCCGAGCGCTGTCGAAATGCCCGATCCCGAGGTGGCGCAGGCGGCGATCGAGATGATGCTCGCGACCGTCTTCGACCTGTTCCGCGACACCCGGATGGAGGACTTCGCGAGCGAAGTCGCCTGGGGCGTGGCCAACAGCTTCCACGTCGTCGCCAAACGCCTCGATGACCGCGAGGACGCGATGGCGAACCGGCTCCAGGAGAAGCTGCGCGAATACGATCCGAGCGAGGTTTACGCGACCGATCTGGAAGACCTGACCATGCAGGCCCGCAGCCTTGCCGAATGCCGCGATGCGATGGAGTGCATGCGTGACCATGCCGCGCGGATCTACCTTGTCGAAACCGGTCGGCCTTTCTCGCCGGTGCGTGGGTCCAGGGTGTCGTCCAAGACCAATGCCTCGATGATCGAAGCGCGCGACTACCCGGTCCTTGCGCACCTGGTTCTTCTTCGACGAGGTTCATGCGCTCCACCGCCTGCCGGCCATCGAGGACGGCCTGCAGACCGCGCGCGGCTTTGGCGGCGCCTTCGTGCTCGGCATCCACTCCTTTGCCAAACTGGCCGAGACCTATGGCAAGGAAGGCGCGCAGAACCTCGCCTCGCTCGCGCGTACCAAGCTGATCCTGGCGGCCGCCGACCGCGACACCGCCGAGCACTGTTCGGACTATATCGGGCACCGCGAAGTCAGGATGATGGATGAGGCCTACAGCTATGGCTATTCCAACATCCGCGACGCCGCGACCATCACGCCCCGCTCGGAAGTGCAGCCGCTGGTCATTCCCGATGACATCATGCGCCTGCCATCGCTGCGCGGTTTCCTTGTCTTCCCCGAAGGCTTCGATGCGGCGCGGATCAAGCTCACCTACACGGACTATCCCAAGGTCGCCGAAGGCTATGTCCTGCGTGAGAATGTCCAGCCCATCGAGTTCGTGCCGCCGCTGGTAGATGACGCCGAAGAAACGGAGGTCGGGGGCCGCGAACCGCGCGGCGAACCCGAGCGTGAATTGCGCAATGACGATCTCGAAAACGGTCCGGGCACGCTTGCATCCGAGCAGGGTGATCCGGAGCATCCCGCCCCGGAAAACCTACCTGAAGGGCCCGCACAGGATCCCAGTGTGGGCAGCCAGATGGCCTTCAGGCTCGAACAGGCTCCGCAGGGCGAGCGGAATGGCGGGCGCGAACAGGAAGTGCCGGACAAGGCTGCGGACCATGCCTCGGCGAAGGCTGCGGCGCAGCGCGCGGGCGTGACCCGCGAACTCAATGACCCCGTCCGTGAAGAGAAGTCCGCCGAGCGCGGCGGCAAGGCTGCACGCGAGATCGACGATCGCTCGCATTCCCATGACGACGGACCGGAGATGTAGGGCCATGCACTCCATCGCATCCGTCAGGTCGTCGAGCGGGGCCGCCGCCTATTTCGCCAACGACAACTACTACACCGAGCAGGAACACGCGGAGGCTGGGGTCTGGGGCGGCGAAGGTGCGCGCGCACTCGGACTCGAGGGCCAGGTCGAGAAGGGCGCGTTCGAAGCGATCCTCAATGGGCAGCTGCCCGATGGCGCGATGGTCGGGCAGGTCGAGGGGCGGCGCCTGGGGTTACCCGGTCAATCCCGAACGCATCAAACGAGGCGGCGGCCTCATCTATATCTTCCTCGTCGCGTTGGTTGGTGTGACCGGCCTGAGCGATCCGGTTCAGACCTTCCTGCACGGCCTGGTAGTGGCAACGCCGCCCCGTTTCCAGAACGGGACGCCAGAGATAGTTCGCTGGTTCTCTGGCCTCATCCTGCTGTTCTGCCCCTTCTACTTGTGGAGTTACCACCAGCGGGAGCATAGACTCCGCCGGTTGCAGCGGTGACATCGAAATCCGAGGACAGCATACAATCTGAAAAATGGCGGGACGTGGATGCTTTCCTTGCTATTGGGGGTTTTCTTGATTCCACGCTAGGAGCGCATGGTTTCCGATCGGGGTGCGGATCAACAATTTCACCAAATTGGATGATTAAGCTAAAATTGATGAACCAAAATCGCCGCCTTTCAACCAACACGATCGTCGGCACCATCGAGCATGGTCCTCGCGGCCCGATTCTGCGTGACGATGACGGTGTGCGCTGGCGGCTCGGATTTGCTGACGGTCAAGTTCCCGATGGCCTCACGGGGCGGGTCAATGTGCGTGGACGCATCGTCGAGATCGACCGGATCGATGTCGACTATCTGGTAGCTGAAACATAACTTCCATGCTGCGACCAAATGGACGATGTTCGATTGGGCCAGCAGCCTGTATTTCGAACTGTCTGTCTCATTGAACTATGGACAACTACGCAGGTCTCACCATTCCCGACACATTATTCTGGCAATTTACATGTTGAGGCGTTGACAGAAAGTCCCGTCTCAACAAAGACTTGTGTGAACAGGGGATTTCGGGGCACGGCCATGGCGATTGAGCGGCTTCCGATCAGCCGGAACGCGCTGGAAATCATCATCAGCGATGCAAGGGACTTGCTCGATACGCTTGAAGCCGCCGGTCTGGAACAGGCGGCAACAATCATGGCGAGCGTCTTGGACCAGCTTGTGTGTGACAGAACGGGACTGTCCGGAACGTCTGGCTTCATGTTCAAGGCGGTTGATCCACCGGCAAGCTAGGCGCGGCTAGGACAGTGGCGCACCAAACGCGATCGTCCGGCCATCGGCTGCGGGCTCGCGCGTTCCCTGCCCGAAAGTGCGGCCATTGATCGCGATCGTCTGGTCCATTCGATGGATATTGGCGACCGGAGGCGCGTCGCGCGCCGCGAGACTGTCGATCGCGGCGAGAACCGCCTCGCGCGAGGAATAAACGTCCTCGCGCATCAGCAGCCGAGCCATCGATGAAGAGCGTTCGGCAATCGCTGCGGCAATCTTGCGGTGAGTGCGCGCCGAATGTTCGCCGTCTTCGCCATGCTG
>JAIEOM010000116.1 GCA_019750455.1 Sphingomonadales bacterium | reverse complement strand
CATCACCATCCACATCGCCACCAGCAGCGCGGAAAGGCCGGGATGCGGCAGAATGCGGCTCATGGCGCGGGCCTCCCCAGAACGACCGCGGCGCTCTGCGCGGGATCGAGCACCTGTGCGGCGGCGGCGTTGGTGAAGTCGCTGGCCGGGCCCGCCCCTGCCGAAAGGGCCGCCAGCAGGCCGAGCAGCAGCACGGGTGCCAGCATGTCGGCGCGGGACGCGGGCGGCGGCGGAACCTCGGCACCCTCGGCGCTCTTCCAGAATACCGCGCTGCCGACCCGTGCGAAGCCGATCACGCCGAACAGCGTCGTGCCGAGGATCACCGCCCACGCCCAGCCCCAGCCGGGCGCGGCGGCGGTCGACTGGAGGATCAGCAGCTTGCCGATGAAGCCCGACAGCGGCGGCAGGCCGGTCGCGGCAATCGCGGCGGCCATGAACAGCAGCGCCGCCAGCCCTCGTCCGGCGAAGGCAGGCCCGGGGCTCGCCGCATCGCCATAGGACCCGCGCCGCCGTGCGACCACATCAGCGACAAGAAACAGCGCCGCCCCCGCCAGCGTCGAATGGACGAGGTAGTAAAGCCCCGCGCCAAGGCTGTCGGCGCTCCAGGTGGCGACCGCGATCATCAGCGTGCCGGTCGACCCGATCACGCCATAGGCGGCCTGTTCCGCCAGCCCCCGCGCGGTGAACACCCCTGCAAAGCCGATCACGGCGCTCGCCAGTGCGGCCAGCCACAGCCACTCCGCCCCGGCCCAGCTCGCCGCGCCCGCCTCGGCATAGAACACCTGCGGCACCACGCGGATGAGGGAATAGACGCCGACCTTGGTCATGATCGCGAACAGCGCCGCCACCGCCGGGGTGGAGACCGCATAGGTCCGCACCAGCCACAGGTGGAGCGGCACCACCGCCGCCTTCAGCGCGAAGACGCTTGCCAGCAGCAGTGCGGCGATGCGCAGCATCCCCTGGTCCGCCGCCGCCACCTCGCGCACGCGCAGGCCCATGTCCGCCATGTTGAGGGTGCCGGTCAACGCATAGAGCATCCCCAGCGCGATCAGGAACAGCGCCGACCCGACGAGGTTCACCACCACATATTGCACCGCCGCCTTCAATCGCGCGGGGCCCTGTCCGTGGAGCATCAGGCCGTAGGAGGCGATCAGCAGCACCTCGAAGAACACGAACAGGTTGAACAGGTCCCCTGTCAGGAAGGCCCCGTTGAGGCCCATCAGCTGGAACTGGAACAGCGGGTGGAAATGCCAGCCCTTGCGGTCCGCGCCGGTCACTACCGCGTGCAGCAGCGCGATCAGCGCGAGGCACGCCGTCAGCACCAGCATCAGCGCAGCGAGCCGGTCGGCCACCAGCACGATGCCGAAAGGCGCAGACCAATCGCCCAGAGCATAGGCGAGGATCGTCCCGCCCGAGACCCGCGCCATCAGCGCCAGCGCCGCTGCCAGCTGCAACAGGATCGCGGCGAAGGTGATGCCCACCGCCAGCCCACGCCGCCGCCGCATCGCCAGAACCGCGACAGGCGCGGCCAGCGCGGGGATCGCCACGGGCAGGATCGGGAGGTGATCGGCGAAGGTCACAGCCGCGTGTCCTCCGTCTCTTCGGCGCCGCCGCCTGCCATTCCGTCCTGCACATCGCAGGGCACCGTGTCGCCATCGACATGGTCGCTGCCGGTTTCGAGGAAGCTGCGCAGCGCAAGGATCACCACGAAGGCGGTCATCCCGAAGGTGATGACGATCGCCGTCAGCACCAGCGCCTGCGGGAGCGGGTCGGTATACTCGCTCACAGCCTTGTCCCAGATCGGCGGACGATCCAGCACCAGCCGCCCGCTGGCGAACAGGAACAGGTTCACCGCATAGGAGATCAGCGTCAGCCCCAGCACCACCTGAAAGGTGCGCGCGCGCAGGGCGAGGAAGATGCCGCCCGCCACCAGCACGCCGATCGCCGTGGCGACGAGGAATTCGTAGCTCATTGCCCGTCTCCCCCATCGCCTTCGGAGCCAGCCTCGGCGCGGGCGGCAGCCTGGGCGATGTGGCTCAGCTGCGCCAGCGCCAGCATCACCGCGCCCAGCACCGTCAGGAACACGCCGGTATCGAACAGCATCGCGCTCGCCAGCTCGAACTTGCCGATCAGCGGGAGCGAGAAGAAATCGAACCAGCTGGTCAGGAACGGCGCGCCCAGCGCCATCGCGCCAAGGCCCGTCGCCATCGCCACCAGCACCCCCCACGCGATCAGGTTGTGTTCGCCGAAGGGCTTCCTCGCATCGGACCAGTCGAAGCCCGCGGCGAGATATTGCACGAGGAACGCCACCGCCACCACCAGCGCGGCGATGAACCCGCCGCCCGGCTGGTTGTGACCGCGCAGGAACAGGTAGATGCCCACCGCCAGCGTCAGCGGCAGCACGATCCGGCTGGCCGCGACAAGCATCATCGGGTGCCGTTCGGGCGAATGCGCCATGTCCGCGCGCCATGCCCTGAGCCGCGCGCCTGCCGCCCCGCGCGCCGCAGTCGCCAGCAGGGCAAAGATGCCAAGACCCGCGATGCCCAGCACGATGATCTCGCCCAGCGTATCATAGGCGCGAAAATCGACGAGGATGACATTGACCACATTGGTCCCGCCCCCGCCCGGCTTGGCATTGGCGAGGTGATAGGCAGCGATGCTCGGCCCCGGCTCGCGCGTCAGCATCGCCCAGGCGAGGCCGCCGAACAGCGCCCCTCCGGTCATCGCCAGCGCCGCATCGCGGACCTTGCGGCCGGTGCTGGACAGCAGCGGCGGGTTCTTGGGGAGCAGGTTCAGCGCCAGCAGCATCAGCAGGATCGTCACCACCTCGACCGAAATCTGGGTGAGCGCCAGATCGGGGGCGGACAGCACCGAAAAGGCGAGGCTGACGACGAGCCCGATCACGCTGACATAGATCAGCACGCGCAACCGGTTCTGCGCATCCAGCGCCACAGCCAGCGTGGCGACCATCAGCAGCGCCCAGGCGATGATCGCCGGGAAGCTGGCGGGCAGGCCGGGCCGCGTGCCGGTCAGCACGCCCCCGCCGGTCAGCGCGCCTTCGACGATCAGCAGGACGCTGACCACAAAGCTCGCGAACAGCATGCGCTGGAGCGAGGGCGTATGGGTGGCGACCAGCGCCTTGCGCACCCGCGTGTCGGCAAGGGCAAGCGCGCGTTCGAACAGGCGCTTGGCATCCGGCAGGCGCAGGCTTTCCCATGCGGCCAGCAGCGGACCGTGCCGCCACAGCAGCACCACGCCGCCCGCAACCGCCGCGATGCTGAGGATCAGCGCAAGGTTGACCCCGTGCCACAGCGCCAGCTCCACTTC
>JAIEOM010000085.1 GCA_019750455.1 Sphingomonadales bacterium | reverse complement strand
GCGAGGAATTGTCGATCACGATGCACCCGGCGGCGGCCGCCTTGGGGGCATATTCCTTGGCCGGGCCCGAGCCTGCGGCGAACAGTGCGATGTCCCATCCGGCCCAGTCGAAATGCTCGATGTTCTTGCACTTGAGCATCTTGCCGGTGTCGCCGAATTCGACTTCCGTGCCGGTCGAACGCGGCGAGGCGACCGCGGCGACCTCGTCACACGGAAACTCGCGCTCGGCGAGGACCTGCATCATCTCGCGCCCGACATTGCCGGTCGCGCCGACCACTGCCACCCGGTAACCCACTTGCGCTTCTCCTCATGTTTTCGCAGGTGCGAAATAGCGTGCGCCGCCCCCAGCGCAACATCATTTCTCTTTGTGCAGACCTATACCTGCTATGGCACCCCTACTCGGGAGGCGTCACCCCGTGCGCATCGAGGAAGCGCATAATCGCGTTCCACATGTGCGGCCCGATCTTGGGGCCGGAAACGCGGTGGGTGTAGCCGGGATAGAGCATCATCTCGAAGGGTGTGTTGCTTTCCTGAAGCACGCTGATCAGTTCCGAGGCGTTTTCGAACACCACGTTGTCATCCGCCATGCCGTGGATCAGCAGCAGGGGATCGGCGATCTTCGTCGCCTCCGGAATGGCGCTCGCCTTCTCGTAAGCCTCGGGCACCTCGCGCGGGTCGCCCATGTAGCGTTCGGTGTAGTGGGTGTCGTAAAGCTCCCAACGGGTCACGGGCGCGCCGGAAATCCCCGCCGCATAAAGCCCCGGATCGGCCTCAAGCTGCTTGAGCGTCATGTAGCCACCATAGGACCAGCCATAGATCGCGATCTTGTCCGGATCGACGAAATCCAGGCTCCTCAGGAACAGCGCACCGGCCTTCTGGTCGCGCACCTCGGCCCCGCCCATCGCGCGGTAGAGCGGCTGTTCGAAATCCACGCCCCGGTTGGCCGAACCGCGATTGTCGACCACGAAGTAGATATAGCCCTTGTCGACGATCGACTGCGCGAGCGCCCCGCCCCAGCCCTTCGTCACCATCTGCGGCCCCGGCCCGCCGTAATGGCTGAAGAACACGGGGTAACGCTTGCCCGCTTCCATCTTCGGCTTGAGCATCATCCAGTGCAGCGGGGTGCCATCCTCGGCAGCGATGGTGCCGAATTCGGGTGCGACATGGCTGGCGAGGAACGGGGCATAGGGATGATCGCCCGCCACCGCGTTCTCCTCGATCCAGGCGACACGCTTGCCGTCCGGCGTGGCGAGGTAGGACTGCGGCGGCTGGGCCGGGTTCGACCGGGTGACGTAGAGCAGCCGCCCCGCCCCATCCATGCTCGCAGAATTGGTGAAGGCGGGATCGGTGAGCAGTTCCGGCTCCCCCGTCCCGTCCAGCCGCGCCCGGTATATCTGCTGGGTCAGCACGTCAGCCGTCGCTTGATAGGTGAAGGTACCCGCTGTTTCATCCACGCCGACCAGTGTGGTGGTCGGCGATGGGCCTCGGGTAAGCTGCTGCCACTGTCCGTTCGCATAGCGGTAGAAATGGCCGAAACCGTCACGTTCCGACCACCACAGCAGCGATCCATCGGCGAGGAAGCGGTAGTTGTCCGACAGGTTGACCCAGTAATCGGGCCGCGCGGCTTCTTCCGTGAACCAGATCTGCGAGGCGCCCGTGGCCGGATCAACCTTCAGCACATCGATCTTCGTCTGCGCGCGGTCCTGCCGCTGGACATAGATCGCGCTGCCATCCGGCGCCCAATCGACGCGGGCGACATAGATATCGAGATCGAAGCCGAGGTCGATCTTCACCTTGTCCGAGCCATCGGGGTTCATCACGAACAGCTCGACCACGGCGTTGTCCGTGCCCGCCGCGGGGTAGCGCTGGTCGAAGACCTTGGTGCCCTTCGCCCCGATCGCCGCACGGGTGACGATGCCGACGCTCGCCTCATCGGTGCGCTGGACGACGATGCGCTTGTCGTCGGGGCTCCACCAATAGCCTTGCAGCCGCGCCATTTCTTCCTGCGCGACGAATTCCGCCTCGCCCCAGCGGATCGTCTCGGCCTCGCCCGCAGGGGTGACGGGCTGCGCCTCCCCGCCCACCGGGCCGGTCCACAAGCGCCGGTCACGAACGAAGCTGACGAACCCGCCCTTGCTCGACAACTTGGGGTTGAGTTCGGTGCCCTCGGTGTCGGTCAGGCGCGTCACCGTGCCATCAAGCTTCGCGAGGAACAGGTCGCCATCGAGCGGCACCAGCACGCCCGAACCATCGCTCGCCCACTGGTAGGCGATGATCCCCTTGAGGCTGCCGACCCGCGCGCGTTCGCGCTGCATCTTCTCGTCTTCCGAAAGCTCGCGGCCCGAGCCGAGCTTCTCTGAATCGACCAGCATGCGCCATTCGCGGGTCTCGATGTCATAGCCCCACAGGTCATAGCGGTCGCGATCATCGGCGCGGTTGCGCAGCAGGGTGAGATAGCGCCCGTCAGGCGAAAGCTTCACCTGCCGCGGCGCGGGACCGTCGAGGCCGGGCGAGGCGAAGACGCGTTCGAAACTGAGGGTGGACGCTGTCTCAGCCACGGCGGCCGTCTCCGCCAGCACGGGAGTAGACAGACAGGTCGAAACACACAGGGCAACCGCAGCAAGAACCGAACGCATTCAAAGCTCACCTCGCCATTGCGAACCGCGACACAGCGGCGCGGGGTGTTCCTCGCAATCGCGAGGGCCAAAGGCAAGAGGTGCAAACGAAAAGGGCGGCCCGTTGCCGGACCGCCCCTCGCGAATTGCTGGCTGAAGATGCCTTACGCCATGGGGGCGTTCATCTTGCGCTCGACAATACGTGCGCTCTTGCCGGTGCGGCCGCGCAGGTAATAGAGCTTGGCGCGGCGCACCACGCCGCGGCGGACCACGGTGATGCTCTCGACGATCGGCGAGTAGAGCGGGAAGACGCGCTCGACGCCTTCGCCGAAGCTCATCTTGCGCACGGTGAAGTTCGAACCCATGCCGCGGTTCGAGCGGGCGATCACGACGCCTTCATAGGCCTGGATACGCTCGCGGTTGCCTTCCTTCACCTTCACGCCGACGCGGACGGTGTCGCCTGCGCGGAATTCGGGGATGTCCTTGCCGGACTTGGCGATTTCTTCGGCTTCAATCTGCTGGATCAGGTTCACTGGTCCGGTTCCTTCGTTTTTGCCGCGCGCCAGAGGCAGGTTGGACCCGAGCGCCCTCATGGCGCTCCCACAAGTCCGGCCTGCGTGACCGTGTGTCGTTCTCGCTTTGCAGCTTGCGCCACGCCGCGATCTT
>JAIEOM010000013.1 GCA_019750455.1 Sphingomonadales bacterium | reverse complement strand
CGGCCGGTCGATACGACCACAGAAAGCTTCATCTTCGAAATCACCGGCCCGCCCGACAAGGTCGACAGCTTCATTGCCCTGATGCGCGAGCTGGGGCTGGTCGAAGTCGGCCGCACCGGGATCGTGGGCATGATGCGCGGGGCGCAGGGGGCCTAGAATCATCAATCAACCCACCGTCCCGGACTTGACCCGGGACCCCGCTTCCTTGTGAGCTAGCGAAGAGAGCGGGGCCCCGGGTCGAGCCCGGGGCGGGGAAACGACAAACGTAGGGAACTGAAAAAAATGAAGGTTTATTACGACGCCGACGCCGATCTCAATCTGATCAAGCCCAAGAAGGTCGCCATCGTCGGCTATGGCTCGCAGGGCCACGCTCATGCCCAGAACCTGCGCGACAGCGGCGTCGCCGAAGTTGCCATTGCCCTGCGCGAAGGCTCGGCGACCGCGAAGAAGGCAGAGGGCGCGGGCTTCAAGGTGCTCTCCAACACCGCGGCCGCGCAGTGGGCCGACATCATCATGATCCTCGCGCCCGACGAGCATCAGGCCGCGATCTGGGAGAACGACCTCAAGGGCCACATGAAGCCCGGCAGCGCGCTCGCCTTCGCGCATGGGCTCAACATCCATTTCGGCCTGATCGAAGCGCCCGTCGATATCGACGTCATCATGATCGCCCCCAAGGGCCCGGGCCACACCGTGCGCAGCGAATATGTGAAGGGTGGCGGCGTGCCGTGCCTGATCGCGGTCCATCAGGACGCCAGCGGCAGCGCGCATGATGTGGCGCTTGCCTACGCCAGCGCCGTCGGCGGCGGGCGTTCGGGCATCATCGAAACCAACTTCCGCGAGGAGTGCGAGACCGACCTGTTCGGCGAGCAGGCAGTGCTGTGCGGCGGGATCACCCACCTGATCCAGGCCGGTTTCGAAACGCTGGTCGAAGCCGGCTACGCCCCCGAAATGGCCTATTTCGAGTGCCTCCACGAAACCAAGCTGATCGTCGACCTGCTCTATGAAGGCGGCATCGCCAACATGCGCTATTCGATCAGCAATACGGCAGAATATGGCGACATCACCACCGGTCCGCGCATCATCACCGATGAGACCAAGGCCGAAATGAAGCGCGTGCTGGCCGACATCCAGTCGGGCCGCTTCGTGAAGAACTTCGTGCTCGACAACCGTGCGGGTCAGCCCGAACTCAAGGCCGCGCGCAAGCAGGCCGCCGCGCACCCGATCGAGCAGACCGGCGAGAAGCTGCGCGCCATGATGCCGTGGATCGCCGCCAACAAGCTGGTCGACAAGGCGAAGAACTGAGCCTGAAAGATTTCCTCCGCCCGCCCCTTGCGGCGGGCGGTGGAACCATCGCGGGGCGTCGGGTATTGGTCCTTCACACCTTTGAGGAGACCAACCCGATGAACCGCACTCCCCTCGCCGTCGCTGCCGCCCTCGCTTTTGCAGCCGGTGCCACCGCCTTTGCTCCGGCTCTGACCGCGCAGGGCGCCCCGCAGCTGCCCGGCGCGCAGGACCCTTCGCGCGTCACCGCCGGCACCTATAGCGCGGACCCGGCGCACTCGCTGATCGGCTGGGAAGTCAACCACTTCGGCTTCAACGACTATTACGGCCTGTTCGGCGATGTCGCCGGCACGCTGACCATCGACCCGGCCAATCCTGACGCCGCCAAGGTCGATGTGACCATCCCCGTCGCCAATGTCACCACCGCAAGCAAGGGCCTGACGGAACACCTGCTGCGCGCCGGCAAGGATGGGGCCGCGCCCGATTTCTTCGGCCCCGCTCCTGCCCCGGCCCGTTTCGTGTCCACCGCGGTCAAGGCGGACGGGATGAAGGCGACGATCACCGGCGACCTTACCCTAAACGGCGTGACCAAGCCCGTCACCTTCGAGGCCGAGTTCACCGGCGCAGGCAACAACCCCTTCAACAAGAAGGCCACCATCGGCTTCGAGGCCGAGACCAGCATCAAGCGGTCGGACTTCGGGGTGAACTACGGCATCCCCTTCGTCAGCGACGAAGTGGAGCTCGACATCTCCGTGGCCTTCGAGAAGCAGTAATTCCGCCACTCGACTTGGAACCTGCAATCGGGCAGGCGTGGCACCACGATGCGCCTGTCCGATTGCCACAATATCGACGATTTCCGCCACCTCGCGAAAGCGCGGCTGCCCTTCCCCGTGTTCGATTACATCGACGGTGCGGCGGATGACGAGCTGACCAAGGCGCGCAACACCGAAGCGTTCGGCAGCGTCGATCTGGTGCCCGATGTGCTGGCGGGCGTCGAGACGATCGACACCTCCTGCACCATCCTCGGGCGCAAATCGGCGCTGCCTCTGATGCTTTCGCCCACCGCCGTCCAGCGCGCGTTCCACTGGCAGGGCGAGACTGCCGTGGCCAAGGCGGCGGAGAAATTCGGTCTGTGGTTCGGCATCTCCAGCCTCGCGACCCGCAGCATCGAGGAAATTGCCGCGCTTACCAGCGGCCCCAAGCTGTTCCAGCTCTATGTCCACAAGGACAAGGGCCTCAACGCCAGCATGATCGAGCGTTGTCAGGCTGCGAAGTTTGACGCACTGGCGCTGACGGTGGATACCATCGTTTCGGGCAAGCGCGAACGGTGCCTGCGCAGCGGCTTCACCACCCCGCCGCGTTTCACCCCGGCGAGCATCGTCAGCTATGCCGCCCGCCCGCGCTGGACGCTCGACTACCTGCTGCGCGAGAAATTCCGCCTCCCCAATCTCGATACCCACGTGTCCGAGGGGACGGGCAAGGCGGTCAGCATTGCCGAATATTTCAACACCATGCTCGACACCGCGATGGACTGGGACACCGCCGCCCGCATCCGGCAGGACTGGGGCGGGAAGTTCGTGCTGAAAGGCGTTATGAGCGCAGACGACGCGCGGCGCGCGGTCGAGATCGGCGCGGATGCGATCATGATCTCCAATCACGGCGGGCGGCAGCTGGATGGCAGCCGTGCGCCTTTCGACCAGGTTCCCGAAATCGTCGACGCGGTCGGCGGGCGGATCGAGATCATTTGCGATGGCGGCGTGCGGCGCGGCACCCATGTGCTGAAGGCCCTGTGCAGCGGAGCGAGCGCAGCGTCCGGCGGGCGGCTCTACCTCTATGCCCTCGCCGCGGCGGGACAGGAGGGCGTGGAGCGCGCGCTCGGTATCCTGAGGGATGAAATCGAGCGCGGCATGCGGCTGATGGGGGTGACCGCGATCGACCAGCTCACCGCCGAGAGACTGCGGCGACGCGCCTGAGGCCTCAAGCAGCGAAGCGGTAGGGC
>JAIEOM010000242.1 GCA_019750455.1 Sphingomonadales bacterium | reverse complement strand
TCGACGATCGCGTCCCACACCCGGCCGTGAAAGCCTGTCGCATGGGCGAAGACCAGTGGTACGCCGCCGCCTTCCGAGGCCCATTCGTGGACCGCAAGGTCGATGCCGTTCACGGCGTGGAAGCGGGTGGCGGGGGCAGGTCTGGCGATGGTCATGGCCCCGCCCAACCGCATCGGCTCGCCCAAGTCAATCAGGCGCTTTTGCCAGTGTCCCTGCCCGCGCCGGGCTGACCGGTCACTCGGCGGGAGCGGGCGCGGGTGCGGGCTCTTCCTCGCTCTCTCCGCGGTTGCGCGCGAAGCGCAGCGCCTCGTCGATGCGGTCGGGCGCAATGCGGTGGAGGATGCCGAGATACAGCCCCACGCCCACCGGCACGGCAATCGCCAGCGCCAGCAGATCGGGCACCGCCGGCAGGAGATGCAGCAACAGTGCCACACCGGCCGCCATCGCCAGCGCCGCGCCCAGCGGCGGGAGAATGGCGCGGGCCAGCCCCTCGATCCTGAGGCCGATGATCCCGCCCGAAAGCCTGACCGTGGCGATGGTCAGCACTGCCATCCCGCCAACCCAGGCCCAGGCAAATCCCTCGATCCCGAAATGCGAGCCGATGTAGAAGGCGCTGGTCATCACCACACTGCCGATCATCGTGATCCGCAGCGCAGCCATCGGCACCCCGCGGGCGTTGGTGGCAGGGGCGAAAAGGATCTGCAGGGTCATCATCGCCATGGCGCAGGCCAGGATGGGCAATAGCGGGACGATCTCGATCCAGTGTTCGCCCAGCAGCACCGGAACCAGCACCGGTGCGACCACGGCAAGGCCGGCATAGGCGGGCAATGCGACCAGCATCACCAGCCGGATCGTCGCCAGCAAGGCGGGTGCGCCGATTTCGGGCTGGCGGGAATAGGCGGCATAGGCGACTTCATTGATCGGCGGCACGAACTTGGCGGCGAGCAGCTGGGCCAGAAAAAGCCCGGTGGTGTAGACGCCCAGATCGTGGGTATCGAGCACGCGCCCGGCGATCATCACATCGGCCTGGCTCTGCACGAACCAGAACAGCTGGGTCATCGTCATCACCCCGCCGAACCCGGCGATGTGGCCTGCGCCTTCGAAGCGGAAGATCGGGATGACCGGCGTGCGCGCGGCGCGGGTCATGCCGATTGCCTCGGTCAGCAGCATCACCAGCGGCGCGGCGACCAGCGTCCACACGCCCCAGCCCGACAGCGCGCCGGTCAGCGCCGTTCCCGCCCCCGCAATCGCCGCCACCAGCCGGACCTGCGCCGGGCGGCGGAAGTCCATCCGGCGCGACAGGATCGCATGGCTCAGCGCGCAGAAGGGGATGCACAGATACAGCAGCGATTGCACCCGCAGCAGGTTCGCGACCTGCGGTTCCTCGAACCACATCGCCACCAGCGGGGCGGCGGTGAACTGGATCAGCGCCAGCCCGCCGTTGAGGAGCATCAGCATCCCCAGCGTCTGGCGCAGGCGTTCCTCGGTCACCTCCTCCTCGCGGATCAGCGCGGAGGCGAGGCCGTAGCCGTTCATGGTGTTAAGCAGCACCAGCATGACCTGCGCCATCGCGAACAGGCCGTAATCCTGCGGGGCGAGCAGCCGGATGACGATCAGGGTGGAGGCCCAGGACACGATCTGCGTGCCAATCTGGCTGCCGGAACGCCAGATCACCGCAGAACGCACCTGCGCGGCGAAGGTTGCAGGCTTGCCGTCAGCCACCGGCGGCCTCCGTGATGGCAGCGCGCAGTTCCAATGGTGCGCCCCACACCCGCGCCAGCAGGCGGGCGGCGGTGCGGTTCCTGACGAACAGCAGGTCGGCAAGGTCATAGCCGGCGACCGCGCCCATCTCGCTCTTGTAGCCGCTGTTGCCGCAGCCGAGATCGATACAGGTCTGCCCCGCCGCAATCGCATCGCTGACTGCGCGGTGATTGGCGAGCTTGCCGATCTCGTGCTTGGCGAGGGCGCTCACATAGCTCCCGGCGATGCCATAGCGCACGGGACCGTCGTCCAGATCGAAGCTGAAGGCGACCGCGCGGCCATCCACCGTCAACAGCGTTGCGCAGAGCATGTCGGCGATCACCGGATCGGCGAGCGCGGTGCGCCATGCGGCGCGTTGCTGCGGGGTCAGGAACTTCGCGCCGCTGCCATCTGTGGTGGCGGCGATCCAGCTGGCAGCCTCGACCGCGCCGAGTTCATCGAGCACGGCATCGCTCCACGCGCCGCCGCGCACATGGCGCCAGCCGACGGTGCCGACCTGCGCGAGACGGCGTTCGATCCGGGCGAGGCGTTTGGCGGTGGAGGCGCGCGGCCATTCGCCGCCGGTGCAATCGATCACCCAGCTCGTGCCCGCCGGGCGGCGCAGCACCGTCCAGCCCGCGAGCTGCGCGGCGGCGACGAGGCGCTCTGTGGACGGATCGCCCGCCCGCGCCGGGCCAACCCGCCAGACGGAGCCGAGCTGTGCGGCGGCGGGGTGGCCGAGGGCCTGTGCCAGTTCGAATGCCGAACAATCGGGAGAAATCAACGGAGCGCGCAGCGGCCAGTAGGGGCCCGGCACCTTGCGCGCACCGGCTATGGCGGGTCCGAAGGGCACCGTCGGGATCGCGGCAAGCGGCGCGCCCGAAGGATTGCGCAGGATCAGCGTGCGTGCGCGCGCCGGGTTGCTGCCCGCGGCATACCAGCTCCGGCGCAGAAAGCCGTGCCCGGACAGGTTGCACGCCGCCAGCGTGTCGATCTCGGGCGCGAGGCCCGAAGTCGCCACGACCGTCAGGTGGTCGGCTGCAATCCTCGTTTCGTACATTCCCGGACCTGCTTTCGGCGGAGCGCCACAAGCCGCCATAGGCTGGCCGCGTAACCACCCGGTTAACCACGGCCCATATTCCGCCGAAAGGGCGGAAACGGTCAGACATTCAGGAATTTGCTAAGAGGGGCTTGCGGCGCCCTAGAACACCACGACCGAACGGATCGACTTGCCTTCGTGCATCAGATCGAAGGCGGTGTTGATCTCTTCGAGGCCCATGACGTGGGTGATCATCGGGTCGATCTCGATCTTGCCGGTCATGTACATGTCGACGATCTTGGGGACGTCGGTGCGGCCCTTGGCCCCGCCGAAGGCCGTGCCGCGCCAATTGCGGCCCGTCACCAGCTGGAACGGGCGGGTGGCGATTTCCTTGCCCGCTTCGGCCACGCCGATGATGATCGAGGTGCCCCAGCCGCGGTGGCAGGCTTCCAAGGCGGTGCGCATCAC
>JAIEOM010000218.1 GCA_019750455.1 Sphingomonadales bacterium | reverse complement strand
TATGCGAAGAGAATGCGCAGATGCATCGATGGCCCCCAATGCCTCTGACGAAAAGACGTCAGGGCAGATTTCGTTCCTTACCCCGCAAGATACGAATCTGGCTGTTCTTTTATTCCACCGTTCTGTCTATGGGCGGAATATTGCCACCTCCTGAACCGTTGAGCCCATGAACCGCCCGATGAACCCGGACGAAACGACAAGGCAGGCGCTGATCCCGCTGATCCCGCGCTTGCGCCGTTTTGCCCGGGTGCTGACGGGGTCGATCGCCGATGCCGATGATGTCGTGCAGGCGAGCCTGGAGAAAGCAATGGTGAACCTGGATCAATATCAACCCGGCACCCGGCTTGACGCCTGGGTCTTCCGGATCGCCCGCAACCATTGGGTCGATGACCGGCGCCGCGCGCACAACCGGATGGGCCATGACGACATAGGCGAGATGCTCGATCTGGCCGGCGAGGATGGCGTGACTGTTGTGGAGGCGAGTGCCGAGGCGCGGATGGTGCGTGCCGCGGTGGACAGCCTGCCCCCCGAACAGCGCGATGTGGTAGCGCTGGTGATGCTCGAGGAGCTGAGCTACCGCGAGGCCGCCGACATGCTGGGCCTGCCGATCGGCACGGTGATGAGCCGGCTTTCGCGGGCCAAGGCCGCGCTTGCCAAGCGGATGACTGCCGAAGGGGCCGTGCAATGAGCGCATCCTTCACCGACGCGCAGCTGGCCGCCTTCATGGACGGCAGCCTTGCCGACGAGGCGCTGATCGATGCGATCGAGGCGGCGATCAATGCCGATCCGGCGTTGGCGCAGCGTGCCGAGGCGCTGGCAGCGGGGGACGATCTCGCGCCGCTGGTGCGCGATGCCTTTGCCCCGCTGCTGGATGCGCCCGTGCCGGAGCGCCTGACCGCCGCAATCGCCCCGCGCGAGGCGGACGTGATCGATCTCGCCGCCGCGCGCGCCGCCAAGACGCCGGTGCTGCCGGTTCCCGCCAATGACACTGGCCGCAGCAACTGGCGCTGGCCGCAGTTCGGCGCGATGGCAGCCAGTCTGGTGCTGGGCGTGATGATCGGCGGACCGCTGCTGAAAGGCGGATCAGGCGGCCCTCAGGCAGATGGCCTGGTGCTCGCCAGCGCCGATCTCACCGCGATGCTCGATCGCGCGCCGAGCGGACAGAGGACCGATCTGGCCGCGCTGGGTGAGGGCGAGGTGGTGCTGACCTTCCGCAACGCCGATGGTCAGCTTTGCCGCCAGTTCATGATCGATGGCGCGGGCGGAGCGACGAGCGATGCGCTCGCCTGTGCTGGCGCAAACGGCGATGGCTGGCAGATAGAAGCCTATGGCCGACGCGCGGCTCCGGCGGGCGAGATGAAGCTTGCCGGCGGCGATGCGGCCCCTGCGGTGGTCGCCGCGGTCGATGCGATGATCGACAGCGATCCCCTGATCGGTGCCGACGAGCTGGCCGAGCTCGGAAAGAAGTAACGCGAAGAGCCGGCACATGAAAATGCCCGGGCGGTCGCCTGACCGCCCGGGCATTTTGCGTAACGCGCCGGTGCCGCGTCAGATGGTGAACAGCACCTCGACCACGCTGGCAATGCCGCTGTCGGTGCCGATCAGGAAGCGCTCCTCGCGGAACGAGACCACGTCGGCGCGGATCTGGATGTTGGGGTGCAGCTGGTAGTAGCCGCCGACCCCGATCAGCCGGTTTTCGCGGCCCGTGGCCCGGGTCAGCGCAACGCTGCCCGCAACGCCCCAGCCGGGGGTGACCCAGCCGACGCCGCCGTTCACTTCCCACTGGTCGAAGCCGCGGTCGAGCCGGTTGGAATCGCCGCGATCCACATAGGCCGCGCCGATCCGCAAGGGTCCGCGCCGGGCTTCGGCGCCGACGCTCCAGCTGTTGAGGTCCGCGCGGGTGGTGACCGGATCGGCTTGGCCCGTGGCATAGCCACCGCTCGCGCCGAGGATCCAGTCGCCCACCGGCTGCTGGTATTGCAGGCCGAACTCGAAGGCATCGTTGACATCGATCCGGTCGCGCGAATCCACGGCAACCGCGTTGCGGCGCACCTTGGGTGAATAGGACACGCCTCCGCGCAGACCGCCGACCGGCGGGGAGAGGTAGATCACCTTGAAGGCATCCTGCGTGTCCAGTGCGCGCAACAGCGCCTGCGTGCCGGCATAGCGCGAGAATTCGCCGCGCACCTGCCCCAGCGCCACCAGCGGGGCGGCGAAGGCGAGCGTATCGGCCGGACCATCCTGCAAGCCGACTTCGACCCGCCCGTAATCGCTGGCGACAAAGCCGTAGATTTCGCCCGCTTCGAGCACTTCGGAGGCGCGCCGCCGGCTGTTCTGTTCGGCGTTGAAGCCGATGATGATCCCGCCGGGCGAGGTCCACTGCGCATTGAGGCGCGCAAACAGATCGACCTTGGCGTCGGGAGAATCCGTGGCCGGGTCATCGTCGTCGAATACTGCGCCCTGGGCTGCGGCACCGCCGGTCAGCCGGATGTCGATGCCTTCCCACTGCACTTCAAGCCGCGGCAAAGCCTTGCTTCCCGCGTCTTCCTGATCTTGCGCCTGCGCAGCAGTGGCACCGCCGGTCGCCGCACTGAACATGGCCGCAGCACCGATGCTGCGGAGCATTGCATTTGTCTTCATCTTCAAACCTTCAAGAAGGGGCCGATGGTCGGCGAACTGTTATACAATCACCTGGTTTAAGTTTTGTGCCACCGATCACGAAAAATCGCGCGCGATGCCGGTGTGGTCCTCGATCAGCATCCATGTAAGCAGCATGGCCGCGCCCGCTTCCAGCGCGTGTCCGATGGCAGCGAGCGCGAGGATCAGCGGCGCATCGGGCTGCGCCAGAACCGCGCCGATCGCATGCGCCAACCGCATCGCCAACCACAGGTCGGCAGCTACCAGCGCACCCAGAGCCAGCCCCCGCAGCAACCGCCTTCGTGCGGTCGGGCGCGATTTGTCGCGGGCTGTATCGGGGGCCAAGTCGCCAAAGGAGCCGGGGGAATATGTTTGGCACATGGCTTCACTCCTGTTGCAGGGTTGACCTGTGCAAACGGGCGACCGACGCGGCTTATTCCCTTCGCCCGCAAAAAATTTTTTCAATCGCGGCAAGGGAATAAGCCCGCGCCTTGCCCCGTTTCCTGCTGCGAACCGGCACACTGCCGGCACGCAACAGGAGCATGTCGTGACCTCTCGCAACCC
>JAIEOM010000190.1 GCA_019750455.1 Sphingomonadales bacterium | reverse complement strand
TAGCGAACTGATCCGTCCCGGCGCGGTGGCAATGATCGCCGCCGCCGACCCGCTGCGCATGGTCGTCGAGGGTGAGGGACGGCGCGTTCTGGATTCGCCCGCGCGTGGTGCTGCTGGCGGGGCTGCGGCGCCCGCTGCCGCTCCCGCGGCGCAGTCTTATGGGGTCTCGCAGGGACAAGGCGGCTCGGCACGTATCGAGAATGCAATCGTTAGCTCCCCGCAGGATCTTGGCGCGGTGTCCAATGGCTTCGTCAGCGGCGAAGTGGCCGTGCTTGCGGCGGTAGTGGTCTCCGACAACACCGGCCGGGGTAACGCGGCGCCGGTCGGCAACTCGGGTGGCCGGTCCGATGACGGTCTGGTCTGCGCTAGCGGAACGTGCAGCAACGGCGGTGCGGCAGGTTCGGGTTCAGGCAGCGCAGGCAACGGCGGCAACGGTTCGGGCGGCGCTGACAATGGTGCCGGCGGCGCGGGCGGCGGCGCGGGTGCAGGCGCTGGCGGAAGCGGCGGCGCAGGCAGCGGTGGCAATGGCGCCGGCGGCGGTGCGGGCGGCTCCGGCTCCGGCTCCGGCAACGGCGACGGCGGCAGTGGTAACGGTAACGGCAACGGGAACGGCAACGGGAACGGCAACGGGAACGGCAACGGGAACGGTAACGGCGGCGGCAATGGTAACGGCGGGGGCGCGGGTGGCTCCGGCAATGGCGACGGCGGCAACGGCAATGGTGGTGCTGGTAACGGCAACGGCAACGGCAACGGGAACGGGAACGGCGGCGGGAACGGCGGCGGTGCGGGCGGTTCCGGCAATGGCGACGGCGGCAATGGCAACGGTAACGGCGGCGGCGGCGGTGGCGGCGGCCGTGGCCGCGCCGATGTTCGTCCTGACCTGACCGTCGTGCCGCTGTGAACCGCCCTGCAGCTCTGGCATGAGGCTCACGCGCAAAGCTCTTGATCGTATCGCGCCCGCGCTCCGGGCAGACGATTGGCGTGCGAGCGTTGCCATGATCGGCGCCTTGGCGCTGCTGGTATCGATAGGCGCTCTAACGGGTGCCTTCCGTGCTGCCGAAAATCGTCTCGGCGAGTTCACCTTCTCCGTACTCAGTCGTGAGGCGAGCGGGCAGGTCCATGTGGTCGAGATGGACGCCGCCAGCATGGCTGCGATCCGTCGCTGGCCTTGGCCCCGCGAACGCTATGCCGCGGTCATAAAACAGCTTGATGCCGCAGGTGTGCGCTCGATCAGCTTCGACGTCGACTTCTCCAGCAGCGGGGAGGAGGCGGGTGATAAGGCTCTGGCCTCTGCCATCGCGTCCGCCCGTGCGCCGGTTGCTCTGGCAACCTTCAAGCAGGCTGCAGCCTTTGGCGAGACCCGCAGGCTCGATTCGCTACCTATCCCCATCCTTCGCGAGAATGCGCAACTGGCGTCGGTTTCGGTGGTGCCCGACAAGGACGGCTACGTCCGCCGGATGCTGACCGGCACGGTAACCGGCGGCACGGCGCGCCCATCGCTGGCAGCGACCGTGGTGGGCGTGAACGGCACGGCCGAGACGGATTTCCCGATCGACTTCGCTATCGAGCCCGCCAGCATCCCGAGCCATAGCTTCATTGCTGTCGAACGCGGCCTGTTCCCCAAAGACAGCCTCAAGGGCAAGGACGTCATCATCGGCGCGACCGCTGTTGAGCTTTTCGATCGCTACGCGGTGCCATCCCATGGCGTGATCCCCGGCGTTCTCATCCACGCGCTTGCTGCCGAGACGTTGCAGGGCGGCGTTCCGGTATACGGGTCATGGAAACTGCCGCTGCTTCTGGCGAGCGGGTTGGCGCTGGTCTTCGTGCTTACCGCGACAGGCCGCCGCACTGTGATGCTCCGCACGGGCGGGATCATGGCGCTTCTCCTTGCTGGGTGGTTGTCCGCGCGAATTGCCGGCGGTTACTGGTTCGATGTCTCGCCAGCGCTGACACTGGTGCTGGGCGCGGGCGTGCTGCGCCACGTGGTACTCAGCCGCCGCCTTGCCGAGCTTGCGCGCCGCGTCGATCCGGAAAGCGGCTTGCCCAACCGCCGAGCGCTCGAAGCACGCGGGGCGGGCGGCAGTGACCGCTTCGTCATTGCCGCGCAGATCGACGATTTCGACGCGCTCAAACTCGCGACCGAGAGCCAGGGGCTCGGGGCGTTGTTGGCCCGCATTGCCGACCGTCTGCGGGGAGCGAGCGGGGCAGGCATGGTCTATCGCAGCGAGGATCGGACGCTGGTGTGGCTTTCGCCGCTGCCGATCGACGAGGTCGAAGCCCAGCTCGCCGGCCTTCGTGCGCTGATGCGCAGTCCCTTCGAAGTGGGCGGGCGCAGGCTTGGTGTTTCGCTCACCTTCGGGGTGGCAGACGCCGCAACTTCCGATCCCGCCAGCCACGCGGCGCACGCGGCGAGCCAGGCGCGGCGTTCGGGCAAGTTCTGGCGGCTCCATACCACCGAGGCTGGCGAGGCCATCAGCCGCGAGCTGTCGCTGCTTGGCGAGCTTGACGATGCGCTGAAGAACCGCAGCATCGCCGTCTACTACCAGCCCAAGCTCAACCTCCAGACGCGCCGCATTGACGCGGTCGAAGCATTGGTCCGCTGGAACCATCCGGAACGCGGTCTGCTGCCGCCCGATTGTTTCATCCCGCTATTCGAAGAACGCGGGCGGCTTGATGATCTGACGCTGGCGGTGCTCGCGCAGTCGCTCGCGGATGCCACGATCTGGCAGGAGCGCGGGCTGCGGATCGGAATCGCGGTCAACATCTCGGCAGCGGTGCTTGCATCGGAAAGCTTCGAAGCGCGCGCGCTCGCCCTCGTCGAGCGTTTCGGGCTCGGTGCGGAACAGGTCACATTCGAGGTCACCGAAAGCGCCCATTTCGAAGATGCCGATGTCGCTATCGCCGCGCTTGAACGCTTCCGCGCTGCCGGTATCCGCATTTCGATGGACGATTATGGCACCGGCCAATCGGCACTAAACTACCTCAAGCTTCTGCCGCTTGCGGAGCTGAAGATCGATCGCATGTTCGTGGCCCAGGCGCATGTCGACAGGGGCGATGCCATGCTGGTGCGGTCGACAGTGCAATTGGCGCACGAACTGGGGCTGAAGGTCGTGGCCGAAGGTGTCGAGGAAAGCGCTTGTCTCGAATACCTCGTGCAGATCGG
>JAIEOM010000159.1 GCA_019750455.1 Sphingomonadales bacterium | reverse complement strand
CCTTGCGCGGGCCCCATGCGGCGCGGGACGGCAGGACTTCGGAGCGCAAATAGGTATGAAAGGCCTGCGCCAGCGCGCTGCGATCGGGCGCGAGGGCGAGCACGGCTTCGGCTCCGGCAAGATCGGTTCCCGCGAGCAGGCTGATCCCGTTTGCGCCCCCGCCAAGCGCCATCTGCAACACCGCGCGGCCATCGTATTGCCCTTGCGTGTCGCAATCGATCCGGGTGCTGTAATCGCCGCTCCACGCCAGATGCGTGCCCAGCACCTCTCCGGTTGCGGGGTCATCCAGCACCAGCCAGTTGCCGCCGCCAAAGCCCGGCTTGCCCGCCGCCGATGTGCGCGCAAAGCCATTGGGGGCGACCGGCTGACAGGTCTCGCGCATCTCGCCTGCCCAGCGGCCAGCGTAACTCGTCAGACCGGTGAAGCGGCGGGGTATCGGCAGCACCAGCGCGGGCTGATCAGCGAGTCTGAAGTTGTTCTTGCCCCCATTGACGATATCGCAGGTCACGCAGACCACATCGCCCGACCTTATGCGCCACCACAGGTTGATCGCGATCCCGAGCCGCTCGTCTTCCCAATCGATCCAGAGCTCGCCCTCGCTGGCATCCCATTGGCGCACGCGGAAATCCGTTGCCCGCTCGCCCGCCGGCGGGTTCTCGCAATCGATGAGCCGCATCGCGGGCGTCCCGCCCCATCCGGCCTTGCGTTCCGGCAGCAGGCCCGGAGCCGGTGGCACATCGGGCTGGCTCTCGTGCCGCCCGCGCGCGGTGGCGGCGGCGATCATCGCAAGATCCTCGCCCTGTGGCAGCGCCGCGCCAAAGTAGACGCAGTCCGCCGTGCCGCCCGCTTCGAGCGCGAAGACCAGCGTCACCGCCGCGCCGTCCAACCTGACGAATTCCACCCGAACCCCTCTCCCGTCTTCCGTATCGGTGATGACCGGCGCACGCGGGCTTGTCCGGCACCCGCCAATGCGCTGTAACCGCGCGCAACGAGAGGGGAAAGCACACAATGACCGATAGCATGCCGGGCGAGAGCCTGACCCAGATCGCGGTCTGCCTTGGCCTGACGGTCGCCATCGCCCTGGCCACGTGGCTCACCCTGCGGCGCGAGCGGCATGACGGATCGAAAAAGGACGTCTACCTCGCCGGGGGCAAGCTTTCCTGGCTGTTCGTCGCGGGCGCGATCACCCTCACCAACCTCTCGACCGAGCAGCTGGTGGGGATGAACGGCAACCAGATGCTGCTGCTGGCGTGGTGGGAGATCAGCGGCTTTGTGGGCCTGCTGATCCTCGCCTATGTGTTTGTGCCGATCTACTACCGCGCGAAGGTCACCACCGTGACCGAGCTTCTCGAACAGCGATACGGCGGAGGCGGCATCCGGACGCTGGTTTCGGCGCTGTTCCTGTTCGGCATGATCCTCATCTACCTGCCCGCCGGGCTCTATTCGGGGGCGCTGTTCCTCAAGACCTCGGGGATCGATCTGCCGCTGCTGGTGCTGGCGGGCTTCCTCGGTGTGGTTGCGGCGGCCTATACCATGAGCGGCGGGCTGCGCGCGGTGGCGGTGATGGAGACCTATTCCGGCATCGGCGTGCTCGCCATCGCGGTGCTGATCGTGGTTCTGGCCCTGAACGCAGTCGATTGGGACATTGCCCGCGGCGTTCCGGCCGAGCGGCTGACCATGGTGGGTGCCGCCGACAGCCCGATCCCGTTCCACACCCTGTTCACCGGCATGATCTTCATCCAGATCTTCTACTGGTCGACCAACCAGCCGATCACCCAGAAGGCCATGGCCGCGCCTTCGGTGAAGGAGGCGCAGAAGGGCGTGCTGGCCGCCGCTGCCGTGCGCATCCTGATCATTCCGGCGATCGTGGTGATCCCCGGCGTGGTCGCCTACCAGCTGTTCGGCGACATTGATGACGAGGCTTACGGGCGGCTTGTGGGCGCGGTGCTGCCGCCGTGGCTGTCGGGCGTGTTCGCCGCCGCTGTCGCCGCCGCAGTGATTGCGCATATCGCGGCGGTGATGAACGCGGCAGTGGGCCTCTATGCGGTCGATTTCCATGAAAAGTTCGTCGCGCCCGTCGCCAATCACTGGCGCTTGTCGAGCATCGTTACCGCGCTGCTCACGGCCAGCTCGGTCGCGCTGGTGCCGGTCTATGCCGATGCCGAGAGCATCATCAACCTGCTCCAGCAGTTGAACGGCCTTTCCTCCATGCCGATCCTGTCGGCCTTCATCGTCGGCCTGCTGTTTACGGGCGTCGGAAGCCGCGCCGCGATTGTCGGGGTGGTGTGGGGCTTTGCGCTCTATGCGGCCTTCACCTTCATCCCCGAGGCGGGGGCGGCGGTCGGCCTCCACTATATCGATTTCATGGTGGTGACGCTGGCGACCAGCGTAATCGCGGCGCTGGCCTTCAACCGCTTTGCGCTGGGCGGGCGGGCGCAGTTCGCCCCGCGCAAGGTGTTCGCGGAGTTGGCCGTGCGGCCCGAGGAGGAGAAAGAGATCTTCGCATGACCCTCGACCCGGCACGACCGCACCGGCGCTTCAATCCGTTGACCGGCGGGTGGGTGCAGGTCTCCCCCCAGCGCATGGGACGGCCATGGCAGGGCGAGGTCTCGCCGCCCGATCCGCCGCCGCCGTCCTATGATCCGGCGTGTTACCTGTGCCCCGGCAACCCGCGCGTCGGCGGCGAGGCGAACCCGGCCTATGACGGCGTCTACGTCTTCGACAATGACTTCCCGGCGCTGGCGGAGGAGGCGGGCGGCGGCGTCTCGGACGACCCGATCTTCCGGGCCGAGGCTTCGGCGGGGGTGTGCCGGGTGATCTGCTTCTCGCCCGATCACGGCAAGTCGCTGCCCCTGCTGACCCCGGAGCAGATCCGCGCGGTGATCGACACATGGGCGGGCCAGACCGCCGAACTGGGCCAGCGCTTTGCAAGCGTGCAGGTGTTCGAGAACAAGGGCGCGATGATGGGGTGTTCCAACCCCCACCCCCACGGGCAAATCTGGGCGACCGCGCATCTGCCGCAGGAAATCGCCATCGAGGATCAACGCCAGCGCGCCCACCTTGCAGACCATGGCCGCCCGCTGCTGCAAGACGTGGCCGCGCGCGAAGCCGCAGGCGAACGCGTGGTCGAGATCAACGACGATTGGCTCGCCATCGT
>JAIEOM010000212.1 GCA_019750455.1 Sphingomonadales bacterium | reverse complement strand
TGGTACGCCAGCGTCAACGCGCTGTTCGGCACCTTCCGCAAGTTCAAGGCCGATTACCGCGTCATCCCGGCGGTCACCTTCCTCGACCCCGAGGTCGCCCGCGTCGGCCTCAACGAGCGCGAGGCGGCCGAACAGGGCATCGCGGTGGAAGTCACCCGCTACGATCTCGACGATCTCGACCGCGCGATTGCCGAGAGCGAGACGCGGGGCTTCGTCAAGGTGCTCACCCCCGCGGGCGGCAAGGACACGGTGCTGGGCGCGACCATCGTGGGGGCGCATGCCGGCGAATTGCTGGCCGAATATGTGCTGGCGATGAAGCACGGGCTGGGCCTCAACAAGATCCTCGGCACGATCCACGCCTATCCCACCATGGTGGAGGCCAACAAGTTCGCCGCCGGCAACTGGAAGAAGACGCATAAGCCCGAAGGCCTGCTGAAGTGGGTCGAACGCTATCACGACTGGCGCCGCGGCTGACCGGGAAGGGAGACACGACCATGCTGACGAAAATCGCGCTGCTGATCATGCGGGTCGGCACCGGCATGCTGCTGGTGCTGTGGGGGCTGGTGCGCCTGCTCAAGGACGGAATGGGGCCCAACCTTGCCAACAAGTATTACGGCGGGGTCGGGGCCGATGGCACGCTCCAAATGGCCTTTGCCACGTTCGAAGTGGCGGTCGGCGCGCTGGCGGTGCTGGGACTGGCGCGGCGCTTCACGCTCCCGCTGTCGGCGCTGATCCTCGTCGGCGGGGCGCTGCCGATCTGGCGGCACTTCCTCGACCCGTTCGGAATGTATCTGTTTGCCGATCCGGCGCAGGCGAACCTGCTGTTCTTCCCCTCGCTCACGGTGGCGGGCGCATCGCTTGCGCTGATCGGCTTGCGCGATCACGACACGCTGGCGCTCGACCGTCTCTTGGGCAAGAAGGGCGGCTTCTGACACGCGCCCGGGGGGCTTCTTGGAACTGTTCGACCAATTTCGCGGGATCATCGGCATTGCCGTGCTGATGGGGCTGGCATGGGTTGTCTCCGAGAACCGCAGGTGCCTGCCCGGCTGGCGCTGGATCGCGGGTGCGCTGGTGATGCAGGGCCTGCTGGCGGTGCTGATCGTGCGCGTGCCGATGGTGTGGGCGGCAGTCGGCCTCGTCAATGATGCGGTCAGCGCGGTCGAGGCGGCGACGCTCAAGGGATCGAGCTACATGTTCGGTTATCTCGGCGGGGCGGAGCTGCCCTTCGCTCTGAAAGACGGCGCGCAGCCGCCGCTGGTGATCGCCTTCCAGATCCTGCCGCTCGTGATCGTCTTTTCCGCCCTGTCGGCGCTGCTGTGGCACTGGGGCGTGCTGCGCTGGATCGTCAACGGCCTCGGCTTCCTGCTGCGCCGCTCGCTGGGGGTGAGCGGGGTTGTCGGCCTGTCCGGCGGGGCGAGCGTGTTTCTCGGTGTGGTCGAAGCGCCGCTGGTGACTCGCGCCTATTTCGGCAAGGTCAGCCGCTCGGAACTGTTCCAGATCATGACCCTGACGATGGCGACCATCAGCGGCGCAATCCTGATCCTCTATGCGACGACTTTGCGCAATGTGGTGCCCGATGCGGTCGGCCACATGATCAGCGCCTCGCTGATCTCCCTGCCTGCCGCGCTGCTGATCGCGCGGCTGATGGTGCCGCCTGCCGCCGATGATGCCGCGACCGAGGTGGAGAAGGAGGAGACGGGCCTGCGCTACGAAAGCAGCATCGATGCCGTGGTCAAGGGCACGATGGACGGGATGCAACTGTTCCTCGCGGTGATCGCGGTGATCATCACCGTCTTCGCGCTGGTGGCGCTGGTCGACATGGCGCTGGCGGCGACCGCGCTCACGGTCGATGGCGATCCGCTGACCCTGAAGCGCCTGCTCGGCTGGGCGCTGGCGCCCTTCATGTGGCTGATCGGCGTGCCCTGGGCCGAGGCGCAGGCGGCGGGCGGATTGATGGGTACCAAGGCGGTGCTCAACGAATATGTCGCCTATCTCGAACTCGCCGCGCTTCCCGCTGGCACGCTCGGGCCGCGCGCCTTGCTGATCGTCACCTATGCGCTGTGTGGGGTCGCCAACCTCCCGAGCGTCGGCCTGCTGGTCTCGACCATCGGCACCCTGTGCCCCGAACGCCGCGCCGAGGCGGCGGGGCTGGGCATGAAGAGCTGGATCAGCGGCAACCTCGCCAGCGCGATGACCGGCGCATGGATCGGGCTGGTGACGTGGTGAGGGTGCGCCGGTGCTAGACGCCAAAGTCCGCCCGCTGATCGATCCGCCCCTTAACGCCGTGGGCCGCGCCTTGGCTGGGGCTGGGGTGAGCGCCAACGCCCTGACCTTTACCGGCCTTGCGATCGGCCTCGGCGGAGCGGCGGCCATTGCGTCCGGGCATATCGGCTGGGGGCTGGCGCTGATCGTCGCCAACCGCCTCCTCGACGGGCTCGACGGCGCGGTGGCGCGGGTGCGGGGGCCTTCGGACCTTGGCGGCTATTTCGATATCGTCGCGGACTTCGCCTTCTATGTCAGCGTGCCGGTGGGCTTCGGTATCCTCAGCGCCGCCAACACCCTGCCCGCGCTGGTGCTGGTGGCGAGTTTCGTGCTGACCGGCGTAAGCTTCCTCGCCTTCGCAGTGATCGCCGGCAAGCGCGGTGCCACAACGCAAGCGCATGGACGCAAGAGCTTTTTCTATTCCACCGGCCTTGCCGAAGGGACCGAGACCATCGCGGTGTTCATCGCCATGTGCCTGTGGCCCGCATGGTTCGCCCCGCTGGCCTATGGCTACGCGGCGCTATGCGTGCTGACCCTGTTCCAGCGCAGCGCGGTGGCGGTGGCGGCCTTCCGCGATTAGCGTGCCGCCGTGCCCAGCAGGGTTTCGGTGCGGGCGCGCAGATCGTTGATGCGGGCGGTGTTGGCGCCAAGATCGCTGATCCCGACCCGGCTGACCGAGCGGAAATCGATCTGGGTATCACCCACGCGGGCGACGACATCGTCCTTGAAGCCGTACCAGAAGCTCGTCGCCACGCCCTCGACCGTGCCGCTGGCGGCATCGGTGCGGATGTCGGTGAGGCCCATCGCCGCCATCGCCGCCGCAACCGCCGCAACGCCGTTCTCGCGGCTCGCCCCGCCGAGCGG
>JAIEOM010000045.1 GCA_019750455.1 Sphingomonadales bacterium | reverse complement strand
TCAGGGCCGAGCGGGCTTTGCGAAGGATCGCGCCTACCGGGCTCGACCATGTTGCCCTGCTCGTCGATGTAGTAGTAATCCTCCGGCGCGCCGAACAGCGCCTCCTCGTCGGGCTCCAGCTGCCATTCGGGCAGTTCGAGCGTCACGTCGAACTGTTCGACCGGGCGATCCTTGACGGCAAAGCGCATGTAGGCGGCAAAGGCCTGCGCTGGCGCGCGGCCGCCCTGCAGGCCGGGGACCGCCTTGGCATCGTCACGCCCCATCCACACGCCGGTGGTGACACCGCTGGAAAATCCGATAAACCAGCCATCCTTGTTCGACGAGGTCGTGCCGGTCTTGCCCGCCACGGGCCGGCCGATATCCGCCGCCCGCCCTGTGCCGGTCTGCACCGCGGCCTGAAGCAGATCGGTGATGCCCTTCACCACATGATCGGGCACGGCCGGCGACTGGCGCCTTTCCTCGCGCCGGTAGAGCACTTCCCCGCTGGCGCCGGTTACCTTGGTGATGCCGTAAGGCTCCACCGACGCGCCCTTGGCAGAGATCCCGGCGAAGGCCTGCGTCATCTCGATCACCCGCATTTCGGACGAGCCGAGCACCATCGAGGGGAAGGTGTCGATCTTGGAATTGACCCCGAAGCGACGCGCCATCGAAGCCACCGTGCCAAAGCCGACTTCATTGCCAAGCTGGGCAGCGACGGTGTTGATCGAATAGGCGAAGGCAGTGCGCAGGTCGGTCTCGCCCACGTTCCTGCCGTTGGAGTTCTTGGGGCTCCACCCGTCGATGGTGACGGGGGTGTCGACCACCTTGTCCTCGGGCACGTAGCCCGCCTCGAGCGCGGCGAGATAGACGAACAGCTTCCACGCCGATCCCGGCTGGCGCATCGCGGCAGTGGCGCGGTTGTAGTTGCTGGCGACATAATCCGTGCCGCCGACCATGGCGAGGATCGCCCCGTCACGGTCAAGGCTGACCAGCGCCCCTTGCGCCCCCTTGGGCGTGTTCGCCTCGATCGCGGCGGTCGCGGCGCGCTGCATGCCGATATCGAGCGTCGTCCACACCTCGATCGGCTCGTAGGTTTCGGGCAGGATGATATCGAGCTGCGGCAGCACCCAATCGGTGAAATAGCGCACCGAGTTCTGCCCGGCGTCCTGCTTCAATTGCACCGCACTGACATCGACCTGGGCCTGATCGGGGGTGATGTAGCCCTGTTCCCGCATCAGACCGAGCACCACCTTGGCGCGGTCCACCGCCGCCTGAACATCGGCAGTGGGCGAATACTGGCTGGGCGCCTTCACCAGGCCGGCGATGATCGCCGCCTCGCCCACCGAAAGCTCGGTCGCAGGGTGGCTGAAGAACTTCCGGCTGGCACTGTCGATCCCGTAGGCGCCGCCGCCGAAATAGACCTTGTTGAGGTACAGCTCGAGGATCTGCTCCTTGGAGAATTTCCATTCAAGAGCCAGGGCCAGCACCGCCTCGCGCGCCTTGCGGTCGGGGGTGCGGTTGTTGTTGAGGAACAGGTTGCGCGCCAGCTGCTGGGTGATCGTCGAGGTCCCGCCGATCCGCGACCGCGATCCCGTGACCCACTCCACCACCGCACCGGTCAGGCGCACCGGATCGACGCCCCAGTGCGACCGGAACCGCTTGTCCTCCACCGCGACCATCGCGTCGGTCATGGTGGTGGGGATGTTGTCATAGGCGAGCCATTCGCCGAAGCTCGGCCCGATCTCGACCAGTTCGCGCCCGTCGCGCGCGCGCACCACGATGGTCTGGCCCGGCTGGGTCGCCTTGAGGGTCGCGTAGTCGGGGAGCGAGGATGCGGCGAAGCCGACCGCGAAGGCGAGGAACACGAGGCCAAGCGCCGCCAGCGCGCCGCCCCACACCAACGCCCGCTTCAGCCACACCCGCCAGCGCGGGGGCGGGCCGCCGGCACCACCTCCAGCTTTCGGCGCGCGGGAGGATGCAGCATCGGAACGCTCCGCTGCTGCGCGGCGCTGTCCGCGCGCGCCCTTGTTCTGCAACTGCTCACCCCTTTTCGACATGGCCTGTGCCCATCTGATGCCGCTCCGTCCCAGAAGCGTGAAGCGGCCCCCTGCATAGGCAAGTTGTAACCGGGAATGAACCCGGCTTTACGCGCCTCTCCCCCGGCGCGGGCGCGAAGGGCGGGCGGCTCAGCTTTCCGCCGGGGTGAAAACCAGCGCCGCGGAGTTGATGCAATAGCGCAAGCCGCCCTGTTCGGGCGGGCCATCAGGGAAGACATGACCGAGATGCCCGCCGCACTTGCCGCAGCGCACTTCGGTGCGGATCATCCCGTAGGAGACATCGCGGTGTTCCTCGATCACCTCGTCGGTCGAGGGGCGGGTGAAAGCGGGCCAGCCGCAGCCCGAATTGTACTTGGCGGTCGAATAGAACAGCTGCGTGCCGCACGCGGCGCAGTGATATTCGCCCTCGTCATAGAACTTGTCGTACTCGCCGGTGAAGGCGCGTTCCGTGCCCGCCTCCCGCAGGATGTGATACTGCATCGGAGTGAGACGCTCCCGCCATTCGGCGTCAGTCAGGCTGCGGGGGTCGTCGGTCATATAATCAGCTCTCCTGTTAACGCTGATATCGGATTGCCACAGGCAATCCGCAAGCGCGAACGCGCGCCCGCAGCGACGCGTCCGAAGGGCGTGTGAGCGAGGATACCGCACGCCGGAGGGCGTGCGGCCTTCAAAAACGCTGTCCCGTTACCTAGCCATCCAACAAGGCGTAATGCGCGGGCGGCTTGATCACGTCCATGCGCTCGGTGAGTAGCGGGCGGAAGCTCGGCCGGCTCTTGAACACCGCATACCATCCGCGCGACTGCTCGTGCCCGCTCCAGTCGATCCCGCCGAGGTAATCCGCAACCGAGATCTGCGCCGCCGCTGCCAGATCGGCAAGACTCATCGTCGATCCCGCCACCCAAGGCCGATTGTCGATCAGCCAGTCGAGATAGTCGAGATGCCCGTGCGCCATCTTCATCGCGTTGCGCAGCGCGCCGCTATCGGGCGGCTGGCGCAGGATGCGCTTCTTCATCCGCTCGGACAGCAGCGGCGCGGTGACATCGGCGTAGAAGTTCTCGTCAAACAGCGCGACCAG
>JAIEOM010000117.1 GCA_019750455.1 Sphingomonadales bacterium | reverse complement strand
AACGACAAGGTGACGCTCAGCCAGATGCCGGAAGAGCAGCGCGAATCCGTCTGGGCGCAGATCGAAGCGCGGGTGAAGCCGCTCCAGAGCTGATTGCGCTAACCCTCGGGCGCAAGGTCGGGGGAAGTATCCAGCCGCAAGAGGTGGAGCTTCCCCTTGCCGACCTTGCGTTCGGCATCGTGCACAAGCCCCTTGATCGCGATGTCCTCGTTAAAGGCGGTTTCCAGCGCGATCCATGTTTCCGGCCCGATCCAGCCAAGCCTGAGCAGGCGGTCCAATGCCACCTCGCCCGCGCCTGATTGATAGGGCGGATCGGCGAGGATCAGATCGAGCGGCTTGGTCGCTGCCCGCAATTGCATCACCGATCCCGCCTCGACCCGCGCTTTGCCAGCAGCACCGAGGGTGGCGATATTGGCGCGGATCACGTCCACCGCCGCGCGATCCTGCTCAACAAACAGGCATCCCGCCGCGCCGCGCGACAGGGCCTCCAGTCCGAGCGCGCCCGATCCAGCGAACAGGTCGGCGACCTGCAATCCCTCGAAATCGCCCAACCGGCTGGTGAGCATTGCAAAGAGGGTTTCGCGCGCGCGATCGGCGGTCGGCCTTGTGGCCTCACCCTTGGGGGCAGCCAGTTTGCGCCCGCGCCATTCGCCCGCGATGATCCTCATTTGCCGGAGCCCTTGGCGATCTCGCCGAGGAAGCGGTCAACCGGCTTGCCCTTCAACTCCACCGCCTGCCCGCGCGGCAGATCACCAAGGTTGAAGGGCCCGTAACCGACCCGGATCAGGCGGTTCACCTGAAGGCCGAGATGTTCGAGCACACGGCGCACTTCGCGGTTCTTGCCTTCGGTAATGGTCATCTCGATCCACAGATTGCGGCCGGAGGAACGTTCGAGGTTCGCATCGATCGAACCGTAACGCATCCCGTCAATTTCCACGCCTTCGATCAGGTCTTCGAGCTGCTCCTGCGATACCACCCCGAAAGCGCGGGCACGGTAGGTGCGCGGGATCTTGCTGGCGGGGAGTTCAAGCTTGCGCTTCACCTCGCCATCATTGGTCAGCAGCAGCAGGCCTTCCGTGTTGAGGTCGAGGCGGCCGACCGGCATGACTCGGCCCGCGTCCTTGGGCAGGGCATTGCGCAGGGCGGTGTAGATCGTCGGCCGCCCGGCCGGATCGCGTTCGGCGGTGATGAGGCCGGTGGGCTTGTGGAAGGCGAACAGCCGCGTCGCCTCGGCAGCGGTGACAGGCCTGCCGTCCACCGTCACGCCGCGAAGGCTCTTCAGGATCGTTGCCGGGGTTTCCAGCACCTTGCCATCGAGCGCCACGCGCCCCTCGGCGATCATCCGCTCGATCTCGCGCCGGCTGGCGACACCTGCACGCGCGAGCAGCTTGGCAATGCGATCGCCTTCGGGGCGACCTTCGGAGCGGGGGGGCTGGGTGGGCATGGCCGCGCGCCTATAGCATTTCGCGGCGGAATGCGACCTTCAGTTGGCGCTCCGCAGCGCCTCGCCGACAATCTGGTCGAACCGCGCGATGCCGCCCTCCAGCGTGCCGAGCGTGATGTGATCGACAACGCCCGACGAAAGCCCCTGCTGGCCAAGCTCCGCCGCGCGGAAATCTTCCGAGGCGAAAACCCCGCCATCGAGCAGGTTCCAGCTCTTCTCCCAATGCGCCAGCGCCTTTTCGCTGGCCGGTGCCTCGGGAATGAGCATGAAGTCCTCGACCAGCGTCAGGTCCGCTGCCTGCGGCATGAGCACCATCACGTTCACGTAATCGGGGCTGGGCACGATGATCGTGGCGGGGAGCAGCTGGTAGGCGAAGGTCACCACCCGGCGCAGGGCCGCCATGTCGGTGAGGTCGATGCTTTCCATTTCCTCTAGCCGCCCGACAGCGGAGCGCTGGTGCGGGCCGATCTGGTCGCCCGCGGTGATCCCGTCCTTGAAAAACGGGCCGATGGTGGAGGCGTGCAGCCGGGTCACATGGTAGCTTTCAAGGAAGGCATCCATGATCAGCTTCCAGTTGCCCTTCACCGTGTGCAGCTTGCGCCGGAACAGGTGGGACGAACGCAATCCGAAGGAATCCATGTCCCTGCCCAATTCCTGGGCATGGGCGAAATCGGCACCGGCAACAGGCGCGAACCAGATCAGGCCGCCTGCCTCGATTGTGGGCAGTTCGACCAGACCGTAATCCGCCTTGTCGAGCCCCGGGAAGGTTTCGGGCCGGGGCAGGGCGAGCAATCCGCCGTCGAGCCGGTAGGTCCAGGCATGATAGGGGCAAACAAGCCGCTTGGCGCAGACCGCCCCGCTCCCCTCGACCAGCCGCGTTCCGCGGTGGCGGCAGACGTTGATGAAAACATGGGCACGCCCTTCGTTGTCGCGGGTGACAAGCAGCGGGCGGCCGGTGGCATCATGCGGCACGGCCATGCCGGGCTCGGGCAACAACGCGGAAGGGCAGATGACCTGCGGCAGGCGATCAAACAGCGCAGCCTTTTCGCGCGCGAAGTGATCGGGGCAGGTATAGTTGCTGGCCGGGACCGTCTGGACCCCGCCCGCCTGCTTTCCCACCCCGCCACGGATCGCCTCTGCCAGTGCGAGCTGACCGGGGGTGGGCGACAATCTGGGCAAATCTGTTGTGGGCGCGTTCATCGCTCTTTTCTCATCCTCTCGTCCCTGCGTAGTGTGGCAGAATTCGGGATCAATCAAAAGGACGAGAGCGCATGAGCGAGATCGGGGCTGCCCCGCAGCGCGACTGGGTAAGCGCATTGAAGCCCTATCTGGAGAAGGAGTCGCTCGCCGCCTTCTTTCTCGGTGTCTCATCAGGCTTTCCCTATGCGCTGATCGGCGCGACCCTGACGAGCCGGCTGGCCCAGGACGGGATCGACAAGAAGACCGTGACTGCCTTCACGCTGGTGTTCCTCGCCTACAACCTCAAGTTCCTCTGGGCCTGGGTGATCGACGGGGTGCGCCTGCCGTTGCTCGGCCGCCTGGGGCAGCGCGTTTCCTGGATGTTGCTGGTAGGCGTGCTGGTGATGGCGGCGGTGGCGAACCTCGCGCTGGTCAGCCCCAAGGCAGATATCGCCTGGGT
>JAIEOM010000028.1 GCA_019750455.1 Sphingomonadales bacterium | reverse complement strand
GCGATGCACAGCACCGTGAACAGCGACCAGCGCAGGCGATTGGACAGGGCGGGGGAGTGGTCGGCAGCGGCCATCACGGGTTCCTAGGGCGCAAAAGCGGAAAGGGGCAAGCGCGAGACGAAAAGGGCCGCCGGATCGCTCCGACGGCCCCTGTTTCGTTCAGGCTGTCACGCGGATCAGAACGTCCGGACGCGCAGGGACACGCCGAAGTAGCGATCGGCATCGCGCGGGATCTGGAGCCGGCGTCCGCCTTCAAGGTTGAGCAGCACGTAGCTTTCATCCGTGATGTTGCGGGCGTGGAAGGTCACGCGGTACTTGTCGTCCGGGTCCGAGAAGCCGAGCGAGGCGTTCCACACGCCATAGGGGTCGATTACCGTCGACGCCTGCTGGCCGAGGTCCGACCACTGGCGGCTGGTGTGGCGGTAATCGGTGTTGAGGTACAGCGTCACCCCGCCCAGTTCCTTGGTGTAGTCACCGCCGATGGTGTAGACGAATTCGGGCGCGAGCGGCAGCTTGGTGCCGTTGCGCGCGTCGGGCGCGTTGGTGGTGGGGTTCGGGTTGAACTCCTTCACCCGGGCATCGGCATAGGCCGCGCTGGCGCGCAGGTTGAGGCCATCGACCGGGTTGACCACGAGATCCGCTTCGAAGCCTTCGCTCTTCACCGTGCCCGCGTTGGTCAGGTTCGAGATCGTCGCAGTGTTGACGACGATGAAGTTGTTGGCCTGGAACCCGTCATACTCGACCGTGAAGGCCGCCACGTTCAGCTGCACGCGGTTGTCGAGGAACTGCGACTTCACCCCGATTTCGAAGCTGTCGGACAGCTCCTCGTCGATCGGCACGGCGTTGTTGGGCGCGGTGTGGTTGAAGAAGACGTTGAAGGCCGGGCCCTTGTAGCCACGGGTGTAGGACCCGTAGAGCAGCACGTCCTCGGTCGGCTTGAACTCGATCGCGGCACGGCCCGAAAGGTTGCCGTTGCTGGTCGATCCGCGGCTGACATTGGTGCCGTTGCCGCCCGCAGCCAGCAGACCGCCAGCGGGGTTGAGGTTGGTGCCCGGGCCAGCGGCGGGTGCGCCGTTGGTGGCGTTCTGTGCGGGCGCACGGCGATGCAGGAATTCAAGGTCATCCCAGGTGTAACGCAGGCCGCCGGTCAGGGCGAGCTGGTCGGTCAGCTGGTAGGTCGCCTGACCGAACAGCGCATAGTTCACCGATCGCACTTCCGAACGCGAGGTGGCGAAGGGGAACAGCGTGTTGACGGTGTCGGTGATGTTGCAGGGCACTGCGCCGCCCGGCAGCGCCGGCAGGGTCGAGGTGTTGCAGGTGATGCCGCGGCGGGTGAAGTCCTGCGTGTTGTCCGACTGCCAGGCGAAGGCGCCGACCTGATAGAAGAACGGCTTGGTCTGGTCCGAGGCGAGGCGGACTTCGGCCGAAACCTGCTCGGTCCGCACCACGCCGTCATCGTGCAGCTGGCCTGCGCCGACAATTGCACGCGGCAGGAAATCGCCCTCGCGCAGCTCGCGGTTGAACCAGTTGCGGTAGCCCAGAACGATGCTGAGGGTGTGGGTGTCGGTGATCTCGAAATCGCCGGCGCCGGTCAGGCTCCACTGTTCGTCCTCGGTGCTGGTGACGAGGTCGTTGTTGACGAAGCGCTGGTTCTCTCCAAGCGCGACGCCGCCCGGCAGGGCGAGCAGCGCATCCTGCACCGCGCCGCGGCTGGCGCCGGTCACGTCGACGCAGCAATCATCGTCGGCCTTGTAGTAATCGGCGATCAGGCGGACCGAGTTGACGCCGTCGTCATAGTCCATGATGCCGCGCAGGCCGTAACGCTCGTAACCGTTGACGGTGTTGTTGCGGCCACCGAAGATGTTGGTGATGTTGCCATCGAAGGTGCCGTAGAAGCCGGTCAGGCGGGCGGTGAGGTTTTCGGCGAGCGGGCCGGAAATCGCGGCGCGCAGGCGGTATTCCTCGCCCTCGAACCAGTCGGCGTTGACTTCGGCCTCGAAGTCGTCGGTGCCGCCCTTGGAGACGATGTTGACCAGACCGGCCGAGGCATTGCGGCCGAACAGGGTGCCCTGCGGACCGCGCAGCACTTCAAGGCGCTGGATATCGACGAGGTCCATGAAGGCCTGGCCCGAACGCGACAGCACGACGCCATCGACAACGGTGGACACACTCGGCTCCGCCGCAACCGAGAAGGAGATGGTGCCGACGCCGCGCATCACGATCGCGCTGTTGGCGCTGGTGGTGCCCTTGCGGAAGGTCACCGAGGGCACGACGGTCGAGATGTTCTCGAGGCTGATGACACCCGCCTGCGCCAGCCGGTCGCCCGAAACCGCAGTGATCGCGATTGGCACGTCCTGAACGTTTTCCTCGACCTTCTGGGCGGTTACGATGATTTCTTCGACCTGCGCGAGGGCCGGTGCGGTGTGGGCAAGCGCCATCGCACTGGCCGACAGGGCCAGCGTCTTGAGCGCAATTCGGGTGGTGGCTGACATGAAGTTTCTCTCCCCTGCGTCGTGGTCAACTTGTTCGGGCAAACGGTAAGATCATCGCCCGTGCGGTCGATCTTTGCGGGGCTCGGGTTGCGCTTTCTGTCCCGGTATGTCAAGCGGTGTCAGACCGGGACAAGGGACTGCCCGGGGGAGAGATGCGGGGCTGGCATGGTGCAGCTGGAGCAGGACGAGGGGGCAGTGGTGTTGCGGCTGGCAGGCCGCACGATCCTGTGCCATGCGCCGGATTCACCTGCGATTTCCGTTGCTTCCGGGGCGCCTTCGGTCGCCATGGTGCGCGGCAATTTCCGCCTTTCCGACACGCCTGTGGCAGCATCGCCACTATGCCGGGCAGAAGTGAATCGGGATGGCAGCGCGGTGCTCGCCAGCGATGATGGCAGCGCACGGGTGACCGCCACGCTCGATGGTGCGCGCCTCACCCTTGCCGCCAATGCGCCGCATGACCGCATCACCATCACCTTCGCGCTGGCAGCCAATGATGTGCTGTGGGGCGGGGGTGAGCAGATGAGCTACCTCGTCCTCAATGGCCGC
>JAIEOM010000039.1 GCA_019750455.1 Sphingomonadales bacterium | reverse complement strand
CGTCATGCTATGGCGATGCTGATTTCGCTCAGCCACCGAGATGAGAGAGAGATTACGGTTTTGCCCCCGAACCCCATCTGGGCGTTCGGGGTTAACCGCAAAACGCCATGTCCTCTGCGCCCCGCTTGATTGCCGTGGCCGAAGGATGTCTGTGGGTTGTCGCGGGGCGCGCTGGCTGCGCCGTGGTCGGCGGAGCCAGCTACAAATGACGGATCCCTTGTCGGAGCCAGTCAGTCGCCCTGTGGCCCGGTGCATCGCACGGGCGCGGGACGGCGACGGAGGCGAAGGCAAGAGTGCCGGCGGCCCAATGCAGGAAACCCCGCACCCGCAGGAGCGCGCCAGCAAGGCGCGCGGGACCGAGTGCGGCAATCTTGACGGGGCCGCTCCTTATTTTCGGACCTGCGATGTCTGACACCCTGCTGATCGTCGTCATCTCCGAAAGCCGTCGCCGGTGATGGTGATGGTGGTGATGATCAACAGACATGCGCTGACCATGATCATGATGGCCTTCGAAGGGCCTTTCGCGGTGGTATGGTTTGTTAGAAATATGTGTGTTAGTTTCTAACGGAAGGAGTACACGAATCATGTCCGCCATGGCCGACAAGATCATGAAGCGCGTTCGCGCGAAGGGGCGGGGGTGGGTATTCACCCCCAAGCATTTCATCGACTTCGGCACACGCGGCTCGGTCGACATGGCGCTGTCGCGTCTGGCGCAGGCTGGAGAGATACGCCGGATCGGGCGCGGCCTCTACGACTATCCGCAGCTGCACGACAAGCTGGGCGCGCTGACACCAGATGCCGAGATGATCGCGCAGGCCGTATCGGCGCAAAGCGGCGACCGGCTCGCGCCCTCGGCAGCAGCAGCGGCCAACAAGCTTGGACTGTCGACACAAGTACCTGCCAGGGCGAGCTATGCAACGACAGGACGAACCCGCGTGCGCCAGGCCGCTGGCCGAAGCGTCACGCTCAAGCACAGCCGCGCACCAGTGCTGGGCAATGCCTCTGAGGCTGCCAACGGCGTGGTCCAGTTCCTGGCCGGGCTCGGGCGAGACAAGATCGATGCGAATGCGATTTCGCAGCTCGCCGCGCGGCTCGACGACAAGGACGTGCAGGCGCTGATCAAGGGCCGCGCGCAGATGCCGGGTTGGATGGGCGATGTCGTGCTGAAGATCGGGGCGGCGCACCATGGATGAATTTGCCCGGCGGCCTGCCGAAGAGCGGCGGGCGTTCTTTGCCGAAGCTGCCGCACGCCGCGATCTCACGTCACTCATCGTCGAGAAGGACTTCTGGGTGTGCTGGACCCTGCGCCGGCTGATGGGCGTGCCCGAGTTGGCCAAGGTCCTGACCTTCAAGGGCGGGACCTCGCTCTCGAAAGCATTCGGGATCATCAAGCGATTTTCAGAGGACATCGATCTCACCATCAATCGCGCCGCGCCGCTGCTCGGCGAGGTCGCTTCGCCGATGGCGAGCGACATCAGCGGCAAGGAGCGCGAACGGCGCGGCAAGGCGCTCGGCGCTGCGGCGCAAAACTGGGTTGGAACGATCCTCCTTCCGACGCTTGCGCAAGCGATCGCGGAAGCCCTGGGCACCCGTGATGGTTGGAGCATCGAGGCGGATCCCGCAGACAAGGATCGGCAGACCGTCCTGTTCAACTACCCGGCATCCTCGGGCTACGGCCTCGACTATGGCAACACTTATGGCGGGCGTACCGGCTACGTACAGCCGCGAATCAAGCTCGAATTTGGGGCAAGGGGCGATCCCGAGCCATTCGAGCTGCGGGACATCCTGCCATATGTCGCCGAGGACTTTCCGGACGAATTGCCCGATGCGGTGGCCGCCGTGCCAACGCTTGCACTCGAAAGGACCTACTGGGAGAAGGCGACGATCCTGCATGCGCTGCACCACAGCGGCAAATTGCGGCCAGGTCTGTCGCGGCACTTCTATGATGTGTTCATGCTCGATGCTGCCGGCATCACGGAACGGGCGCTGGCCGAGCGTGTACTGCTGGAGCAGGTTGTCTGGAACAAGAGTCTGCTCTTCGCTGATGCCAGAGCCTCCTACGGAACGGCGCAGCTCGCCACACTGCGGCTTTCGGTCACTGACGCAATGCGCGAGGAACTTGCGGCGGACTACGCCGCCATGGCGGAAATGTTCATGGAGGAGCCCCCAGCTTTCGACGAGTTGGTGTCCCGCCTGGCGGATATCGAGCGACGGATCAATGCGGCCGGCTAGCCCACAGGGGCACCGGCAAAGCGACGGCAAAGGTCAGGAGACGTCTCGGATGGAATTTGACGACCAGATGCGGCGCTTCTTCGGGACCGATGATCTCGGTTCGGTGTCACCCGCGGCAGTGGCGAGCGGCATCGAACGGATGCAGGTCGAGTTTGGCCTTGAAACCGACAAGGGCCGCAGGTTTGCAATGTGGTCGCTGCTCTACATGTTGGGTTCGGCGCCGGACCTCGACGTCGCCTTCAAGGACGAACGCGACCGCGATGCGGCGCGCATGTTTATGGATCTGCTGGACCAGGCAAACGATACCACACAGAGTTGATCGAGCCTCCGAAACGCCGGCCTCAGGCTTATCCCACATTCGAGCAATCAGCGCGATTTGTGGGATAAGCAGTCCGCCAAAGGCGAGCGATGGCATCTCGACGGCGCAAGATGGCGCACAATCGTTGTCTCTGCAATTTAGACAAGACACTATTTCCGCTAGATAGAGATGTCACTGCCTGATGCAGCGGGGGCTGCGCGGAACCCCTCCATTTCGTGCAGCGTAGCCCCCGCTGGTGCGCTGCCCTGGCGATCAAAAAACCCCGGACCCGCTGCGAAGGCAGCGGGCCCCCTCACATGCTCTCCAACTGGCGGCGCACCGCGTCGATCGGTGTGAGCCGGGGAAGGGGAGGCCGACCGCGCTTGCGCTTGATCAGTTCTCCTGCGGGCGGTTGCGGATCAGAGAACATGTGCGCGCCTTGCGATCGGCGGCTTGGCTCGTTGAGATTACGTCTCTTCGGCGGCAACTG
>JAIEOM010000248.1 GCA_019750455.1 Sphingomonadales bacterium | reverse complement strand
GTCGAAACCGGCAAGGACCCATATAGCGCGGCATTTCTGAATGTGAAGTGGACGGGCACCTTGGGCGCAGATGCGCTTTGCAGGGGGCTTACCGCCCTCCAGACCCCGTCCAGACCCCCTCTTGACCCCGCCCAGACCCGCCCTTGCGCGGTGTTTCATGTGAAACATTGCGCGCAAGGGCAGCGGCGGATCACTTCTTCAGCGCATCGCGGATTTCGGCGAGCAGCTCCACCTCGGTCGGCCCGGCGGGTGCGGCGGGCTCTTCCGGCTTGGCGAACTGGGCGGTGACCTTGTTCACGTAACGCACCATCATGAAGATGATGAAGGCAAGGATCAGGAAGTTGATGACGACCGAGGCGAAGGCCCCGAAGCCGATCACGTTCGCCCCGGCCTCGCGCGCGGCGGCAAGCGGCGTACCCGGCGCGACCTCACCCGAGAGCACCAGATAGCGGTCCGAAAAGTCGATATTGCCGAAAATGGCCCCGACCATCGGCATGATGATCTCGTCAGTCAGCGACTTGACGATCGCCCCGAAGGCTGCGCCGATGATCACGCCGACCGCGAGGTCCATGACGTTGCCCTTGGCGATGAAATCCCGAAATTCTGACAGCATGATAATCCCCTTTGTCTTTGGCTGTTTACCATGTTCTGGCACTCGGCGCGCGATCTGCCAAGCCGCGCGGACCACATCGTCCACCGCTTGAACCGGGCAAGAGGTGTGCTATATCGACAATACAGAAGCGACGGCGCGGAACAGTTCCCGCGCTTTCAGGAGGGATTTGCGCCAATGAAACTCACCACCATGCTGCGCGGCGCCTTTGCCGCTGCCGCCGCGTTCAGCCTGGCTGCCTGCGGGATCAACTCGGTCCCCACCAAGGAAGAAGCCGCCAAGGCGCGCTGGGCCGACGTCGAAAGCGCCTATCAGCGCCGCGCCGACCTGATCCCCAATCTCGTCTCCACCGTGCGCGGGGCGGCGGCTTCGGAAGGCAAGATCCTCGAGGATGTGATGAACGCCCGGTCGCGCGCGACCGCCATCCAGCTGTCCGCGGACGATCTGGATGATCCGGCCAAGTTCCAGGCATTCGAACAGGCGCAGGGCGAGCTCGGTTCGACCTTGTCGCGGCTGATGATGGTCACCGAAAACTATCCGCAGCTGCGCAGCCAGGAAGGCTTCCTCGCCTTGCAGGACCAGCTCGAAGGGACCGAGAACCGGATCGACAACGCCCGCACTAAGTACAATGCGGCGGTGCAGGACTATAACACCACGATCCGCACCTTCCCGGACAGCATCGGTGCCAACATCATCCACGGTGCCGAACCGATGCAGGGCTTCAAGGCCAAGCCCGGCGCAGACGTGGCGCCCGAGGTCAACTTCGACGCGCCCAAGTGATCGTTGAGGAGCGACAGGACCGGCCGTGACTCTTCGACACCTGCTCGCCCTGCTTTGGGCGGCGTTCGCACTGATCGCGGCGCCGCTTGCAGCACAGACCTTCCCGCCGCGGCCTGACGGGCCGGTGCTCGATCAGGCCGGGATCATCCCCGATGCCGACGAGGCCGCGCTCGATACCAAGCTGCGCGCCTACAACAAGGACACCGGCCGGGCGATTATCGTCGTCACGGTGAACTCGCTCGAGGGGCAGGATCCTGAAAACTATGCCCGCGGTCTCGGCGAGGCGTGGGGCGTGGGTGGCAAAGAAACCGAGGAAGGCGCGCTGCTGCTGGTCGCTCCCAACGAACGCGAAATGTGGATCGCGACCGCGCGGGGCGTGCAGAACCGTCTGACCGACCTGTTCACCGGGCAAGTGGTGCGCAACACGCTTAGTCCGGCGTTCCGCGAAGGCAATTTCGGCGGCGGGATCAACGCGGCGACCGACCAGATGATCGAGCGGCTGAACCTTTCGGCCGCCGATGCCAAGGCGATTGCCGAGGCGGAAGCTGCCGCCCGGGGCAAAGGCAGCGAAGGCGGTTTTCCGATCGGCGTGCTGATCTGGCTGGCGTTCATGTTCTTCTTCTTCGTTCTACCGATCATGGCCGGACGCGGGCGGCGGCGGAAGTACCGCTCCAAGGGCAAGGGTCCGTGGGGTAGCCGCGATCTCGGGGATACGGCGCGCGATGTGATCCTGTGGGAAGTCGGCAGCGCGATTGCGCGCGGGGTGATCAATGGCGGCGGTCGCGGTGGCGGTGGCGGCGACTGGGGCGGCGGCGGCTTTGGCGGCTTCGGCGGCGGTGGCGGAGGCTTCAACGGCGGCGGCGCCGGGGGAGGCTGGTGAGCTATGGCCCATATTGATGATGCCGGTCGCAGTCTGATCGCCGCAGCAGTGAGCGAGGCCGAGGCGGCAACCTCGGGTGAAATCGTCACCGTGCTGGCGGAAGCCTCCGACGGCTACACCGACGTTGCCCTGCTGTGGGCGGCGGGCGCTGCCTTCACCGCGATGAGCGTCTTCGCTGCCTTTCCCCAGCCGTTCCTCGACATCTGGGACCACCTGATCGGCGGATGGGGCCACGAATGGACCACCGGCGAGCTTGCCAGCATGGTGATCGCGCTGGGGCTGCTGAAGTTCATCGCGGTGCTGCTCGTCCAGCAGTGGCAGCCGCTCAAGTGGGCGCTGGTGCCCGGCCCGGTCAAGACGATCCGCGTCCACAACCAGGCGGTGCGCCAGTTCAGGGTTGGCGCGGAACGCCGCACCACCGGACACACCGGAGTACTCATCTACCTCTCGATGCGCGAACACCGGGCGGAAATCGTCGCGGATGAAAGCATCGCCGCCAAGGTGCCGGCCGAGGTCTGGGGCGAGGCGATGGGCGACATGCTCACGCTGATCCGCAAGGGCGCCGTCGCCGAGGGTCTCGCGGTCGGCATCCGCGATGTCGGCTTCGTCCTCGCCGAACATTTCCCGCGCGGGAGCGAGGATGTGAACGAGTTGCCGGACCGGCTGATCGAGGTTTAACGCTTGACCTTGCCGGCCTGAGCCTGTCGAAGAGCGCGCATCTGCCCTCATCCGACGGAGCCTCCCTTGA
>JAIEOM010000173.1 GCA_019750455.1 Sphingomonadales bacterium | reverse complement strand
ACCCGCCCGAACCAGATGGTGCGCGAGGAGCTGTATGTCGCACTCGCCTCGCTGGTGGCTTTCGTCATGGCGCTGAAACGGGGCCAGCGCCCGCGCCGTCCGGTGATTGACGTGCCGCAGGCGCTGCGTTTCGATGGTGACGGGCGGGCCGAGAAATGACCGCGTCGTCATCGTCAGCCGTCCTTAAACTTCCCCGCAAACACCCGTCCTCACGGCTATGACCACGACCTCCGGCTCATCGATCATCTCCGCGCTTGGTGCCGGGAGCGGCATCGACTTCATCAAGCTGGCCGCGGACATTTCGGCTGCCAGCTTTGCTGCGCAGCGCGATCAGATCACCACGCGCTCGGCCACGCTTGATGCGCAGATTTCTGCTGCTGCCCAGCTGCGCGGTGCTGTGACCGATCTGTCCCGCGCACTGGGCGACCGGATCCGCACCGGAGATCTTGCCCCGAAAGCCGAATTGGCCAACCCCGCCGTCGCCCGCGTTACAGTGCCCGCCGGGGTCAGCCCGCGTGGGACCTTCAGCCTTGAAGTGACCGCGCTGGCGCAAAGCCAGACGCTGCTCTCGCGCCCGCTGGCCAGCCGCGATGCGCTGGTGGGCGAGGGCACCCTGACCCTGCGGTTCGGCACGGTGGCGGGCAGCAGCTTCACCCCTGATGCCGCCCGCGCCGGGATCGACATCGCCGTTACCCCCACCGACACGCTCGCCACGCTGGCCAACAAAATCAGCCAGGCGAGCGGCGGGGCGATCAGCGCCTATGTCGGCACGGGCACCAACGGCGCGCAACTGGTGATGAAGGGCCGGGACGGCGCGGCCAGCGGTTTCGTGCTGGAAGCATCGAGTGTCAATGATCCGGCAGTGAACCAAGCGGGCGATCTCAGCTATTTCGGCTGGACGCCCGGCAGCACCAACGCCACCCTGAGCCAGACCGCGCGCGATGCCGCATACCGGCTTGACGGGGTGGCCGCGACCAGCCCTACTAACCGCATCACCGGTCTGCCGGGCGGCTTCGGCATGACGCTTACTGCCACTAACACTGGCGCACCCACCACCCTGACCTTCGCCAATGATGGCAGCGCGATCAGCAGCGTTATGAGCGATTTCGTCTCGGCGCTCAACGACATTGTCGGGCAGGTCAATGATCTGGCCGCCCCGGTCGGCGGCGAGCTCGGCAATGACCCGGGCGCGCGCGAATTGCACCGCGATCTGGCGGGCCTTTCAAGCCGCGTGGTTATGCCCGACGCGGCCAACGGCGAGCCGCGCACGCTGGGCGATCTGGGGCTGTCGATCACCCGTAACGGGACCTTCACCCTCGACACCGCCCGCCTCAACCGCGCGCTGGAAAACACCCCGGATGCGGTCGCGGCGATGTTCACCACCGGACCGAGCGGCGTGTTTTCGACCTTCGATCGCTTCGCGCGCGAAAACAGTCTGATCACCGATCCCGCCTCGCTGGGTGGATCGCTGCGCCGGTATGAATCGCAGAAGGCCGCAGGCGATGAGCGTCTGGCGCGTATCGCCGAACAGCAGGAATCCCTGCGCGAACGGCTTACGCGTGAATTCACCGCCTCCGAACGGCGCGTGGCGGCTTCGCAATCTACACTGGTCTTCCTGCGCCAGCAGGTCGACATTTGGTCGAGCAGTGACCGGTAAGGGACGCCCGTGATGCAGATGCTCAGCCGCAATCCCGCTGCCGCTTATCGCCGCGTCGCGCTCGAAGCGCGGATCGAGGCGTCGGGCAGCGCAGACCTCACCCGCATCTGCCTTGAGGAGGCTCAGGCCGCGCTAGGCCATGCCTTGATCGCGCTTGACCGAGTCCAGACCCCCCCTCGCGAGCCCCTTGCCCGGGCCCAGACGATCATGTTGTGGCTGGCCAAGTCGGTCGCGCCCGATCACCCGCTGGGGTCAAGCCTCAAGGCGTTCTATGGCGGGCTGGCGGGGCAGATAGGGGCGCAAATCCTACAGGCCGATGGTAGGAAACTGGCCGAAATCCGTGAGGATATCAGTGATGTGCTGGAGGCTGCTGGTTGAGCGGGGCGCAATCTTTCACGTGAAACATGCTGTTCTGACATCGCGCTGACGCGCGATGCAGACCTCCCGCCCCGCCTCCCCGCCCAACCACTAATAGTACCACTATGTTATGGCGGGCTGGCGGGGCGGGAGGTCTGCGCCACCGAAGGTGGCTTAAACAAGAAACTCCCCGATAATCCGTGCCGCATCCTCCGGGTCCTGGAAGGGGTGGAAGTGCGTCATGTCCGGCCGGTAGAGGTCGGTCCCCTGCGGCAGGATATTCGCCAGTTTGGGCCAGGTCGGCGAGCTCTTGAAATCATTGAGCGTGGTATGCTGCGCGCGCACCACCAGCACCGGAATATCGACGTGGCGAGCCGCTTCGAGAATGCCCGGATTGCTGCGGCTCGAGGCATAGACGCTGGCTTCGATTTCGGGCGCGCAGGCCAATTCCATGCCCTCTCCCGAAGCGGCGGGGACAAGCCCGAAGCGGCAGTAATCCTCGAACACGCGGGGGTCGAACAGATCATAGGGATCGCGTTCGCGGAAGCGCTCGATCATCGCCTCCGCGCTGGCGAAATCGCGCTTACGGCGGATCGCGGGGTGGGGGTTTTCGGCCGTGAACTGCGTTTCGGCGGCAGCGTAATACTCGGGGGCGAGGATCACCGGATCAAACAGCACGAGGCGCGAGAACGCCGCAGGATGGTCGGCGGCGGTCTGGAGCAGGGTGTGCGCCCCCATCGAATGGCCGATGCCGACCGCACCCGACAGGCCCGCCTGCGCGAGAAATCCGGCGACATCGCTCGCCAGGATCCGCCAGTCGGTGATCGGCGCGGCGCGCGACAGGCCATGGCCGCGCAGGTCGATGGCGTAGACCGGATGCGCCGGAAAGCGTTCGACGATCGCGTCCCACACCCGGCCGTGAAAGCCTGTCGCATGGGCGAAGACCAGTGGTACGCCGCCGCCTTCCGA
>JAIEOM010000286.1 GCA_019750455.1 Sphingomonadales bacterium | reverse complement strand
TCCACCTACCCGCTCTATCTCAACAACAAGGCGGTGCAGCCCAACACCGATCTCGCGGTGACCGACAAATACACCGGCGAGGTCGCTTTCCGCACCGCGCTGGCGACGCCGGATATCATCGAGGAGGCCATTGCGGGCGCGGTGCGGGCGGCGGAGCCGATGGCGCGGCTTGCCAGCTTCGAGAAACAGGATGTGCTGATGCACTGCGTGGCGCGTTTCAGGGAACGGGCCGATGAACTCGCCCACGCCCTGTGCGTCGAGGCGGGCAAGCCGATCAAGGATTCCGAAGGCGAGGTCAGCCGCCTCATCGACACCTTCCGCATCGCCGCCGAGGAGGCGGTCAGGAATTACGGCGAAGTCCAGCCGCTCGACATCTCGGCGCGGGCCAAGGGCTACATAGGGATGTGGAAGCGCGTGCCGATCGGGCCATGCAGCTTCATCAGCCCGTTCAATTTCCCGCTCAACCTCGCCGCGCACAAGATCGCGCCCGCCATCGCGGTCGGGTGCCCCTTCGTGATGAAGCCCGCCAGCCGCACGCCGCTCGGCGCGATCATCATGGGCGAAGTGCTGGCCGAATGCGACATCCTGCCCGAAGGCGCGTTCAGTATCCTCCCCGCCAGCCGCGACGGGGCAGACCTGTTCACCGAGGACGAGCGGCTGAAGCTGCTCTCCTTCACCGGATCGCCGGGGGTGGGCTGGGATTTAAAGGCCAAGGCGGGCAAGAAGAAGGTCGTGCTGGAGCTCGGCGGCAACGCCGCGGTGATCATCGACCGCGACGCGGACCTTGCCGATGCACTGGAGCGGGTGATCTTCGGGGCCTTCTACCAGTCGGGCCAGTCCTGCATCGGGGTGCAGCGCATCCTGATCCACGCCGATGTCTATGACCGCTTCAAGGCGATGCTGGTCGAGAAGACGAAAACGCTGGTCGCAGGCGATCCCAAGGACCGGGGCACCTTCATCGGCCCGATGATCTCGGACGGGGAGGCGAAGCGATTGAGGGGCTGGATTGACGAGGCGGTCGCGGCGGGCGCGACACTGCTGTGCGGCGGGGGCCTGTCGCGCGGCAACATGCTGGAGGCGACCTTGCTCGAAGGCGTGCCGGATGATGCCAAGGCGAAGAACGAGGAAGCCTTCGGGCCGCTCGCCATTCTCCAGAAATTCACGCATTTCGAAGCGGCGCTGGAGGAGGTCAACAACTCCAAATTCGGCCTTCAGGCAGGCATCTTCACCCGCGACCTGTTCCAGATGTTCGCCGCCTGGGACCGGCTGGACGTCGGCGGCGTGGTCATCAACGATGTGCCGAGCTACCGCGTCGACAACATGCCCTATGGCGGGGTGAAGGATTCAGGCTTGGGCCGCGAAGGTATCCGTTTCGCCATGGAGGACATGAGCGAGATCCGGAATCTGATCGTTCGCAGGACGTCTTGATTTCAAGGCCCCCTCCGGGGCCTTGTCCTCGGTGCTGTTCCTTCCGCTTCGCTACAGGGCACCTGCGGGCGCGCGTTCGCGCTTGCGGGCCGCGCGGCGCGGCCCGATCCAGCGCCCGCACACCCGTTGCCTTACCCATCCTCCAGCAGAAGCAACACCGCGGTCACCTCCAGCCGCTCCATCGCGCCGAAGCGGTGGTCGACCTTGGTGATGGTGGCATCCGCGACGAGTTGGCCGGGCAGGGTGAATTCGTGATCGGGCAGGCGTTCGATCAACTCCTCGCCCGCGGCGACGGCATCCGGTCCGCAGAATTCCAGCACCATCTCGTGGCGGGTGCCGGCAAAGGTGATCGAGGCCCAGGCCTTCTCCTCGTGGGACAGCACCGTGCCGGCTCCGCCGGTCAGCGCCATCAGGCTGCTGCGCACGCGGTCGGCAAGGGTGCGGCGCGGGCGCAGGGTGGCGGGGAAGCGCAGGGGGGCGGACTTCACCTCGATCTGGTCGAAATCGCCGAGGATGTGCGCGAAGGGATCACGCAAGGATTCGGTCAGCATCATGCGGCCTCCTTGGTGCAGAGCGCGGCGCGGTCGGTGTAGCCCTGCATCCACGCGCGGGTGCGCAGCTCGGTCTCGCGGCGCGGGGTGCGGCCCATGCGCAGATCGAGCACGAAGCGCGGATCATGGGCGGCGAGCCGCCCGAACTTGGTGGCGGGCATGGCGTGTGTCCGCAGGAAGATTTCGATAGTCCGAAGCAGCATGGTTTTGCGTCCCTGTAGAGTGCCGAGTCGAAGGTTGATCACCGGGCGAATCGCCTGATGTTCCTGAAATGTTCCATTATTTTCCAGACTTGTCTAGGAAAAATCCTTCGTGTAGGAAGTGCCTATGAAGGAACTCCAACAGAACGGCGCAGAATCCCTCTCCGGCCCCCGCGCGCGGCTGCTCGAATTGTCGCAGGCGCGGGGGGTGAGTCTTGCGGCCCTGTCCGAGCTGCTGGGGCGTAACCCGTCCTATCTCCAGCAGTTCATCCGCAAGGGCAGCCCGCGCAAGCTGGAGGAACAGGACCGCGCGACGCTCGCCCGCTTCTTCGGGGTGGACGAGGGGGAACTGCGCGAGGCGCAGGAAAATTCCTATACCGCGTTTGTAAGGCAGCGCGATGCTGGCGAGTGGGTGGAGGTGCCGCGCCTCGATCTTGGCGCGGCTGCCGGGGCAGGGCGGGTGCCGGGTACGGAGGCCGCCTTCGACACCTTCCGCTTCTCGCGCCGCTGGTTGGAGGAACAGGGCCTCGCCCGCGCCGAACTGTCAGCGATCCGCGTGGAGGGGGACTCAATGGAGCCGCTGCTCAACGACGGCGACGAAATCCTCGTCGACCGTTCACCCCGCGCCTTTCGTGACGGCATCCATGTGGTGCGGCTGGGCGACACGCTGATGGTCAAGCGGGTCGCGAGCGCCGGGCCGGGGCGGGTGGCGCTGCTCTCGCAGAACCTCGCCTATCCGCCGGTCGAGGTCGCGGCGGAAGAGGTCGAGATCATCGGGCGGGTTGTGTGGAAGGGGGGGCGGGT
>JAIEOM010000203.1 GCA_019750455.1 Sphingomonadales bacterium | reverse complement strand
GACAATCCCGAAACCTGGACGGTCGAATATCCGCGCCTGATCCAGCCCTTCGTGCAGGATTACCGCCGCTGCCTCGCCGTCACGGACCGCCGCATCGCCGGGAAGGCCGATTTCGAGGCGCAGCACACCGGCGATGTGGCCCGCTGCGCCAAGGCGCGGGGCAAGGCCATTGCCGAATCCAATGCCGTGCTCGCCGGGGCCAAGACCACGCTCAGCCCCGAACAGGTGGACACGCTGTTCGACAATATCGGCAAGATCCACGTCGCCCGCGGACGCGATCTCGACCTGCAATTCACCGCCCGCCTCGCCGGAGCCGAGGCCGCAACCGAGGCTTACGAGGCGAACAAGCCAAAAGGACTGGTGATCGAGCTGCGCGATGCGAGCGTCGTGAAGGCCCGCACCGATCTCACCGCACCGGCCGCGACGGGTGCCGAAAAAGACAAGGACAGCGAATAATGCTGATCATCGACAATCTCCACGCCAGCGTCGGCGACAAGCCCATTCTCAAGGGTCTGACCCTCAGCGTGCCTGCGGGCGAAATCCATGCGATCATGGGCCCCAACGGCGCGGGCAAATCGACCCTTTCGAACGTGCTGGGCGGGAAGCCCGGTTACGAGGTGACCGAGGGCAGCGTGACCTTCCGGGGCGAGGACCTGCTGGCACTGGAACCGCATGAACGCGCGGCCAAGGGCCTGTTCCTCGGCTTCCAGTACCCGGTCGAGATCCCCGGCGTCTCCAACGTCCAGTTCCTGCGCGAGGCGCTCAATGCCCAGCGCAAGGCGCGCGGGGAAGAACCGCTCTCCGGTGGCGAGTTCCTCAAGCTCGCAAAGGACAAGGCCGGGCTGCTGAAGATGGACATGGACATGCTCAAGCGGCAGGTCAATGTCGGCTTCTCCGGCGGCGAAAAGAAGCGCGCCGAGATGGTGCAGATGGGCATCCTCGACCCGGCCTTTGCGGTGCTGGACGAGACCGATAGTGGCCTTGATATCGACGCGCTGCGGATCGTAGGCGCGGGGATCAATGCGATCATGCGCAGCCCCGACAAGGCGGTGCTCCTCATCACCCACTACCAGCGCCTGCTCGACGTCGTGAAGCCCGACAAGGTCAGCATCCTCGCCGGTGGCCGCATCGTCGAGACCGGCGGTCCGGAACTCGCGCTCAGGCTCGAGGCCGAGGGCTATGACGCGGTGATGGCGTGATGCTGACAACGCTTGCCCTGATGGCTGCGGTGCAGGGTGAAGCCATGCCCGAGCCCGCGCCTGACAACGAGATCACGGTGATGACCGAGCGGCTGCGCAGCATCCGAATCTCGCCGGGCGTCACGATCCGCAAGGGCGTGGTCGCGCAGACCAGCGCATGCAAGATCAAACGGTCGAGCGGGCATGCGCAAATCGACGCGCTCGCCTGCGGGGCGGTAACGCTGTGCGCCGCAAAGCTGCAACCGACCCGCAAGGCCTTCAACGCCTGCGTGGAAGAAACCGCGGTTGAGGCGATCTACGATCTCAAGGACCAGCGCGCAGCGGCGCGGGCGGCCCAGATCGAAGCCGAGGAGGCCGGGCGATGACCCTCGCCACTCTCCCAACACGGCGCGACGAGGCGTGGCGCTATGCCGATATGGACGGGCTGGCGCGGCTTGGCGTGGCGGCGCTGGATCAGTGGCAGACAATTGATGTGGCCGCGGGCGAGAGCGTGACGCGCTGCCTCGTGGTCGGCTCCAGCGCCCCTGAACTGCACCGCTTTCGCGTCCAGCTGGGCGAGGGGGCACGGGCGGCGTTCTTCGTCACCAACGCAGGCGGCGACTACACCCGGGTCGAGGTGGAAGTGCGCCTCGCGCGGGGCGCCCATTTCGAATTCGGCGGCGTCACCATCGGCGGGGCCGGGGTGACCCGCGAATTCGTGACGCAGGTCGTCCATGCCGAGCCGGAAGCAACCTCCAACCAGACCGTTCGCGCGGTCCACTGGGCGGGCGCGACAGGCAATTTCCTCGGCGAGATCAAGGTCGCGCGCCACGCGCAGAAGACCGATGCGGCGCAGGACTTCAAGGGCCTGCTGCTCGAAGCCGGGGCCAGCGCCAATGCCGTCCCGCAGCTCGAAATCTTCGCCGACGATGTGAAGTGCGCCCACGGTGCAACGGTCGGCGAACTCGACGAAGCGGCGCGCTTCTACATGATGGCGCGCGGGGTCGATCCGGCGACAGCACAGCGATTGCTGGTGCAGGCTTTCATCGGCGATGCCTTTGTGGCGCTGGAGAACGAGGCCGAGCGCGAAGCCCTGCTCGATGCCGCGCTGGCCGCGCTGGAGGGCGCAGGGCTGTGAGCGATACCGCTACCCTCGCCCCGCTCGCCGACCTCAGGGCCGACTTCCCCGGCATGGTCACCCATGACGGCAAGCCGTGGCACTATCTCGACACCGCCGCCACCGCGCAGAAGCCCCTCACCGTGATCGACGCCATGGCGCGTGCGCTGGGGGAAGATTACGCGACCGTCCACCGCGGGGTCTATACCCGCTCGGCCGAGATGACGCTGGCCTATGAAGCCGCGCGGCGCACGGTGGCGCGGTTCATCGGCGGGCATGAGGACGAGCTGGTCTTCACCCGCGGCGCGACCGAGGCGATCAACCTTGTGGCGCAGACCTGGGGCCGGGCGAACCTCAAGGCGGGGGACCGCATCCTCCTCTCGCAGGCCGAACACCATTCGAATATCGTACCGTGGCAGATGGTGGCGGAAGAGGTGGGCGCGCACATCGACGTCTGCCCGCTGACCGATGATCACTGCATCGATCTCGACGCTGCCGAGGCGATGCTGACCGATGCGCACAAGCTGGTCGCCTTGGGGCACGTCTCGAACGTCACCGGCGCGCTGCTCGACGCGCCCCGCGCCGCCGCGCTGGCGCACAAGGTGGGAGCGATGCTGCTGCTCGACGGGTGCCAGTCCGCGCCGCACATGGGAGTGGATGTCGCGGCTCTGGACTGCGACTTCTACG
>JAIEOM010000245.1 GCA_019750455.1 Sphingomonadales bacterium | reverse complement strand
GTGCAGCAGCACACCCGGATGCGGATGCGCGAGATCGACGATCCGCTGCTCGCCGACCGGATGCACGATCTGGAGGATCTGGCGAACCGCCTGCTGCGGATCGTCGCCGGGCGGTTCGGGACGGCGGCCTCGCAGGGCCTGCGCAAGGATTCGATCCTGATCGCCCGCAACCTCGGCCCGGCGGAACTGCTCGAATATGACAAGCGCCGCTTGAAGGGCGTGATCCTTGAAGAAGGCTCGCTCACCGCGCATGTGGTGATCGTCGCGCGCGCGATGAACGTGCCGGTGATCGGGCGCACCAAAGGCGTGCGCACCACGATCCGGGAAGGCGACGAGATCCTGCTCGATGCAACCGCCGGCAGTGCCATCGTGCGCCCCCTGCCGCAGGTTGCCGATGCCTTCCACGCGCGCTTTGCCAAGAGCCGCGAAAAGCAGGCGGCCTATGCCTCGCTGCGCGATGTGGAGCCCTTCACCCGCTGCGGCACGCGCATCCAGGTGATGATGAACGCGGGTCTGCGCGATGACATGAGCGCGCTTGGCCTGACCGGCGCGGACGGGGTGGGCCTGTTCCGCACCGAATTCCAGTTCCTCGTTTCCGCCACCCTGCCACAGCGCGAGCGCCAGACGCGCCTGTATCGCGATGTGCTGGATGCCGCCGGAGACAAGCCGGTGATCTTCCGCACGGTGGACATCGGCGGCGACAAGTCGGTGCCCTATCTCGCCTCGGAAATCGCCGCGCAGGATGAAAACCCGGCGATGGGCTGGCGCGCGCTGCGGCTGGCGCTGGAGCGTGAAGGCCTGATGAAGATCCAGGCGCGCGCGCTGCTGGAAGCGGCGGCGGGGCGTTCGCTTTATGTGATGTTCCCGATGGTGTCCGAACCGTGGGAATTCGATGCCGCCAAGGCCGTGTTCGACGAACAGCTCGCCTTCCTTCGCGCCCAGAAGAAGCTGCTGCCCGAACGCATCAATTTCGGTGCGATGCTGGAAGTGCCGGCGCTGGCCGAGGTGCTCGACATGCTGTTGCCGCGCCTCTCGTTCCTGTCCATCGGGACCAACGACCTTACCCAGTTCCTGTTCGCTGCCGACCGTGCCAACCCCAAACTGGCGGAGCGGTATGACTGGCTGTCCCCCTCGATCCTGCGCTTCCTGCGCCGCGTGATGCAATCGAGCGTCGGTTCGGGCGTGGATATCGGCGTGTGCGGCGAGATGGGCGGGCGGCGGCTTGAGGCGCTGGCACTGCTCGGCATCGGCTATCGCCGCCTGTCGATCACGCCCGCCGCGGTCGGCCCGATCAAGGAGCTGGTCCGCAAGGTCGATCTGGCGGAGCTGACAGCGGCAATGAACGGCTGGCTGCTCAGCCCGCAGCGATCCCTGCGCGATGAATTGTCGGCCTGGGCCGCGGCGCGCGATATTGAGCACGATTGAACAGAGCTATCGCAGGCGACTTGCGGAGAAGCGTGCGGCGGGCACGGTAGCATGCTATGGCAACGCTTGACAGGAAGCACCCCGCGGGTGAGTCCCGTTCAAGCGAAATTCACCACAACACATTCACTCAAAGCCTCGACAAAGAAGGCGCGGGACCGGGTCACATGGACAGCGAAGATCACAACAGCGCAGAAACTGCGCCTTCCGCCGGCATTGCCGGCCCGGGCGCCACCCTGCGCGCCGCGCGCGAGACGCAGCGGCTGGAACTGGCGCATATCGCTGCCGAGACCCGCATTCCGCTGCGCCATCTGGAAGCGATCGAGGAGGGCAATTTCGAAAGCCTGCCCAGCCGCGCCTATGCGATCGGCTTCACCCGCACCTATGCCAAGGCGCTGGGGCTGGATGACGCGGCGATGGTCGATGCGGTGCGCGTGGAACTGGCTGACGGGTCGATGCGGCGCACCGTGCCGTCGCCCGGGATGGAGCCGGGTGATCCGGCGCGTCTGCCCTCTGCCGGGCTGGCGTGGGCGGCGGCGGGGGCCGTGCTGATCCTCGCAGTCGGGATTTTTGCCTTCTACAACGCCTATTTCGGCGCGGGCGATGCGCCCGGCCCGCTGCTCTCGCCCGAGCCTTCGTCTACTGCGACAGCCGCAGCCGCAGCCGCACCCCCCGCCGCGCCCGCGGCAAGCGGTCCGGTGGTGTTTACCGCGCTGGAGGATGGCATCTGGGTGCGGCTCTACGAGGAAGGCGGCGAGCGTCTGACCGAACGCACCCTCAAGGCGGGCGAGACGCTGGAAGTGCCGCTGGCGGCCCGCGATCCGCGGATCAACACCGGGCGGCCCGATGCGCTGGCGGTGACGATCGGCGGGCAGCAGGTGGCCAAGCTGTCCGACCGGCCCGAGACGATCTCGGGCGTGCCGGTCTCTGCCGCGGCGCTGGCCGCGCGCCCGGCAACGCCGCCCACGGTGACTGCCGCCACTCCGGCGGCCGCTACGGGTACGCCGCGCCCGGCGGTGCGGCGCGTGACCGCGCCGACCACCACGAACGGTGCCCCTGCCAGCGAACCGGCTGCGTCCGTTCCGGCGAGCGCGCCCGCTCCGGCACCCGAAGCGGCACCTGTTTCAGGGCGTTAACCTGATTCCCGTTGATTAGGTGTCCTGCCGCTCTCGACTTGCCCGACGCATCGCGGCAGGGCTTTTCGGGATATGTTCATGTGCGGCGCGCCAGAGGTGTGCCGGAAATTCCGAGGGAGCCCGACGCACCATGACCACCCGCCTGAAAGCCATCTCCCTGCGCCTTGCCGGAGCCGCGCTGATGGGCGCGAGCGTAGCGAGTGTCGCCACCATCGCCGTGCCCGCCGCCGCGCAGGACAGCACCGCCGAAGCGCGGCTGCGCAAGGTCGAGGCCGAGATCCGCGCGCTCCAGCGCAAGGTCTTCCCGGGCGGGGATGGCAAGTTCTTCGAACCCCAGATCGCACCGGGCACGCAGGCCCCCGCGCCCGCGACGGGCACTGGCACCGCCAGCGCGCCTGCGGCGACCG
>JAIEOM010000264.1 GCA_019750455.1 Sphingomonadales bacterium | reverse complement strand
CGGTCCGCTCCTTTCCTTCTCAAGCACCGACATCATAACCGATGCCGGGGAAAAGGGGCGGGCCATCCCATAAAGGCCGGAGAGCTTTCGCTACTCCGGCCATATTCAGTTTGTTCGTTCGCAGGAGGAACAAGGTGAGGCGGGGGGAGGGGAGAGGGAGAGAGAGTCCTCCCCCCGCCAAGCTGGTAAGGGGTGCGCTTAGTTGTAGGCGCGCTCCCCGTGTTCGGAGATGTCGAGGCCGTTGGTTTCGGCTTCGGCGTCGGGGCGAAGCCCGATGGTGACCTTGAGCATCAGGAACAGCGCGGCCGAAACGACGCCGGTCCACAGAATGGTGGTGCCCACGGCCCAGCACTGGGTGATCACCTGACCGACGAGGTCGTACTCGCCCGCCTTGGCCACCGGTGCGGTGTAGTCGATCCAGCCCTGGCCGCCGAGCGCCGGGTCGGCGACGATGCCGGTGCCGATCGCGCCGACGATCCCGCCGACAGCGTGGATGCCGAAGACATCGAGGCTATCGTCGTAGTTCAGCTTGTTCTTCACCGTGGTCACGAAGAAGTAGCAGACCACCGAAGCTACAGCGCCGAGGATGATCGCGGTGCCCGGGTGGGCAAAGCCCGCCGCCGGGGTGATCGCCACGAGACCGGCCACCACACCCGAGACACCGCCGAGGAGCGAAGGCTTCTTGTGGGTGATCTGTTCGATGATCGCCCAGGCTGCACCGGCCGCCGCAGTGGCCACGAAGGTGTTGACGAAGGCGAGCGCGGCGAAGGCGTTGGATTCGAGCGCCGAGCCGGCGTTGAACCCGAACCAGCCGATCCACAGCAGCGAGGCGCCGATCATGGTCATCACCAGGCTGTGCGGGGGCATGGGCTCCTTCTTGTAGCCGATGCGCGGACCGATGATGAGGCAGCCGACGAGACCGGCGATGCCCGCATTGATGTGCACCACGGTTCCGCCGGCGAAGTCGAGCGCGCCCCAGCCCCACAGCAGACCCATATCGGTGGGCGCGGCGTGGAGAAAGTCCGGACCGGCCCAGTACCACACCATGTGCGCGATCGGGAAATAGGCGAGCGTCATCCACGCGACGACGAAGATGATCAGCGGGGTGAACTTCACGCGCTCCGCAAAGGCACCGACGATCAGCGCAGGGGTGATGCAGGCGAAAGTCATCTGGAACATCACGAAGACCAGCTCGGGCAGGTAGACACCGTTCGAGAAGGTCGCGGCCAGTGTCGTCACGTCAACGCCCTTGAGGAAGGCCTTGTCGAGGCCACCGAACAGCGCCGGGAAGGGCGTACCGGTCGAGGTGAAGGCCATCGAGTAGCCCCAGCCGAACCACACCAGCGCGGCGACGCAGACGATGGTGAGCACCTGCATCAGCACCGAAAGCATGTTCTTGGCGCGCACCAGGCCGCCGTAGAACAGCGCAAGTGCGGGAACGCTCATCATCAGGACCAGCGCGGTCGAGACCATCATCCAGGCGACATCGCCCTTGTTGACCATGTCGGCAGTGGGAACGAACGGCGCAGGAGCAGCCGCAGGCGCGGCCATGGCCGGCGCGGCAAGCAGCGCCGCCCCGGTCGCCACAACCGCCAGATTGGAGAGAATGCGCTTCATCGATTGGGTCCCCTTACAGCGCGGTTTCGCCGGACTCGCCGGTGCGGATGCGGGTGGCGGAGGCGAGATCGAGAACGAAGATCTTGCCGTCGCCGATGGCGCCCGTGTTGGCGGTCTGCTGGATGGTTTCGACCACCTGCGCGGCGATTTCATCGCTGGCGGCAATCTCAAGCTTCACCTTGGGAAGCATGTTGGTGGAGTATTCGGCGCCCCGGTAGATTTCGGTCTGGCCCTTCTGGCGACCGAAACCCTTGACCTCGGTCACGGTCAGCCCCGCGATGCCGATGCCGCTCAATGCCTCGCGCACGGTGTCGAGCTTGAACGGTTTGATGATGGCGATGATGAACTTCATCTGTGGCCCCTGTTGCACCGGATTTGTCCGGCTGCCGGAGTCACAGCAACAAGCGTGCCATATTTGTGTAACGCCGCTGACGCAGCGGATTCAGAGGGATTCTTCGCACCTGCGGGAAAATACGTGCCCGATATTTAATCAGGTGATTAATCCTTGGGCAGATTTTGCGATGAGCTGAGCGTTATTCGCCGCTGATGTATCGGTCTGTCGCGCGGGTCGGCAGGCCATCAATGCTGCGGATGCGTCCCGCAGTTTTGGCCTCCCACGCTGCCGGATCGGCTTGCCGGTGATACTTCACCAGCGTTTCCCGCTCGGATTCAAGCTGCATCAGGGGCACGCCATATCCGCAGCTGGTCTGCACACTCTCGACCGTGATGTCAAAAATCTGGCGCGTGCCGGGCAGCAAGGTGAAGTGCGCCGCCAGCGCCTCCCACTCCGCGTCCTGCGGTAACACTGCCCGCCCGCGCCCGTAGATTCGCAGGATCAGCGCGGGCTGCTGGAAGTTGCAGAACATCACCGTAATCCGACCATCGGCAGCCAGATGCGCGTGGGTCTCGTTGCCCGATCCGCCGAGATCGAGATAGGCAACCCGCGTCGGCGAGAGCACGCGAAAGGCGTCATAGCCCTTGGGGCTGAGATTGATCCGCCCTTCCGCGGCCGCCGTCGCCACGAAGAACACCGGCTGGGCGGCGATCATCGCGATGTGCTTTTCAGTGAGCGCCTCGGTGAAATCGGCCATCGGGCGCTCCTTTCGGGGGGTCAGAGGAATTCGCGCAGTGTCGCGATGAAGCGGTCGAACTGGTCATGGTGGAGCCAGTGCCCGGCCTTTTCGAACTCGATCACGCTGGCGGTCTTGAAGTGGGCAATGCG
>JAIEOM010000227.1 GCA_019750455.1 Sphingomonadales bacterium | reverse complement strand
ATCGTCGCCGAGGAACAGTTCGGCCCGGTCATGCCGCTGATGAAGTTCTCGACCGAGGAAGAGGTGATCCAGCGCGCCAACAACTCGGAATACGGCCTCGCCGGTGCGGTGTGGACCGGCAACCCGGAGAAGGGCGTCGAAATCGCCGAGCAGCTCGAAACCGGCACGGTGTGGGTCAACGAATACCTCCACCTCTCGCCCTTCGCGCCGTTTGGCGGGCACAAGCAATCGGGCTTCGGCGCGGAATACGGCAAGGAAGGCCTGAAGGAGTTCACCTATGCGCAGGTGATCACCGTCAAGAAGGACAACGTTCCGGCTTGATCCCGTACCTTCGGGCGCGCATTGTGCGCGGCCGGGGAGGGTTGAATATGATCAGGAACTTCAAACTGATGGCCGCGCTTTCGCCTATGGTGGCAGCAGCGGGAGTGGCGGGGGCGATGATGATCGCACCCGCCACTCCGGCGAGTTCGCAAAGCCTCGGCAATATCCTCGGCTCTGCAAAGAAAGTCGCCGAAGCCGCGAGTGTCACGGACGAACAGATCGTCGCCTATTTCGGGCAGATGTCGGACGAGATGGACCGCCAGAACCCGCTCGCTCCGGCCAAGAACCCCTATGCCGTGCGGCTCGCCAAGCTGACGCAGGGATTGGACACCTATGATGGGCTGAAGCTCGATATCAAAGCCTATCTGGTGGACGATGTGAACGCCTTTGCGATGGGCGATGGCACGGTGCGGGTCTATTCCGGGCTGATGGACAAGATGACCGATGATGAAGTGCGCTGCGTGATCGGCCACGAAATCGGCCATGTGAAGCTGGAACACGGGCAAAAGCGTATGAAGCGCGCCTTGCAGCAGGATGCAGCGCTGAGCGTGGCGGGCACGGCCAGCGGCGGTGTCCGGCGACTCGCCAATTCCGAACTGGGCGGGCTGCTCCAGAACGTGCTTTACGCGCAGCATTCGCAGGCGGCGGAGACGCAGTCGGATGACTATGCGCTCGGCTTCATGGCGGCCAAGGGTTACAACCGCGAGGCCTGTGCTACCGCTATGGACAAGCTAGCCGCGATGGGCGGGGGTGGCGGGATCGGCCTGCTGCAAACCCACCCCAATCCGGCCGCGCGCGCCAAGCGGATGCGCAAGCAGATCGGGTGATCGCGCCGGATGCGCTGACCGAAGGCCTGACGCGGGTGTGTGCCCGCGCGGACCTTGGCATGTTGTCGGGAGAGCCGCAGCGGCTGACCGGCGGGGCGGTGATGGAGAGCTGGCGGTTTTCCGCTGGCGGCTCCGACTACGTGCTGCGCCGCGCGCCGAGCCTCGCCTTTATGGAGGGGCGGCCTTACAGGCATGCGGTCGAAGCCGCGCTGATCGAGGCGGCGCGCGCCAAGGGCGTCACTGCGCCAGAGGTTGTGGCGGTGCTGGAGGAGGCGGACGGACTAGGCTCGGGCTTCGTCATGCGCGCCCTGCCGGGGACGGCGGACCCCAAGGTGATCCTCGCCTGCGACGACCCCCACGGGTTGCTGCGCGGTATCGCCCGCGATCTGGCGCGCATCCATCGCTTGCGGCAGAGCGATGTGCCGGAAGGCGTGCCGGTGATGGATTATCGCGCGGCGATTGCCGATCTCAAGCAGCAGTTCATGGACGCGGGCGGGGATCGCCCGATCATCGCGCTCGGCCTCAGGTGGCTGGAGGACAATTGCCCCTCGCCGGTCGAGCCCGTGCTCAACCACGGCGATTACCGCATGGGCAACCTGCTCGTCGAGGGCTCGCGGCTGACCGGCGTGCTCGACTGGGAAATCGCCCATTTCGGCGACCGCCACGAAGACCTCGCTTTCGGCTGCATGGCGGTGTGGCGCTTCGCCCGCTACGACCGCCCGGCGCTGGGGCTGGGGAGCATCGCGGAATATCTCGCCGCCTACGAGGCCGAGGCGGGCGTCAGGATCGACCCCGCGCGCTTCCGCTTCTGGACGATTTATCGGACGGTGTGGTGGGCGCTGGGTTGCCTCAAGATGGCCGCGCAATGGCGCTCGGGCGCGGACCGGATGCTCGAACGCGTGGTGATCTCGCGCCGGACCAGCGAGCAGGAACTCGATCTGCTGCTGCTGCTGGAGGAGGATGCGCCGGAGGTGGAGCGGGCGCGGCCGGTTGTCCTGCCTGACATGTCCTGCACCTATCTTGGCGAAGCGAGCCAAGAAGAGATGGCCACCGCGATTGCCGAATGGCTGGATACGCTCAAGGACAAACTCACGGGACATGACCGCTTTCAATTGGCGGTTGCCCGCAATGCCCTCGGCATGATTGCCCGTGAGGCTGACCTGCTCCCGATGGAAAGCGATTACCTGCTGTCGGAAGAACTGTTGGCGGGCGAGAAAACGCTCCAATCATCCGGATTGCTAGCTGACCTGAGATCGTCGGCGCTGCAAAAGTTGAGCGCCGATGTGCCCAAATACCCTGCACTCAAGGCAGCGCAGACAAAGTGGCTAGGAGAGAACTAATGGACTTCGCCATCCCCGCCGACCTGCAAGCCTATCTCGATGAACTCGACGCCTTCATCGCCGCCGAGATCAAGCCGCTGGAGCAGCAGGACGACAACATCCGCTTCTTCGACCACCGCCGCGAATATGCGCGCACGGACTTCGAGGCGGGCGGGTTGCCGCGGCATGAGTGGGAGGAGCTGCTCAAGGAAGCCACCCGCCGCGCCGACAAGGCGGGCCATTGGCGTTTCTCCGCCCCCAAGCGCTATGGCGGGAAGGACGGCAGCAACCTCTGGATGGCGGTGATCCGCGAGCATTTCGCGCGCCAGGGCCTCGGCCTCCACAATGATCTGCAGAACGAGCA
>JAIEOM010000201.1 GCA_019750455.1 Sphingomonadales bacterium | reverse complement strand
TTCGGGATGAGCTTTCAGGACGCGGACTATTTCAACGCCATCAACGGCAACCAGTTCATCGCCGATCTGATGCCCAAGCACCCGGTCTATATCGCGATGCTCAATGATGATGCGCGCTCGGTGATCGGCGTGCCCCACCCCACGGGCCGCGCGGCGATGCGGATGCTGGAGGACGAAGGCTTCCGCGCCGAAGGCTATGTCGACATCTTCGATGGCGGGCCGACGATGGTGGCGTGGACCGACAACGTCACCAGCGTGAAAAACGCCTGCCACACCAAGGTCACCGCCGTCGAGGCCAGTGAGGGCGAGCGGGCGATCCTTGCCACCGGCCACCTCGGCACCTTCCGTGCCTGCTTCGGCGCGCGGGTGCTGGACGGTGAAGGCGGCATCGCCATCGACAGCGCCAGCGCCGACCTGCTCGATGTGTCCGCGGGCGACATGGTGTGGAGCGTGGCGCGATGAGCCTTACCGAAATCAATTTCGACGGGATCGTCGGCCCCTCGCACAATTATGCGGGGCTGAGCCTCGGCAACATCGCCAGCGCGAGCCATGCGGGCGATCCGTCCTATCCGCGCGCCGCCGCGCTTCAGGGCGTGGCCAAGATGCGCGGCAATCTGGCGCGGTTGGGCGTGCAGGGCTTCCTGCTGCCGCTGCCCCGCCCCAATCACGCGCTGACGCAGGCATTGGCCCTTGACGGGACCGAGCCGCCGCAGTTGCGCGCCGCGCCGTGGTCGGCTTCGAGCATGTGGACCGCCAATGCCGCGACCGTCTCGCCCGGGCCGGACACAACCGACGGGCGCTGCCACCTGACGCCCGCCAACCTTGTCACGATGCTCCACCGCGCGCAGGAATGGCCGGATACCAAGCGCCAGCTGCAAATCGCTTTCGGCGACACGCGGCACTTCGCAATCCACGATGCGGTGCCGCCCACCTTCGGTGATGAAGGCGCGGCCAATCACATGCGCCTGTGCGAAAGCCACGATGCGCCGGGCGTCGAGGTGTTCGTTTACGGCAAGCCCGGCGGCCGCTTCCCCGCGCGCCAGCACGAACAGGCCAGTCGCCTTGTCGCCCGCGCCCACGGCCTCGATCCGGCCCGCACGGTTTTCATCGAACAGAACCCCGAAGCCATCGCCGCCGGCGCGTTCCACAATGATGTGGTGTCTGTCGCCAACGGGCGGGTGCTGTTCACCCATGCCGAAGCCTTTGCCGACCAGCAGGGCGCCTACGAGGCGATCCGGGCCGCCTTCCCCGCGCTGGAAGTGGTCGAGGTGCCTTCGCACGCGGTGACGCTGCAAGAGGCGATCCGCACCTATCTGTTCAACGCCCAGCTGCTCACGCTCCCCTCGGGCGAGATGGCGCTGATCGTGCCCGAGGAATGCCGCGAGAGCGTTGCGGTGTGGGGATGGGTGGAGCAGATGCTCGCCGGCAACGGCCCGATCCGGCAGGTCATCCCCGTCGATGTTCGCCAGTCGATGGCCAATGGCGGCGGCCCCGCCTGTCTACGGCTGCGCGTGGTGTGCGATCCCGCCACGGTCGATCCGCGCTTCCTGCTGACCGAGGCCAAGGCCGACCTGATCGAGCGCACCATCGCCGCCCATTGGCCCGAACAGATCGATCCGTCCGATATCGGGACACCGGCCCTCGCCGACAGCATCATTGCCGCGCGTCTTGCCCTGCTCGAGGCGCTCGATCTGGCGCAGCTTGGTTAACGCGTTTGGCGGCAGAGGCGCGCAGGCGTAGGGTTAGCGACATCTTAAAGCGACTCAGCCTTCGCGGGTCGCGACAAGGGTCGGAGACGGTATGCTGCGCAAGCTGGGACGGCTGTTCGTGATCAAGACGCGGTTTGAAGCGTTCCTGATCATCTATGCCCTTGCCCTGGGTTCAAGCGCGCGGGGGATGATCTACCTGCACGACTATCCCGGCTTCGGCGGCCAGCTGCTGTTTCTGGCGACGACCGGCGCGGTGTTCCTCGGCGGGGCGAAGATCCTCGATTGCCTGAAGCTGGAAAAGGAAGTGGCCGAACTGCGCGAGGCGCAGGCGGCGCGGCGCGACTAAGACGCGCCATGCCGGGCTGGTCGGCGCGGCTGATAGCCGTCTGCTCCTGCCAATCAGGCCATGCAGTCTCCTACGGCCGGCGGAAGGGTTGCCCCATGCCCCTGTTGTTTTCGGTCCGGCTGCCGCTGCCGGATGCGCTGAGCAACTGGAATGGGCCATAGATCGACAGGGTCGGGCGGTGATATTCAAGGCGGGCTTTTGGCGATGCGGGGTCAGTCGGCTGCATGGCACACATCCTCGACAACTTGCGTTATCGCCCCCGGACAATGCTCATACACCACCATAGCTGAACCCGCAGTGGGCCAAACGGCGTAACCTCGGTGAACCGAGATCATTTTGTGATGGGTTGTTCGGATCGGCGGCCAGACCCCGCGCTGCGGGTTCGTGCCCGGCACTTCAGTGCGATCGGGAAAGCGGCGGATTGTGTTGCCACGCGCCGGGTCCTTGTCAGGACGGGGCGGAGGACGGTTGCACGATCCGGCTCCGAAGCACATTCTGATAAATTTCGGGTGGGGCGGTTCTGTTGCTAGGCCCGCCCCGGGCCCCCGGTTTCCGATTCTGTTACCCGGTTCGGTCCGAACCGTGCTCTTAGCTTTGTAAATTCAGGCCGTTAAGCCGTCACATTACGCGGCGAGAGCAAGTGCTTCGTTGTCGTTGGCACTTATTGGTTTTGAGCCTTATGCGGGTTACTCAGCCCGGACGAAAACTACGCTTTTCAACACACGTCGATCCTGGTTCGGCCCCATCAG
>JAIEOM010000195.1 GCA_019750455.1 Sphingomonadales bacterium | reverse complement strand
TCGCGCAGCATGTGCTTGGCGATCTGGAGCTGGAGGATCTGCGTCGTGCCTTCGTAGATGCGGTAGATGCGCGCATCGCGGAAGAAGCGTTCGGCATCGTATTCGGCAAGGTAGCCCGCGCCGCCATAGACCTGCACCACCCGGTCGACCACGCGGCCGCACATTTCGGAGGCAAACACCTTGAAGGCGGCTGCCTTGACGAGGATGTTCTCGCCCCGGTCGGCACGGGCGGTGACGTCCTTCATCATCGCCTCGGCAGCGTAGATCTCGATCTCGCTGTCGGCGAGCATCTGCTGGATGAGCTGGAAGTTGGCGATCGGCTCGCCAAAGGCCTTGCGCTCGTTGGCATAGCGCAGGGCCGAGTCCAGCGCGCGACGGGCATAGCCGGTCGCCGCCGCGCCGACGGAAATGCGCCCGTTGTCGAGGCTCTTCATCGCGAAGACGAAGCCCTTGCCGGTCTCACCCCCGAGCAGCGCGTCACCCGGCACACGCACATCGTCGAGCATGATGTCGCAGATATGCGAGCCCGATTGGCCCATCTTCTTGTCCGGCGAGCCGCGCGAGATACCGGGGCTGTCCATCGGCACCAGGAAGGCGGAAACGTGCGCGTTCTTGGGGAGCGCCTCCTTGTTGGTGCGCGCCATGATCAGCGCGACATCGGCGTAGGGGGCGTTGGTGATGTACCGCTTGGTGCCGTTGAGGATCCAGCCGTTGCCGTCCGGATCGGGGGTGGCTGTGGTGGCCATCGCCGCCGAATCGCTGCCCGAGCCCGGTTCGGTGAGGCCGAAGCAGGCGATCTTGCCGGCGGCGATCTGCGGATACCATTCGGCCTTCTGCGCTTCGGTGGCGCCGTTCTTCAGCGCGCTGGCGAACATGCCGACATTGATCGAGAAGATCGAGCGGTAGGCGGGCGCGGCATAGGCCATGATGTTCACGACGCGGGCATATTGCGTCATGTTGAGCCCCGCGCCGCCGTATTCCTCGGGCACCGACAGGCCAAACAGCCCCATCTCGCGCATTTCGTTGAGGATATCGTCGGGCACGCGGTCTTCGGCGATCACCTGCGGTTCGGCAGGGATCAGGCGTTCGCGGACATAGCGGGTGAGCTGCTCGGCGAACTGTTCGAAGGTGTCTTCGTCCATTCCGGTGTTGTGCGGGGCGGTGAGGGAGGCGGGGGCATTCATGGTGGCAATCGTCCTTGGAAGAAGGCGCGCTTGTGCGCCTATCGCGGCGCGCGGGCGGCGTCGCCTGTCATTTCGGCGGGCGCGTCGGTTGGCAGGGCCTCGGGCGGCAGGCGGCGCTCGTCGAGCATCTCGGCTGCCTCGTCCAGGGCCTTGGCCTCGCCCGGGCTGACCACGCCGGGCGGATCGGCCCCCTCGCTCCCGCAAGCGGCGAGCGCGAGGGCCATGGCAGCGGCGAGCGGCCAGCGCGGCACGGGCTTACTCGGTCGCCTCGCCTTCGGCGGCAGCCTCCAGCGCCTTGTCGGCGACATCGGCCGCCGCATCGCCTGCGGCAGTCGCCGTGGCGGCCGGCACGGCTTCGGGCGCGTCAGTGGCGGTGGCCGAAGGATCGGCGACCGGCGCATCGCTGACCGGCGCGAGCGCGCTGTCGGCGGGCATTTCGACGGTATCGGCGCTCGCCTCGGTCGAGGCATCGTCGGCGCTGCCGCAGGCGGCAAGCGCCAGAGTGGCGGCAGAAACGGCGGTCAGGCTGAAAAGCTTGCGCATGGCTGGGGTTCTCTCCTCTCGAACGGCGCGTGCAGGACCTGCGCCGATGTTGCGCGAGGGTTTAGCCAAGCCTTGCCCCACCCGCCAAGTGCCAAATGGGCACACCCCGGGTGCAAGCCGTGGTGACGGTGGGGCGGAGTGATAATATCACGCACATGATCAAGAGCTTCCTCCGCCCGCGCGCCGCCGCACTCCTTGGCGCTGCCATCCTGCCCGTTGCCGCGCTCACCGCGCAGCCGGTGCCCGATGCCTTCACCGTGGCCGAGACCGGACAGCGCTTCGCCACGCTGCAGGACGCAGTCGACGCCATCGGGGCGGGGCGCGGCACGATCCGCATTGCGCCGGGCACCTATCGGCAATGCGCCGTGCAGGAAGGCGGAGTGATCGTCTACGAGGCCACGCAACCCGGCAGCGTCACCTTCATGGCCCGCGCCTGCGAGGGCAAGGCCGCCTTCGTCCTGCGCGGCATCGGCGCGGAGATTCGCGGGATCACCTTCAGCAACATGAACGTGCCCGATGGCAACGGCGCAGGCATCCGGCTGGAGAAGGGCGCCCTGAACGTCGCCCATGCGCGCTTCCAGAACAGCCAGCAGGGCATCCTCACCGCGGACGATCCGCAGGGCCGCATCTATATCACACGTTCCACCTTCACCGGGCTTGGCACCTGCGAGAACTCGGCGGGTTGTGCGCATTCGATCTACATCGGCAATTATGGCGCGCTGACCGTGCGCGAAAGCCGGTTCGAGCGCGGATCGGGCGGGCACTACGTCAAGGCCCGCGCGGCGCAGGTCACGATCGAGAACAACAGCTTCGATGATGCCAATGGCAAGGGCACCAACTACATGATCGATCTGCCCGCCGGCAGCATCGGCCAGATCGCGAACAACTGGTTCGTCCAGGGCCGCGACAAGGAGAACTACTCCGCCTTCATCGCGCTGGGGGCCGAAGACCTGCTGCATCCCTCCGA
>JAIEOM010000261.1 GCA_019750455.1 Sphingomonadales bacterium | reverse complement strand
GTGTTCGAGATGGGCATGAACCACCAGGGCGAGATTGCGCCGCTCAGCGCCCATGCAAAGCCCCACGTGGCGCTGATCACCACCATCGCGCCCGCGCATATCGAAAACCTTGGAAGCCTTGAGGCCATCGCCGACGAGAAGTCGCAGATCTTCACCGGCCTCGTCCCCGGCGGGGTGGCGATCATTCCGGCGGACAGCGAATGGGCGGATCGCATGATCGGCCATGCCAGGGCCTGCGGGGCGCATGTCGTGACCTTCGGGCGGGCCAAGACCGCCGATGTGCGCCTGCTCGATGCCATACCGGCGGCGGGCGGCGGCTCGCTCGTCACGGCTGATCTGGGCGACCGGCGCATCTGCTACACCATCGCCGAACCGGGCGAGCACTGGATCGTCAATTCGCTGGGCGTGATGGCAGCGGTGCGCGCGGCGGGCGGCGATCTGGCCAGCGCCGGCCTCGCGCTGGCGGAGATGGGCGGCATGAAGGGTCGCGGCGCGCGACACACCATCGCGGCCAAGGGCGGCACCGCGCTGATGATCGACGAAAGCTACAACGCCAATCCCGCCTCGATGCGCGCGACGTTGAAGGCGCTGGCCGCAACCGCTGCCACCCGCCGTATCGCGGTGCTGGGCAGCATGAAGGAACTGGGCGACTTCGCCGATGCCTTCCACCGCCAACTGGCTGAACCCGTTGCCGAAGCGGGGGTGACCCACGCCATCCTTGTGGGGGCCGAGATGGCGCCGCTGGCCGAGGAGTTGGGGAAAGGTGCCGCAGCCTCGCTTGGCAAGGCGGTGACCTTCGCCCATTGCGAAGGGCCTGCCGAGGCGATTGCGGCGCTCGCGGCGTTCGGCCTCGCAAACGGGGATGCGGTGCTGGTCAAGGGGTCCAACTCGGTCGGGCTCGGCAGGCTGGTGTCACACTTTACCGATAATGCCCGCTGACCCGCCGGGTCCGCGCGCGCCAGAGGACGACTGAATGCTCTATCTGCTTGCCGAGTGGCTTGGCTTCGAAGGCATCCTCAATCTGGTGCGCTACCAGAGCTTCCGCGCGGGCGCGACGCTGATGACGGCGCTGGTGATCGGCTTGGCTGTCGGCGAACGCTTCATCAATTTCCTGAGAGTGCGGCAGGGCAAGGGTCAGCCGATCCGGCTGGATGGTCCGCAATCGCACCTTGAAAAGCGCGGCACGCCGACGATGGGCGGCCTGATGATCCTCGTCGCGCTGACGCTTTCGCTGCTGCTGTGGATGAACCTCACCAGCCCGTTTGTCTGGGCGTGTCTGGCCGTGACCATCGGTTTCGGGATCATCGGCTTCCTCGATGATTACGACAAGGTGTCGAAGAACAGCCATGCCGGCGTGTCCGCGCGGGTGCGGCTGCTGGGCGAATTCGTGGTTGCGGGGATCGCCAGCTGGATCATCGTCAGCCAGATCAACACAAACCTCTACCTCCCCTTCCTGACCGGTGTGAGCATCCCGCTGGGGCCGTTCTACTACGTGTTTGCTGCCTTCGTGATCGTCGGCGCGGGCAATGCGGTGAACCTGACCGACGGGCTGGATGGCCTTGCGACCATGCCGGTGATCATTGCCGCGGGCACCTTCGCGATCATCTGCTATCTGGTCGGCCGGGTGGATTTCAGCTCCTATCTCGGCATCCCGCATGTGCCGGGCGCGGGGGAGCTGGCGATCTTCTGCGCGGCGATCATGGGAGCGGGCCTCGCCTTCCTGTGGTTCAACGCGCCGCCCGCTGCGGTGTTCATGGGCGACACCGGCAGCCTTGCGCTGGGCGGGGCGCTGGGTGCTATCGCGGTCGCATCGCACCATGAAGTCGTACTGGGGATCGTCGGCGGGCTGTTCGTGCTCGAGGCGGTCAGCGTGATCGTGCAAGTGTTCTGGTACAAGCGCACCGGCAAGCGGGTGTTCCGCATGGCCCCCATCCACCACCATTTCGAACAGCTCGGCTGGAAGGAGAGCAAGGTCGTGATCCGCTTCTGGATCATCGCCATCGTGCTCGCGCTGATCGGGCTTTCGACCCTGAAGCTGCGATAGGGGAGGGCCGCCGGGCGTGATTGCCTCCCCCGTCTTCAAAGGCAAACGCTATGCGGTGCTCGGCCTCGCCCGATCGGGTGCGGCGGCGGCCGAGGCTTTGCTGGCGAGCGGGGCGGAAGTGATCGCCTGGGACCGCCAGCCGCACGCGCGCGAACCTTTCGAGGGGCGCTGCCGGCTGATCGATCCGCTGGAACTGGACCTGACCGGCTTTGCAGGCGTGGTGGTGTCGCCCGGCGTGCCGCTCAACTCGCACCCCATCGGGCCGCATGTATGGCAATATGGTCTGCCGGTGATCGGCGACATCGAGCTGTTCGCGGCTGCCCGGGCGAGCCTTCCGGCCCACCGTGTGGTCGGCATCACCGGCACCAACGGCAAGTCGACCACCACCGCGCTGGTCCACCACATCCTTGAGGCCGCCGGCATCCCCAGCCTGATGGGCGGAAACATCGGCGACCCAATCCTCGGGCAGGAGCCGCTACCCGAAGGGGGGATCTATGTGCTCGAACTGTCGAGCTTCCAGATCGATCTCACCTTCACGCTCGATTGCGATGTCGCGGCGCTGACCAACATCACCCCCGATCACCTCGATCGCTACGCCGGGTTCGAGGCCTATGCCGCATCGAAGGAGCG
>JAIEOM010000035.1 GCA_019750455.1 Sphingomonadales bacterium | reverse complement strand
ATGGGGGTGCCCTATCTCGGCCGGGCGTTGATCGGGCATTATTCTGCCAACAGGGTTGTACCCTTCGGCCTTGCCAGTCCGCCCGCGCGGACGTAACGGCGCGCCCCAATTCATAACGGATGGGGTCAGGAATGCGCGCGTTCATCTTTCCGGGGCAGGGTAGCCAGAAAGTCGGCATGGGAGCGGAACTCGCCGCGGCGAGCGAAGCGGCCCGCGATGTGTTCGGCGAGGTCGATGAGGCGCTCGGCCAGAATCTGTCGAAGCTGATGCGCGAAGGGCCCGAGGACCAGCTCACCCTTACGGAAAATGCCCAGCCCGCGATCATGGCCAATGCCATCGCCACGCTGCGCGTGCTGGAGCGTGATTTCGGGGTGAAGCTGCTGGAGACGGCCAACTGCGTCGCGGGCCATTCGCTGGGCGAATACACCGCGCTCGCCAGCATCGGCGCCTTCAGCCTTGCCGATACCGCGCGCCTTCTGAAACTGCGCGGGACAGCGATGCAGGCGGCAGTGCCGCTGGGCGAAGGCACGATGGCGGTGCTGCTGGGTGCGGACATCGATCAGGCCAAGGCGCTGGCTGAAGCGGCCGCGCAGGGCCCCCACGCGGGAGGCGCAAAACTCGTCTGCGAAGTCGCCAACGACAATGATCCCTCGCAGGTCGTGCTGTCCGGCCACACCGCCGCGATCGAGCGGGCCGTGGCACTGACCAAGGAACACGGGATCAAGCGCGGCATGATCCTCAATGTCTCCGCACCTTTCCACTCCTCGCTGATGGCTCCCGCCGCCGCGCGCATGGCCGAGGCGCTGGGCGAAACCCCGCCGGGCGCGCTCGCGCTGCCGCTTTATGCCAATGTCACCGCCGCCGCGGTCACCGATCCCGAGGAAGCCGCACGGCTGCTGGTCGAGCAGGTGACCGGCCGGGTGCGCTGGCGCGAAAGCGTGCTTGCCATGCGGGCCGATGGCGTGGAAAGCTTCGTCGAACTGGGCGGCAAGGTGGTCGGGCCGATGGTGAGCCGGACATCCCGCGAAGCGCAGGTGACCAGCCTCGTGACCATGCAGGATCTCGAGGCCTTCGCGAAGGAGAGCTTGTGATGCGTGGAATGCTGCTTCTCGGGGCTGCTGCCCTGACCATGGCCGCGCCGGCCTGGGCGGGGGAGGCATCCGAGCTTTCCTGTCTACCGAACAGCTACACTGCTGAACAAAAGACAGAAATCGACGGGCTGCTCGGCAAGGTCAACCTGCTTGGCGAGGGCGAGGATCCGGCGATGGATGCGCTCGGCATGCTGGTTCTGGGCGTGGCCGAGGATTGCATGACGCAATTCGACTGGACCGAAGCCGAGATCGAGCCGGCGCTGCTCCACGAATTTGGCCGCCTTATGGAAGTCGGGTTCCGGCGGACTGCCAGCCTGTCCGCCAACGAGATCGCGCAGGTCGATGCGGCGCTCGGGCGGGGTGACCGCACCGCCTTGTGGGCCGCGCTGGAGGCGCAGCTGGCACAGGGCATGGGCGGCGACACCGAAACCGTGAGCGATGAAAACGCGGCGGTGTTCGGCCTGTTCATCATGGAAACCGGCCTTGCCCTCAGCGAAGCCAAGGGCGAACAGGTCGGCGTCTATCTCGCCTCCAAGGCGATGCAGCGGGCCAGCGCCCGCCAGTTCACCGCCGCACAGTAAAGGGACGCACGAGGATGTTTTCACTCAAGGGCATGAACGCGCTGGTTACCGGCGCATCGGGCGGGATCGGGTCCTCGATTGCCCATGCGCTCGCCTCGCAGGGCGCGCGCCTGGCGCTGTCGGGCTCGAACGCGGCAAAGCTGCGCGCTTTCCGCGATGAACTGAACGAAGCCTATCCGCACCACGATCACGATGGTCATGTCGAAATCACCTGCGATCTGGGCAATCAGGAGCAGGTCGAAGAGCTGATCCCGGCGATGCTCGATACGCTCGGCAGCATCGACATCCTCGTCAACAATGCCGGCATCACCCGCGACAATCTGGGCATGCGGATGAAGGACGAGGAATGGGATCAGGTGATCCGCATCAACCTCGAAGCCAGCTTCCGCCTGATGCGCGCCGCCGCCAAGCCGATGATGAAGGCGCGCTTCGGCCGGATCGTCAACATCACCAGCGTGGTGGGCGCGACGGGCAATCCCGGGCAGATGAACTACTGCGCAGCCAAGGCGGGCCTCACCGGCATGACCAAGGCCTTCGCGCAGGAAGTCGCCAGCCGCGGGATCACCGCCAACTGCGTCGCCCCCGGCTTCATCCGCACCGCGATGACCGCCGCCCTGGACGAAAAGCAGCAGGCGGCGATCAACAGCCGTATCCCGATGGGCCGCATGGGCGAGGGTGCCGAAATCGGCGCTGCGGTCGCCTTCCTCGCCAGCCGCGAGGCCGCCTATGTGACGGGCGAGACGCTGCACGTGAACGGCGGGATGGCGATGCTTTGAGGCCGGGGGGGGGGGCTGTAGCGCCCCCTTATCCCCAACGGAGTCGCCCCTCGCCAAGCCGCCTGCTTGCCCGGCGCGCCGCCTGCGCTAAGGTTTTGCGAACTTTCCGGCGCTTGAGGGCGATTCCTCTTCCCTCACGCAAGACACAGGACCGATAGGGACAAGCGATGAAGGCCACGATCGAACGCGCGACGCTGCTGCGGTGCCTTTCCCATGTTCAATCCGT
>JAIEOM010000244.1 GCA_019750455.1 Sphingomonadales bacterium | reverse complement strand
CCAAGGTGCTGGGGCGGATACCATCGGCCAGATAGTATATAAATGGCGTAAAAAGTATACCCAGCTTGTACAGTGCCTTTGCTGTCCGATAAGCGCCCTTCACGGACGATAGCATATTCTCTATAAAGCGCCGCAGAAATTGCCGGGTTTGCGCCCGGTGGGCGCGGGCAGGGCGCGCGGAAGCGCGCGCGCCTTGCCAAGATGGGAAATGGTTGTGGCAGACGATGGACACAGCACGGGTTTGCGCCGCGAGGGCGATGACGCACTAGCGCCGCTCGGGCAGGCGCTCCCGCCGCAGCTTGCAGCAGAGATTGCAGCAGCGCGCTCGTACCGGGCCCGCTCCAAGGCGGCCAATACGGTGCGCGCCTATGACAGCGACTGGCGCCAGTTTGAAAGCTGGTGCTGGCAGCGCAGTCTCGATCCACTGCCGGCCATGCCAGAGGTCGTTGCGACCTACCTTGCTTCGCTAGCCCAAGCGGGGAGGGCGGACAGCACGATCGGGCGGCATCTGGCGGCGATTGCCTGGCACCACCGGCAGGCCGGCGAGGCTGCACCCCAGCACCGCGATCTGCACGATGTGATCGCTGATACCCTTGCCGGGATCCGCCGGGAGCAGCGCGCGCGGCCGACGCGCAAGAAAAGCGCGATCCTCGCCGGCGATCTCGCGCGAATGATCGCAGCGGCTGAAGGCCAGAGTCCGCGAGCGATCCGGGACCGGGCCGTGATGGCGTTGGGGTTGGCTGCGGCGCTGCGGCGCTCGGAGCTTGTGGCGCTGCAACTCGCCGATCTCGAACTGGTGCGCGAAGGGCTCAAACTCACCATCCGGCATTCGAAGACCGATCAGGAGGGGGAAGGGCAGGTCATCGCTGTGCCATCGGGGAGGGTACTCAAGCCGGGCCCTCGGCTTAACGAATGGCTCAGCGTCAGGGGAGGGGAGGCGGGTCCTCTGTTCTATCGCACCGATGCGCAGGGGATCATGACCAAGGAGGCGATGTCCGATCGCTCGGTTGCCCGGCTCATCCAGCGCTATGCCGAAAAGGTCGGGCTCGACCCTGCCGCGATAGGTGCGCACTCATTGCGCTCGGGGTTCCTCACCGAAGCCGCAAAAGCCGGAGCTTCACTGCCCAAGATGCAGGAGGTCTCCCGCCAGAAGAAGGTCGAGGTCCTGCTCGGCTACGTCCGCGACGCTGCGTTGTTCGAAAACCATGCCGGCCAGAGCTTTCTTTAGCTCCGCGGCGGCGTAATTTGGGACTTTCCTGCCCTTCCTTAACCGCCTTGCAGATGACCGGTTTAATCAGAAGCCGACACTGCGACGAGCGCATGGCAAATGGCGTTTATTGAGGAAGTGCTTCCCGGTTGCCGCCATTCAGGAAGCGACCACCGCTTCTGCCACAGCGAGCGCTGCCTTGCCAGCGAGAGCCAGCGAAGCAGCTTGATGTTGTCCGACCCGCCTATCTATATATCATGAAATATAGGATCGACAGGCACTGAGGGGTAAGTCTTGCACACCATTCTTTGGCTCGGCCTGCTCGGCAGCGCTGCATGCCTATCGCCCGCTTCCGCGATGGCGGAAGATGCGTCGAGTGACGACGCGCCAGGCGGCGCGATTATCGTCACCGCACGGCATCGTCCGGAGGCTGCACAGGACGTGCCCGCTGCGCTCTCGGTGGTCGACGCGCGCTGGCTCGAGCAGTCCTATACGCTCAACACCCGCGACCTGACCACGCTGGTGCCTGCGCTCAACTATTCCTCGGCCAATCCGCGCAACACCGCCTTCACCATCCGCGGGCTGGGTTCGAGCGTGGTCGCGGTCAGCCAGGCCAATGACGGGCTGGAGCCGGGGGTGGGCTACTATGTCGACGGGGTCTATCACGCGCGGCCCGCCACGGCCGCCTTCGACTTTTCCGACATCGAGCGGATCGAAGTGCTGCGCGGGCCGCAGGGCACACTGTTCGGCAAGAACACGACGGCGGGCGCGATCAACATCGTTTCTGCCGCGCCGTCCTTCACACGCGGCTTCAATGCCGAACTCAGCGGCGGCGAGCGCGCTTTCGCACAGGGGCGCTTCTCGGCGACCGGGCCGCTGGCGGGCGAGGCGCTCGCCTATCGCCTGTCGGGCACCTTCACGCGGCGCGACGGAGTGCTGCGAAATGTCCGAACCGGCGCGGACCAGAACACTCTGGGGACGCAGGCGGTGCGCGGGCAGCTGCTGTGGCAGCCTTCACAGGCCTTCCGGCTCCGGTTGATCGCCGACTTCGCCAATTTCGATGCCGAGTGCTGCACGCAGGTGTTCCTGCGCGTCGGCACCAGCCTGCGCCCCGCCGCGCGGCAATATCCGGCGCTGGCAGCGGCAGCGGGCTATGCCCCGCCGAGCACCAATCCCTATGACCGCCTGACCGACATCGACGCAGGCCTCGGTGTGGACACCAGCGAAGGCGGGGTGGCGGCGACGGCGGACTGGGACATCGGCCCGGCGACGATCACGTCGATCACCGCATGGCGCTTCTGGAACTGGGACGCGGCCAACGACCGCGACTACACAGGCCTGCCGATCCAGCTGATCCAGCGCATCCCCTCGCGGCAGGATCAGCTCAGCCATGAGGTGCGGATCGCGTCGGACGGGGATCGCCCGCTGAGCTATGTCGCGGGGCTCTATTT
>JAIEOM010000087.1 GCA_019750455.1 Sphingomonadales bacterium | reverse complement strand
TCGCGCATCCCGGTGTAGGCAGGGTCGCGGAAATGCGCGGCGAGCGCTTCCTCGCTTTCCCACTCTTCGAACACGTTGACCCGCGCGGGGTTCATCGAACAGGCGCTCCAGTCGTAGTGGATGCAGCCCTCCTCCGCGAGTGCTGCCTCGATGTGCGGACGGGCGGTACGCAGGGCCTCCTCGCGCTGCGCCGGATCGAGGTCGATCTGTGCGGAGATCAGAATTTTCGCCATGTTTTCAGCCCTCCACGCCGAATTCGGCGATGATTTTGAATGTGCGCGAGGTGAACAGCCAGCGGCCGTCCACCTTCGCCAGCGTGTCTTCATAGAGCCCGCCGACATGGCGCGCCTTGCCGTCCTTGGGCTTCAGGATTTCCTGGGTCTGCACGCGGGATTTCGCTGTGTTTCCGGTGACTTCGATCATGCAGGGGACGCAGTGGAAGCTCACCGCCTCAAGCCCCGACATTGCGCCTTTCCAGAAGGCGACGATCGCTTCCTTGCCCTTGGTCTGGTGCCCCATCAGGTCCCAGTCCGCATCCTCGGCCCATACGGTGGCCCAGGTGTCGGCATCGATCCGCACCACGCCATCGGCATAGGTGCCATTCAGTTCCTGAATTGCCACGCGATCCTCGAGGGGTCCTGTGAACATTGCTCTCTCCCTTGTTGGGACCCGCTATCGGCCCCGAGGGGCTCACGCGACAATGCCCACTTTTGGGAAGGGTGGGGGCATGCGCCGCCGTGTTACTCCGCCCCCTGAAAGAGGAGACACATCATGGGACAATTGCAGGGCAAGACCGCGGTCATTCTGGGGGCGGCATCCGAGGGGAACATGGGCCAGACCATCGCCCGCCTGTTCGCCAGGGAAGGCGCGAAGGTTATGGTCGCCGGTCGCAAGGAAGGTCCGCTTGCCGCACTAGCTGCTGAAATCGCTGGTGAATATGCGCTGTGCGATATCTCGAAAAAGGCCGAGGTCAACGCCATGGCCGACAAGGCGGCAGCGACCTTCGGGCGGGTCGATATCGCCATCAACACCACCGGCTGGGGTCTGCTTGCCAGCATGGAGGAGATCACCGACGAACAGCTCGACCAGATCGTCGATCTCCAGTTCAAGGGGGTTCACCATTTTCTTCAGGCTTTCGTGAGGGTTATGAGCGCGCAAGCCCCCACCGGCGGATCGCTGATCTCGCTCTCCTCGGCGACCACGAAGGCGATCATCACCAACCACGCTGCCTACATCGGCACCAAGCGCGGATCGGAGGCGCTGATCGAGTGTGTTGCCAATGATTACGGGCACTTGGGGATCAAGGCCAACACCGTCTCCCCCGCTTTCACCGACAGCCCGATGACGCATGAGAGCTTTCAGGTTCCCGGCCTGACCGACGCTTTTCTGCCGCGTTATCCGCTGGGTAGGCTCAACACCGTGGACGATGTCGCCCATGCCTGCCTGTGGCTGAGCACCGATCAGGCCTATGTGACGGGGGCGAATATCCAACCCAACGGCGGCCTGATCCTGCGCGGCAATCCGCAGGCCCATGATGTTGCCGCAGCGGTCGGCGCGGCGATGGCGAAGTTGCAGGGGTGAGGCGCTGTTCCACGTGAAACAGTGCCCCTGACCCCCGGTCTAGGCGGGGGGTAGAGGGGGTCTAAGGGGGGTCTGGAGGGGGTCAAGCGAGTTCGAAGGGCACGCGAACGGGGGGGCTGAAGCGCAAAGCTCCCCCTTCCGTCCTCCCGGTTCGGATGCCTCAATATTGCGCCGTCCCGCCATCCACGCTGATCTGCGCGCCGGTGATCCCCGCGCCCGCCTTGCTCGCCAGCAGCACCGCCACGGCGGCGATTTCCTCGACCTCGTTGGGCCGCTTGATCGCCGCTTCCGAGGCGAACATCGTCACCATGTCCTCGAACTCCATGCCCATCGCCTTGGCGGTGGCGGGGCCGTTGTTCTTGATGATGTCGGTGATGACCAGGCCCGGGCAGATCGCGTTCACCGTCACCCCCTGCGCGCCGACTTCCCGGGCGAGGCTCTTGGTCATGCCGTTCACCGCGTGCTTGGCGGCGCTGTAGGCGGTCAGCACCGGTTTGCCGTGCTTGCCCTCCATGCTGGAGATGTTGATGATCCGCCCGTCACCCTTCTCCAGCATCACCGGCAGCGCGCGGCGCGTCGCCCAGAAGGTTGAATAAACGTTCCACTTCATCGCCTCGTCAAAGGCGTGATCGGACAGGTTTACCAGCGGCTGCAAATCCCCCGCGCCGCCCGCGTTGTTCACGAGAATGTCGAGCGTGCCGAAATGGGCGATGGTCTGGTCGATGAAGCCTTCGAGATCGGACTGGCTCATCACGTCGCCCGCGATGAAGATCGCCCTGTCACCGGCCCCCAGTTCCTCCAGCACCTTGGCGCCCTTGTCCGCGTTGCGCGCAAATAAGGCGACCTTGCCGCCCTCTTCGAGGAATGCCTCGGCAATCCCTCGCCCCATGCCCGCCGTGCCCCCAGTGATCGCGGCGATTTTGCCTTCGAGTTTCATAATGTTCAGCCCTTCCTCGTCATTGCGAGCGAAGCGAAGCAATCCATGGACCGAAGCGCGCAATCGCAGAGGGTGGGCCATGGATTGCCGCGTCGCCTGCGGCTCCTCGCAATGACGAGTAGGGGAGGGGC
>JAIEOM010000154.1 GCA_019750455.1 Sphingomonadales bacterium | reverse complement strand
CGGCTGCGCGCCGAGGTGATGTTCGTGCTCAAGAGCCCGGGCCTGATCGTGCTGCTGCTGATCTCGGTCGCCTTTGCCGCGCTCAACCTCGTTTTCTCCGAGACGACCTACGGCACGCCGTCCTATCCGCTGACCGCCAATGTCATCCAGACAGTGATCGGCAGCGCATCGCTGTTCAGCCTGATTGTCGCCGTGTTCTACGGCGGGGAGCTGGTGTGGCGCGAACGCGACGTGAAGATGGGCGAGATCATCGACGCGACCCCCGTGCCCGCGTGGACGATGTTCGTGCCAAAGATCCTCGCGATCTTCGCCGTGCTGCTGGCGATGGCGCTGGCAGGCATGGCAACCGGCGTGCTCTATCAGCTGGGGAACGGCACGGGCACCATCGACTATGGCCTGTATCTGAGCGCCTATGTCATCCCGCAGTCGGTCGATCTGCTGTTACTCGCGGTGCTGGCGGTGTTTTTCCAGGTGCTCAGCCCCAACAAGTATCTGGGGTGGGGGCTGTTTCTGGTGTGGTTCGTCGCCCGCATCTTCATGGGCAACCTCGGCTATTCGAACATCCTCTACAATTTTTCGGCCACGCCTGCCGAGCCCTTGAGTGACATGAATGGCACCGGCGGTTTCTGGGTGGGGGCGGCAATTGCGCGCACCTATTGGGCGGCCTTCGGCGTGTTGCTGCTGGTGTTTGCCCACTGGGCATGGCCGCGCGGCACCGTGGTTGCGGTTGTCCCGCGCCTGAAGGGCATCGCGCGCCGCGCCACGCTGGCCTCGGGCGGGGTCGCGGTGGCGGCGATTGCGGTGACGGTGGGCACCGGCCTGATCATCCACCGCAACATCACCCAGCTCAATACCTATGAAACCGTCGACGATGCCGAAGCGCGGCAGGCCGATTACGAGCGGACCTACCTCAAATACGAAAAGCTCCCCCGCCCGGTCATCACCGATGTGGTGTTCAAGGTCGACATCTTCCCCGAAGACCGGCGCATGAAGGTCGTCGGCGGCTACGCCTTGCGCAATGACAGCGGCGTGCCGATCAGCGACCTGCACGTGCGGCAGGGTGACGACAGCGTCGTCTTCACCCGCCTCGATGTCGCGGGGGCCAAGCTGGTCAGCCACGACAAGCGCCATGCCTACCGCATCTATCGCTTCGACACCCCACTCGCCCCGGGCGCGACGGCGCGGCTCGATTTCGCATCCGACGTGTGGCGGCGCGGTTTCGCCAACAGCGGGGCGGCGACCGACATCGTCGACAACGGCAGCTTCGTGAACAACTTCACCTTCGCGCCGATCATCGGGATGGACCGCAATGGACTGCTGCAAGACCGCACCGCGCGGCGGCGGCAGGGGCTGCCGGCCGAACTGCGCACGGCCAAGCTGGAGGATACCGCCGCGCAGGCGAACAACTACACCCGGACCGATTGGGTGAACGCACGGATCACGGTCAGTACGGCCGCCGATCAGGTGCCGATCGCGCCGGGGAACAAGATCTCCGACAAGGTGGAGGGCGGACGCCGCATCGCGGTGTTCCAGTCTCCTGCGCCGATCCTCAACTTCTTCTCGGTGCAATCGGCCCGCTATGCCGTGGCCGAGGAGCAGGTGGGGCCGGTGCTGCTCAGCGTCTATCACGATCCCAAGCATGCCTGGAACGTGCCCGCGATGCAGAAGGCGCTGAAGACATCGCTCGCCTATTACGAGCGCAATTTCGGCCCCTATCAGTTCGGTTATGCGCGGATCATCGAGTTCCCGGGCTATGACAGCTTCGCGCAGGCTTTCGCCGGGACCATGCCCTATTCCGAAAGCATCGGCTTTGCCGCCGATGTGCGCGACCCGGAGACCATCGACTACGTCTCCTATGTCACCGCGCATGAAGTGGGCCACCAGTACTGGGCGCACCAGCTGATCGGGGCGGACATGCAGGGATCGACCCTGCTGTCGGAAACGCTCGCGCAATACAGCGCGCTGATGGTGATGAAGGAGCTGTACGGCGAGGACAAGATCCGCCGCTTCCTCAAGTTCGAGCTGGATCGCTACCTCGGTGGCCGCAAGGGCGATCCGCTGCCGGAACAGCCGCTGATCCGGGTCGAGAACCAGCAGCACATCCATTACCGCAAGGGCAGCCTCGTGATGTATCTCCTCCAGCACCGGCTGGGCGAGGATGCGGTCAACCGCGCGCTGTCGCGGCTGGTGGCGACCTACAAGTTCAAGGGTGCGCCGTTCCCGCGCAGCCTCGATCTGATCGCCGAGCTGCGCAAGGAGGCCAAGACGGCGGAGGATCAGGCGCTGATCACCGACCTGTTCGAAAAGATCACGATCTATGATCTGAAGGCCAAGGAAGCGACCTCAACCAAGCGCAAGGATGGCAAGTGGGTGACCCGCATCACCATCGAAGCGGGCAAGTTCACCGCCGATGGCAAGGGCGTGGAAACCCCCGCCAAGCTTGCCGAACGCATCGAGGTCGGCGCCTTCACCGCCCGTCCGGGCACCGGCGCCTTCGCCAAGACCGATGTCCTGTCGATGCAGCGTTATCCGGTGCGCAGCGGGCAGCAGGTGGTGGAAATCGTCACCGCGAAGAAGCCCGCCTTCGCCGGCATCGATCCCTACAACTTTTACATCGACCGGGATTCGGACGATAATCTGGC
>JAIEOM010000068.1 GCA_019750455.1 Sphingomonadales bacterium | reverse complement strand
CGGGTTTCGTGGAAGAAGCGCGAGCCTTCCGAGCGTTCGAGATTGAGTTCGAGGCACTGCGCCCCGTTCGCCCGCGCCTCCTGCACAAAGCCCGCCGCAGGGTAGACCGCGCCCGATGTGCCGATGCTGACGAACAGGTCGCACCGTTCGAGCGCCTGATAGATCCGGCCCATCTCGTAGGGCATCTCGCCGAACCATACGACATCGGGTCGCAAGGTCGGGGCGCGGCACACGGGGCACGGGGGACGGTCGATCATGGTCGCATGCCAGGGGGAGCGCATCTCGCAGGACGTGCACAGCGCGCTCTTGAGCTCGCCATGCATGTGCAGCACCCGTGCGGAGCCGCCGCGTTCGTGCAGGTCATCGACATTCTGGGTGACCAGCAGCAGATCGCCCGCAAACTCGCGCTCAAGCCGCGCCAGCGCCGTGTGCGCCGGATTGGGCACGACATCGGCAAGCGCGGCGCGGCGCATGTCGTAGAATTTCAGCACAAGGCGGGGGTCGCGGGCGAAACCCTCGGGCGTGGCGACATCCTCCACACGGTGCTGTTCCCACAACCCCCCGGCGCTGCGGAAGGTATCGATCCCGCTCTCCGCGGAAATGCCTGCGCCGGTGAGGATGACGATGCGTTGCGGGTGTTCCATTTCATCCCCTTGTCGTCACCCTGAACTTGTTTCAGGGTCGATTGCTCCACGAGCTCAGGTTCAGCCTAGACGCGGGATGGATGCTGAAACAAGTTCAGCATGACGAGATAGGGCAAAGGCAATGCTGCAATTCGGAGTGATCGGGCACAAGGGCCGCATGGGACAGGCGCTGGAGGCAGCGATTGCCGGTGCGGGTCACACGATCTTCGCGGGCGTGGATGCGGGCGGAAGCATCGGGCCGTTTGCAGCGCAATGCGATGTGCTGATCGATTTCTCCGCGCCAGATGCCCTCGCGGCGAACCTCGCCGCGGCGAAGGTCGCGGGCAAGCCGATCGTCGTCGGCACCACCGGGTTGGAGGAACCGCATTTCGTGATGCTCGCCGAGGCGGCCCGCACCGTGCCGGTGCTGCAATCGGGCAATTTTTCGCTCGGCGTCACGCTGATGGCCCACCTGGTGCGGGAAGCCGCCGCGCGGCTCGGGCCGGATTGGGATATCGAGGTGCTGGAAATGCATCACCGCATGAAGGTCGATGCGCCCTCCGGCACCGCCAAGCTGCTGGGCGAGGCGGCTGCGCGCGGGCGCGGGATCGTGCTCAGCGAAAACATGGAGAGCGGTCGCCACGGGATGACGGGTGCGCGCTCCGAGGGCGCAATCGGCTTTGCCACCCTGCGCGGCGGCACCGTGGCGGGCGAGCACAGCGTGATCTTTGCCGGAAGCGAAGAGCGCCTGACGCTCTCGCACTCGGCCGAAAACCGCATGATCTTCGCCCGCGGGGCGGTAAAGGCGGCCGAGTGGCTCGCTGGCAAAGGCGCGGGCCGCTACACCATGAACGACGTGCTGGGGCTGTGAGGCGCGCCGGGTGACCAAGGACCAGATCTTCGAATTCTTCCGCCGTCTCGCGGAAGACAACCCCTCGCCCCAGACCGAGCTGGAATATGGCAATGCCTACCAGCTGCTCGTCGCCGTGGCGCTTTCGGCGCAGGCGACCGATGTGGGGGTGAACAAGGCGACCCGCGCGTTGTTCCGCAAGGTGGAAACGCCGCAGGCGATGCTCGATCTGGGCGAAGATGGCCTGAAGGAGCACATCAAGACCATCGGCCTGTTCAATTCCAAGGCCAAGAACGTGATCGCGCTCTCGCAAATCCTCGTTGATGAACACGGCGGCGAGGTTCCCGATAGCCGCGACGAATTGGTGAAGCTGCCCGGGGTCGGCCGCAAGACGGCCAATGTGGTGCTCAATTGCTGGTTCGGGCAGGAGACCTTCGCGGTCGACACGCATATCTTCCGCGTCGGCAACCGCACCGGCATGGCGAAGGGCAAGACCCCGGAACAGGTCGAGGCGAAGCTGGAAAAGCGCGTGCCCCAGCCCTTCCGCCGGGATTCGCACCACTGGATGATCCTGCATGGCCGTTATGTCTGCAAGGCGCGCACGCCCGAATGCTGGCGCTGCAAGGTCGCGGACCTGTGCAGCTTCCGCAAGAAGGTGCTGGAGCCGCCCAAGGGCCGCGCCGCCGGTGATGCCAACGCGGATTAAGGCGCGGTTCAAGCGTCGGGGCGATCATGGCGGCACCCTCACGGTGGAGAGAAACGCCATGACCCCCCGCTTGCTCAGCCTCGTCCCGCTCGCCGCGCTGGCCGCGTCCTGCGCCCCCACCGACCCCGCCGCCCGCGCCGAACGCGACGCTGCGCGCGTTCCGGCGGTCACCGTGCTCGGCAAGGGGGAGAGCTGCATCATGCGCGATCAGGTGCGCGCCACGGTGGTGCGGTCCGACCGGGTGATCGACTTCGAGATGAACAGCGGAAAGGTCTATCGCAATACTCTCAAGAGCAGCTGCCCCGGCCTCGGCTGGGACCGTGCGATCACCTACGAGACTTCGATCAACCAGCTGTGCAGTCCGCAGATCGTCTACACCCTCACCAATATCGGCGGCGTCCCGCAACGCGGCGCAGGGTGTTCGCTGGGCGAGTTCGTGCCGGTGGAGTATGTG
>JAIEOM010000250.1 GCA_019750455.1 Sphingomonadales bacterium | reverse complement strand
TCCCGACCTGCCGCTGGGCCGCGCGCTCGCCTTCTGGTCCGGGATTGACCGGGTGAAGGATGGGGCGGCGATCATGGCGCGGCTGCGGCTCGATGCGCTCGCCGAGGTGCCGGTGCGCTTCCTCTCGACCGGCCAGAAGAAGCGCGCCGCCCTCGCCCGCGTGCTGGGGCAGAGCGCGCCGGTGTGGCTGCTGGACGAGCCGCTTTCGGGCCTCGACACCGCCTCGCAGGGGCTCGTCAGCGCGCTGGTGCGCGAGCATTGCGCGAGCGGAGGGATCGCGCTGATCGCCTCGCACCAGCCATTGGACGTGCCGGGGATGACAAGCTTCGCGATCGAGGACTTCGCCCCCGCCGAGGCCGAGGAGGAGGACGAGGCATGATCGCTGCCCTGCTCCGCCGCGACCTCGCGCAGTTCTTCCCCTTCACCGGCAGCGGCGCGGCCCTGCCTGTCGTGTTCTTCGTCGCGGTCGCGATGCTCTTCCCCTTCGCGGTCGGGCCGGACGCGAACCTCCTCGCCAAGACCGGCGGCGGGGTGGTCTGGATTGCGGCGCTGCTCGCGGCGATCCTGCCCTTGGAGAAGCTGGTCGCACGCGACATCCAGTTGGGGTTCTTCGACCAGCTGCGCCTGCGCGGGGTGGCGGAAGAGGCGATGATGGTGGTGCGCCTGCTCGCCCACTGGCTCAGCTTCGGTCCGCCGCTGCTGCTGGCGACCTTCCCCGCCGCCGCGCTGCTCAAGATCGAGGGCGAGACCTTCTCGATCCTTCTCCTCGGCCTGCTGGTGGGGACGCCGGGGCTGGCGGCGATAGGCCTGATGATCGCCGCGCTGACCGCCTCTCTCAGGGCGGGCGCGGCGCTTTCCGGCCTGCTGCTGATCCCGCTCGCCCTGCCGATCCTGATTTTCGGCGCAGGCGCGCTCGCCCGTCAGGATCAAGTCAGCCTCGGCTTCGTTGGAGCCATAAGCCTCGCGCTGGTGGCACTCGCCCCGTTTGCCGCCGGAGCCGCGATCAGGGCTGCAAGGGAGCAGTAGTGCGCGCACCGGAGTCCCACGTTCGGGCCAATATCCTGATGGGCAATATAGCGCTGGGGCTGCTGGGCTTCACGCTCGCCGCCTTTGCGCTCAAGGCCTTCGCCCACCCTGAGGTGCAGGCGCGCTATACCCCCATCGTGGTGTTCCATGCCGGGAGCATGATCACCTGGCTGACCCTGCTGGCGAGCCAGAGCTTCCTCGCCGCCAAGGTCAGGTTTGCCGCCCACCGCGCCACCGGGCGCGCCTCGATCGCACTGGTTGGGGCGATGCTGGTGAGCGGCGGGGTGATATCATGGCGCATCGGGCAGGAGTTGGGCCGCCCCGAGGTGACGGTGGTGAACCTTGCCGCCTTTGCGACCTTCATCCCGCTCTACTTCGCCGCGCTGCACTTCGCCCGCCGCCGCGACATTGCCGCGCACCGCCAGGCGATGCTGATCGCGACGCTGGCACTGATGACCCCCGCCTATGCCCGCGTGGTGCAGGTGCTCGGCCTGCCCGATCCGGTCGCGATTGCGGTGCAGGTGCCGATCACCGTTGCGGTGTCGGCGGGATATGACTGGGTGCTGCACGGGCGGATAACCAAGCCTGTGCTGGCGATGCTGGGGTTTTCGGTCGGGCTGGTGGTGGTGATGAGCGCGGTGCTGGCGGCGCTGTTTCTCTGATCTGGCCGTCGCCCCATTCAGCGCAAGGTCGCGCCGTTCGCCTTGGATCGTTCGAGCGCTTCGGCATAGCCTTCGTCCTCCGGGCCGAGACAGTCGCCAGCAACGGTAACGGAACCGAAAACTCCGCCGCTGCTGATCTTCTCACGCTCGACAAACACCTTGCCGTCGCGCTCACATTGCAGCCGCGCCTCGTTGCGCGCTGAATTGGTGGCGGCCTGCACGCACCCGCTCAAGAGAAGTATCGCGGCCATGCATCCCGCCGCCCGCAAAAAGCGATCCGTCATCAATCCTGCCCTATCGTGCTGAAAGGATTGCAGCTTACCCGTCAAACGTAAGGCGGGCAATCCCGCCCCGTCGGGCTCTTGGTGAAGATCTCGTTGCCGGTCTCGGTAATCGCGATCGAGTGTTCGAACTGCGCCGAAAGGCTCTTGTCGCGTGTCACCGCGGTCCAGCCGTCGCCCAGCACCTTGGCCCAGGGCTTGCCGAGGTTAATCATCGGTTCGATGGTGAAGAACATCCCCGGGCGCAGTTCCGGCCCCGTGCCCGCGCGGGCGGCGTGGACCACTTCGGGCGCGTCGTGGAACAGGCGGCCGAGGCCGTGCCCGCAGAACTCGCGCACCACGCCGTAGCGGAAGCTGTTCGCGTGCGCCTCGATCGCCGCGCCGATATCGCCCAGCCGCGCGCCGGGCTTGGCTGCCGCGATGCCGAGCATCAGGCATTCATAGGTGACCTCGACCAGCTTGCGCGCCTTCAGCGAGGGCTCGCCCGCGTAGAACATGCGGCTGGTATCGCCGTGCCAGCCGTCGACCAGCGGGGTAACGTCGATATTGAGGATGTCGCCATCCTTCAGCACCTTGTCGCCCGGAATGCCGTGGCAGATCACATGGTTGATCGAGATGCACGAGGAGTG
>JAIEOM010000024.1 GCA_019750455.1 Sphingomonadales bacterium | reverse complement strand
TCTCGCCCAGAGTGGCAGGTTGGTCGCTCATCCGAAGGGCCTTTCGGTGCCGAACTTGGTGATGCGTTCGCGGATCGCCTGTTCGGCCTGTTCTTCAAGGTGCCAGGGCAACTCCTCGTAGACATCCTCGAACATGGTGTGGAACGGGTGGTGGAGGCCGTGGCCGAGGATGCCGTTCTTTTCGGCCTCCTTGGTCGTGGCCTTGACCTCTTCGGCGCAGGCAAGGTCCATCGCCGCGTGGCGGTCCTCGTCCCATTCGCCAAGCGCGATCAGGTGGTTCTTGAGGCGCGTGACCGGATCGCCGAGCGGCCATTCCTCGCGCTCCTGCGCACTGCGGTAGCCCGAAGGATCGTCCGAGGTGGAATGGCCCTCGGCGCGGTAGGTGAAGTACTCGATCAGCGTCGGGCCGTGGTTGCCCCGCGCGCGGTTGGCGGCCCACTCGGTCGCGGCGTAGCAGGCGAGCGCGTCATTGCCGTCGATCCGCAGCGCGGCGATGCCATATCCGAGGCCGCGGGCGGCAAAGGTCGTCCGCTCCGCACCGGCAAATCCGGAAAAGCTGCTGATCGCCCACTGGTTGTTCACGACATTGAGGATCACGGGCGCGTTGTAGACTGCGGCAAAGGTGCAGGCCGAATGGAAGTCGCCCTCTGCGGTCGAGCCCTCGCCCACCCAGCTCGCCGCGATCCGGCTGTCTCCCCGGCACGCGCTCGCCATCGCCCAGCCCACCGCCTGCGGGCACTGGGTGGCGAGGTTGCCGGAGATCGAGAAGAAGCTGTGCTCGCGGCTCGAATACATGATCGGCAGCTGGCGGCCCTTCAGCTTGTCGGCCTTGTTCGAGTAGATCTGGTTGATCATCTCGATCAGCGGATAGCCGCGCGCGATCAGGATGCCCTGCTGGCGATAGCTGGGGAACACCATGTCATCGCTGGCGAGCGCCATCGCGGGGGCGATCGAGGTCGCCTCCTCGCCGGTGCACTTCATGTAGAAGCTGGTCTTGCCCTGCCGCTGCCCGCGGAACATGCGTTCGTCGAAGGCGCGGACCATCGCCATGTGGCCGAGCATCTGGCGCAGCGTTTCCGGATCGAGCCGCGGGTTCCACGCCCCGTGGGCAAGATTGTCGTCTCCCAGCACCCGCACCAGCCCATAGGCAAGTCCGCTCATCTGGGAGGGATGGACACCCTCATCCGGACGCGGCTGGTCGCCGGGCTGGCCGATGTCGATGTGCGAGAAATCGGCCTTGTCGCCGGGGCGATATTTCGGCTCGGGCACGTGCAGTGCGAGCGCCGAGCGGTTGCCCTCTGCGGGTTTGCCTGAACCGGCCATTCTGCGCGCTCTCCCATGCCGGCACGCCGCCATGGAGCGGGTGCAATCATTGCTTGTATACGTATTTTTATTTCACCGCCGGGGAGCGGTCAAGCACGGCGCGCGAGGTTGGGCTAGACCGCAACAGGTGCGCTGATCGGAGGAAGCGGGGCGTAATCATGCACCACGAAATCCTCGATTCCGTAGTCGAATATTGTTCCGGGCTTGCGCGTGATCTCGAGCCTCGGGTGCCCCTGCGGCTGACGGGAAAGCTGTTCCTCGATCAGGTGCGCGTGGTTCAAATAGAGGTGAACGTCCCCACCCATCCACACCAGCTCGCCCGGCTGCATGCCCACTTGCTGCGCGATCATCGCTGTCAGCAGCGCCGCCGACCACAGGTTGAACGGCAGACCCAGCGCGACATCGCAGCTGCGCTGGTAGAGCAGGCAATTGAGCCGTGCGTCCGGTCCTTCGCCCGCGACATGAAACTGGTATGTCTTGTGGCACGGCGGCAGCGCCATGCGGTCAAGCTCGGCGACATTCCAGCCTTCGATGATGTGGCGCCGGCTGCCGGGGCTGGTGCGCAACGATTCGATCACCTGCGCGATCTGGTTGATGCCCTCGCCCTTCTCGTAAAGGCCATCGGGGCGGTAGCGGTAGGTTGGCCAATCCACCCACTGCTTGCCATAGACCGGGCCAAGATCGCCCCAGCGATGGGCGAAGGCCTCGTCATCGGCGATTCGCTGGACGAAATCGTCGAGGCTGATCGCATCACCCGTCTCGCGGACATATTTCGCGTGGGGCCACTCGTTCCAGATCTTCACGCCTTGCAGCACCAGCGGACGGATGTTGGTTTCTCCGGTGAGGAACCACAGCAGTTCGCGCGTGGCGGTCTTCCAGTAGACGCGCTTGGTGGTGAGCAGCGGCATCGCCCCGCCGCCGAGGTCGAATCGCAACATCGCCCCGCACACCGATCGCGTGCCCACGCCCGTGCGGTCGATCCGTTCGCTGCCCGTTTCCCAGATCTGTCGCATCAGATCGAGATATTGCTGTTCCGGATGGGGATTTGCCGGGACGGATTGGGGATTCGCAAGGCGTGCCATGCCGGCGACTATAGAGCGCAATTGCCCGCTTGCCACTGTGCTCATCCCCACCTATAGGGCGCGCCTTGCCTCGATCCACACTGGTTTTTGAACCGGGTGGAGCCGACACGGTCGGGGAGTAGCTCAGCCTGGTAGAGCACTGTCTTCGGGAGGCAGGGGCCGGAGGTTCGAATCCTCTCTCCCC
>JAIEOM010000178.1 GCA_019750455.1 Sphingomonadales bacterium | reverse complement strand
GCGGCCTGTCCGCCGAGCAGACATGCCAGCAGGTTGGGCCGGCAATCGGGGCTGGCATCGAAGACATCGAGCCCGTGGCGGACTTCCGCTCCGTAGCGCAGCCGGAACCTGGGCTCGAAGGTCGAATAACCGTCCGCCCGCAGCAGCGAGGCCCGGTCGAGCAACTCCCCCCCGACTCGCGCATAGGCGATCCGCACCCGATCCTCGTTGAGGGCGATGGTGTTCAGTCCGACTTCCTGATCGATGTATTCGAACCCGCCTTCGGCAAACAGGCTGTGCCGGCGGCTGCGCAGTAGCGGGTAGCTGGCAAACAGGCCGGCAACGATGGTGTCGGAGGTGATTTCGAAACCCTGCAGCCCGACCGAAGGATTGGTGGTGCTCCAGGTAAACTGCCCGCCGATCCGCAAGCCTTCGCTGCCGACGCGGAAATCATGGCCGACCTGCACCGTATGCTGCTCGGCAAAATCGAGCGTGCTGAACACCGCCAGCGTGGTGCGGTCACCCATTCCGGTCAGATCGTAGACCTCCCCGCGCAGCACCCCGCCGAACCGGCCGATGGCTTCCGAACCGAAGTTCTGCACGTTGAGATCGATCATCCCGCGCTGGCGTAGCACCGCGACCTCGCCGACCAGATCGCCCGGCGCGCCGCCCGCCGCCGGACGCAGCGACAGGCGCACATCAAGCCCGGGCAGATCGTCGGCCAGCAGCAGGTAACGCTCGGCGGCATTGGTGTTGAACACCTCCTGCCCGACCAGCTTTTCGAGATAGGCCGCCACCAGCCGCTCCGAACCGCCCGCTTCGCCGCGCACCCGCACGGCGGAAAGGCGGCCGAACACCACCTTGAAATCGGGGGTCCCGTCGGCAAGGCTCTGTTCGGGAATCTCGACTGTGGCGAGATAGCCCTGACGGCGCAGCACGGCATTGGCTTCGGCGCGGATGTCGCACAGGACGGACACCGGCAGCTCGCGACCGACATAACCGGCATAGGCTTCATCCAGCGACAGGCCGGGCACACGCTCCAGCCCGGAAAAGGCGACACCTTTCACCGTGAAGCGGATGTCGGCGTATTCGGGCCGGTCGAGCGCGCAAGGGGCACGCTCGAAATCCCCGTCGATGGCGAGCGTCGGGCGCCGATCGGCGCGGCGCTGATCGGGCGGTATCAGGTCGCTGCGATTGGGAGGCGCGATCTGCGCAGGCTGCGGCGGGGCGACTTGCGCAAAGAGAGGTGCAGGCAGGATCGCCAGTGCGGCAACGCCTGCCAGCGCAACGCTTCCGGCACGGCGGCGCCGGGCATGGTCGGCACGCAACAGGTCGGCATTCGATGCGAGCGCATCGGACCGGGTGACATCAACGTGCGACAAGGCTCCCCCCTTAATCGTCGCGCACAACGCAGGCGCCGCCAGACCGGCCGCGCCATCCCGCGATGCGCTCTCAACCTCCCGATTGCACAACAGGCATGATGCTGCCTGCCTATCCCCGGCAATCGACGACCCCTCGTGGCAGGAAGACTACTCTGACACGGCGCAAACACAAGCACGCAGAGCCTTGCAGCACGGCGCGGGGGCGAGATTGTCGCATTTGCACAAGCTGCAAGCGTTTGCAGCCCCGGCCCCGGGTCGCGCCCTTGTCGCGCGCCTGCTGCTCCGCGACGATCAGCGCCCGGCGGCGAGCATCACCTTGGCCGATGCACCCGACAGCGCGCCGGGTTCGGCAGGCAGCTTGGCCGGGCGTGCGGCACCCGGATAGGCTTTGGCGAGCAGGCCCAACGCATCGGCGATACGGGCGTGGAGGTCGACGTTCTCGGCCTTGATGGCTGCACCCGATGTCGCAAAGGCACCCGCCGCGACGCGGGCAAAGCCGTACCCGTCGAGGTAGGGCTCGTAGGCATCATTGCCGGGCAGTTGGCGATACATCGCACTCGCCCGCTCGACCATGTCGGCAATCACCGCGCCGGAAACCTTGGCGCCGCTCGCATCGGACTTGGGCGCTTTGGTCGCCGCGGCGCGCAGGGCGGCGATGATCGCGTCATAGGCCTTGTTGACCTCGGCGGCCGGCTTGCCGGCCAGCGCCGCATCCGAGGCAGCAGTGAACAGCGGCTTCATGTCCTTGACGCCGAGCTTGGTGAAAGCCGGGTCCATATCGACCAGCACCTCGCCGACCGGATGGGCGAACATTTCCGCCGCCGCATCCTTCTTGCCCGCCGCATAGGCATCGCGCGCGGCGACGACATGGGCTTCGGCCACGGCCAGCGCGATGCCGTAGGCGACCGGATCGGTGGCAGCATCGGCGGTGGCGACACCGCCCTCGCCCTCGCCGCCCGCACCAACGGCTCCTTCGCCTTCGCCGCCTGCCCCGCCTTCACCTTCGCCTTCGCCTGCGGTCGCCGCCGCGGAAGGCGCTGCGCCCGCCTCCCCGCCCGCAGCACCCTCGCCCCCCGCTTCGCCGCCACAGGCAGCAAGCAGCCCGCCCGCAAGTGCGGTGCCGAGGCCGAGCTGGGTCCAGAGTTTAAGCGTGCTGTTCATGGGATGCGGTGTCCTTGGTGCAAGATCGAGGCCGCCTCATGGCCCAGATGATAATCACTCGCA
>JAIEOM010000134.1 GCA_019750455.1 Sphingomonadales bacterium | reverse complement strand
GCATGCCGGCCGGCGCGAAGTGCGCCGCCACCGCTGCCCGCGCCGCCTGTGACAGCCGCTCGCGCAGCCCCTCGTCCTGCTGGAGCGACAGCACGGCGGCGGCGAACCCTGCGGCGCTTTCGGCGAGCATCACGGCGCTGCCGCAGGCCTCTTCCACCCCCTGCAAGGTCACCGGGCTCACCACCATCGGCTTGCCCCATGCCAGCGCCTCGACGAGCTTGATCTTTAGGCCCGAGCCGAACCGCAGAGGCGCAATGACGATCCCGGCGCGGGCGTAGAACGGCGCGAGTTGCGGGACGAGACCATGCATGCGCACCCCTTCGGGCAGGCGCTCGCCAGCGAAATCGGCGGCGACCGTGCCAACCACATCAAGCCGTGTCGCAGGCGCGGCGGCGACGATGGTCGGCCAGACCTCCCCGAGGAACCACGCCAGACCATCGGAATTGGGCGCAGTCCGGCTGCCCACAAACAGCAGGCGGTACGGGCTGCCGGGTGTGGTTTGCGGCGCCTCTGGCGTGCGCGTTCCGGGGGCCAGGATGACGCGCACCTGCGGCAACGCCCCGGCGACAAAATCGGCCTCGTCCTGCTGGATCGCGATCACCGTTCCGGCACGGGCGAGCATCGCGACCTCCTGTTCGCGGGTCACTGCCGTGACCGAATCCCGCTCCGCCCCCGCCCCCGATCCGGCGCGGCGGTGGAACAGATCGTGCATCACGATGGCACTGCGTTCACGCGGTGCGCCAAGGCATGCGAAGGCTTCGGACTGGAAGGCATAATCGGCGATTACCACGTCGCGGGGGCCCAGCGTCTGCGCGTTCAGCCATGCGCGGTCCGCTGCGGTCCACGGCGCAGCGATGGCATAGGGGCGCGGGCGATCCTGCGTCCAGCGGCCGGTGAAGCCCACCCTTTGCGCAAGGCTGCGTGCCACGCCCACCAGCGCATCGCGCCACACGGCCGGATCGCGCGAGACGCACCACCGCCCGACCCGCGCGACGCCGCGGATCCGGTGCTCGCCGAAGACCGCCATTTCGGGGCGGGCCCGGTAGAAGGGAATGCGCCCCATCACATCGGGCGAGGGTTGCCACAGCACCGGCACCAGTCCCGCCGCCGCGAGCGAGCGGGACAGATCGATGAGGTAGGACGAGCTGCCGTTGGTCGCCCCGATCAGGCGCTGGCGGGAGACGATGATGGCGCGTGGCCGTGCGGGCGAGCTCATGCGGCAACCTCTGCCGCGGCCACGGCACGGGCGCGCCACGCAAGGCCGGTATCGATCACCCCGCGCGCACTGAGCAGGGCAAGCAGATCGCCGCAGCTGTGGGCATCGATATGGCAATCGACCAGCGGATGCTGCACCTCCTGCGCGGCGACGAACAGCGCGCTATCCCCGATTGCGTGGGCTGCGGCATCGGCATCGCGCGTGGCAGCAATCAGGACCAATGCCGCCCCCTGCCCGGCCCGCGCAACGCCCACCGGATCGGTCAGCGCCGCGCCGGTCAGATGCCGCACCCGGTGCCCGCTCGCTTCCGCCAGCGCGGCGGCGATCGCGACGGGAGAGCCAGGCGCCACTTCGCCGCAGACAAGCACACCGGGCGCGGGCTCCGACGTGTCCGATAACCCTGCACTGCGCGGACGCAGGTCCGCAGCGCGCCGTCCCAGTCCCTCGCGCACACTCGCCGCCATCAGCCCGATGGCGCGCGGCCGGCGCAGCAGCGGCAGCACGGCTCGCAATGGCGCGCGCGCCTTCAGCTGGCCCACCGCCTCGCAATGGGCGAGCGCATCTTCCAGCGAGGCAAGCCGCGTCCGCCGCGCAGCCCGCCGCGCCGGGTCGTCCTCGCGCGCCAGCCGCTCGTGCTCGGCAGCGATCAGCCCGGCCAGATCGCTGCTCGTCCAGCGGAACGAGGTCGACGCGGCATGGCGGCGGTAGTAGTAGCTCGGTTCGGGCCGGAAGGCGTAGGTCAGACCCGCCGCCAGCGCGCGTTCGACGAGGTCCCAGTCCTCCCCGATCCGCAGGCGCACATCATAACCGATGCCGTTGCGGCGCAGCGCATCAAGCCGCAACAGCGGTTTCAGATAGCCGAGCTGCAACTGGTCCGGCCGGTCGATCCGCCCGCTTGCAAGGAAATCGGCGTGCCCGATCATCCGCTCGCGCCGCCAGCCTTCTCCGGCAGCGAACAGCGCAGGTTCGGTAGCCTCCCCGAAGGCGATCATGTTGGCTGCTGCGATATCGGCGCCGGTGCGACGGGCAAGATCGATCAGGCGTTCGGCATGGCGCGGGTGGAGGATATCGTCGCTGTCCACGACCGCACCCCAGGGCGCCGCGGCGGCCGTGATCGAAAGGTTGCGCACTGCGGCCAGCCCCTTGCCGTGACCGCGCACCGGAATGACCCGCGCGTCAGCATCGGCATGGGCGCGGATGATCGCCGCGGTCGCATCGGTCGAACCGTCATCGACCACCACGATCTCGATCCGGGAAAGGCTCTGGCGGCGCGCGGAAAGCAACGCGGCATCGATATGCGCAGCAGCATTGCGCGCCACCATCAGCAGCGAGACGAGCGGCTCTGCCGAGGGTCGGCATG
>JAIEOM010000156.1 GCA_019750455.1 Sphingomonadales bacterium | reverse complement strand
TTCTTCATCGTCGGCGCGCTGTGGTACGGGGTGATCTTCGCCAAGCCGTGGCAGCGCGCGGCGGGCCTCACCAACACCCAGCTTCAGGCCGGCAACATGGGGGTGATCTTTGCGCTCACCTTCGCCTTCGAAATGCTGATCGCGATGGTGCTGTGGCACCTGCTGGCCCGCACCGATCCGCCGTCCTTCGTGGTGATGATGATGGCCGTGGGCTTTGTGGCGGGGGTGATGATCCCGGCCATCGGAATCAACTACCTCTACCTCAGAAAGCCGCTCGCCCTGTTCCTGATCGATGCCGGGCACTTTCTTGTCGGCATGGCGGCGATGGGCGGGGTGTTCGTGTGGTTCCGGAGCTGACGATCTAGTCCGTATCGTTCGGCGCGGTGGGGACGATCTCCACCACCACGTCTCCGGGCTGGAGCTGCTGGCACTCGTTCTCCCAGAAACCGATTGCGCGGCCATTGCGGTAAACGCGCAGGCCCTGTCCGCCGCTGGCGAGGTCGGAGATCGACTTGCCGCACTCTTCCGCGCTCACCACGCGCTCCACCAGCTGCACCCGTCCGCCCACGCTGGCGAGGTCGGCGAGGTAATCGGCGATGTGCGCGCCCTTGACGCTGCCGGCCAGCAGCAGGCCGGTGAAGCGCACCGGGTTGATGACATTGTTCGCCCCGGCCTGCCGCGCCAGCAGTTCGTTGTCGTCGGCGCGCACCACCACGCTGATCGGCACATTGGGGGCAAGGTGGCGCACCGTCAGCACGATCAGGATCGAGGTATCGTCGCGCCCTGCCGACACCAGTACGCTCTGCGCGCGGTCGATGCGGACGGATTTCAGCGTCTCGTCCCGCGTCGCATCGCCGGCCATGACATTGACGCCGAGCCGCTCCGCCTCGGCAAGACGATCTTCGGAGGGGTCGATCACGACGATGCAGTGCGGATCGATCCCGCGCTCGATCAGCTCGCCCACGCTCTGCGAGCCGGACACGCCATAGCCTAGCACCACGACATGATCGGTCAGCTGTTCCTGAATGCGGGCCATGCGCCATTTCTCCCAGCTGCGCTTGATGACGAAATCGTAGGCCGCGCCCACGAAGATGAACAGCACCGCGATACGCACCGGGGTGACGATCACCGCCTCGATCAGCCGCGCGCGGGGCGTGATCGGGGCGATGTCGCCAAAGCCTGTGGTGGTGATGCTGATCATCGTGAAATAGACCACATCGAGGAAGCTGATGTGGTCGTCGTAATTGTCCTTGAGGCCCGCGCGGTCCCACCAGTGGATCAGGATCACCATCATGATCAGCCCGAAGGCGAGCGTCATTCGGATGCCCAGATCACCCCAGACAGGGATCTTCACCTGCCGGCGCAGCGGACGGAACTGGTCGGCCAGCAGCGCCTTGCGGCGGAACGGATTGCGGCTGGTCTTCGGCCCCATCCGCCGTGCCCGATCAGTCAGCGAACCGGTCGGCAAGGATGCCGATGGTCGAATAGTGGGTGAGGTCGAGCTGGAGCGGGGTCACGGCGACGAAGCCTTCCTCGATCGCTTCCAGATCGGTGCCGTGGTCCAGCGTGTGCTCGATCGGGTCGAGCCCGAACCAGAAGTAGCGGTAGCCGCGCGGGTCGCGCCCTTGGACGATGGTGCCGCGCGAATAATCGTGGAAGCCCTGCCGCACCACGCGGATGCCCTTCACGTCCTCGGCATGGATTGCCGGGAAGTTGACGTTGATCAGCGTGCGTTCGGCCATCGGCGCGTCGATCAGCTTCGCGAGCACCTTCGGCCCCCATTCCAGCGCCGCGCCGAACGGCACTTCGTCGCCCATGCCTTCGCGGGCGTAGACCTGACTGAAGGCGATGGCGCGGATGCCGGCCAGCGCGCCCTCGATCGCGGCCGAGACGGTGCCCGAATAGGTGATGTCATCGCCAAGGTTCGCCCCGCGGTTGACGCCGGACAGGATGATATCGGGCGCATCGGGCATGACCTCGCGCAGCGCCATCATCACGCTGTCCGTGGGCGTGCCGCTGACCGCAAAGCGCCGCTCGCCATGCTTTTGCAGGCGCACGGGGCGGGTCAGCGTCAGCGAATGGCCCGCACCCGATTGTTCCTCGGACGGGGCGCAGATCCAGATATCGTCGGAAAACTGGCGGGCGATTTCCTCCAGCACCTTGAGGCCGGGGGCGTTGATGCCGTCGTCATTGGTGAGGAGGATTCTCAGAAGACTTCTCCAATTTCGTCATGCTGAACTTGTTTCAGCATCCATTTGTCTGCCGGTCGCCGAGCGGTGTTTGGGGCACCATGGATCCTGGAAGCGAAGCTGTCCAACGGACAACCAAGTTCAGGATGACGAATTGCATTAGCTGGGCGTGATGACTTCAAGCCCGCCCATATACGGGCGCAGCACCTCGGGCACTGTCACCGAGCCATCGGCGTTCTGGTAATTCTCGATCACCGCCACCAGCGTGCGCCCGACCGCGAGGCCGGAGCCGTTGAGGGTGTGGACGAACTCGGTCTTCTTCTGCTCGCCCGCCACGCGGTAGCGGGTGTTCATGCGGCGGGCCTGGAAGTCGCCGGTGTT
>JAIEOM010000075.1 GCA_019750455.1 Sphingomonadales bacterium | reverse complement strand
GTGCCATCCTTGTTGAGGGTGGTGCGCGGGCCGTTGAAGGTGATCATCGGATATTCCATCCCGCCGACCGGCCCGTTCACGGACTGCGCGGTGGGATAGGGATAGTCGAAGCTGAAGCGCGAATAGACCTTCAGGGTGTGGACCACGGCGGCGGTCGAGTATTTGCGCCACAGATCGCCGCCTTCCTTGGGCCAGAAGCTCATGGCGAGCACGGTTTCATGCTCGGCGCCCGGCTGCTGCACGCCTTGCGCATCCCACATGAACTTGCGGCTGGAAGCCCAGGCGAAATCACGCACATTGGTGGCGGCGAACTTCCAGGTCTTGGTGCCCTTGGGATTGCCAGCCTCGGCGGCGGCCGCTTCCTGCGGGGTGACGACGAACACCGGCGCGGCGGCGGTCTTGGCGGTTTCGAGCCGCTGGCGCTGGGCGGCGGTCAGCACGGCATCGGGGTTCTGGATCGTGCCCGTCGCGGCCACGATATGGTCGGCGGGGACGGTCAGATCGACTTCGTAATCGCCGAATTCCAGCGTGAATTCGCCGCGGCCGAGGAACTCCTTGTTGTGCCAGCCTTCGTAGTCCGAATAGACCACCATGCGCGGGAACCACTGGGCGAGCAGGAAGATGTCGTTGCCGCCCTTGCGCGGATCATCGGGGAAATGCTCGTAGCCCGAACGGGCGTTGACCGCGTCTTCCTCGACGATGTTGAAGGCCCATTCGATCACGAATTCGGTGGTGGCACCGGGCGCGAGCGGTTCGGGCAGGTCGATGCGCATCAGCGTGCCGACGATGGTGTGCGGCAGCTTGGCCCCGGCGAGCGTCGAGACCGCGCTGATGTCATAGCCGTATTCATTGTCGGCCATCGCCTGCTGACGGCGCAGTTCTTCCATCGAAAGCTTGGTCGGCTCGTTCCCCGATCCCAGCGCCACCTTCGGCCCGCGCCGGCCCGCGCCGCCGAACGCATCGGTCAGCTCGGCCATTGAATCCTTCTTGAAGATGTTCTGGTCGAGCTGCATCCACAGCCAGGGCAGAGCATCGGGGGAATTGTTGGTGTAGGTCACCGTGGCGCGCGCGGTCAGGCGGCGCTTGCTCTCGTCGAGCGCGGCGGTGATCTTGTAGTCGACCTTCTGCTGCCAGTACTGGTGGCCCGGCGCGCCGCTGGCGTTGCGGGTGGCACTGGGGTCAGGCAGCACTTCATCGAGCTGGCGGAACTTGTCCTCGAAATTGCCCTTGGTCTGCTGCACCCCCTGCGCGGCGGCGGGGACGGCGAAAAACAGGGCGGCAATAAGCAGAACGAAACGCAAGGGCGCTCTCCGGCAAGAATGGCAGGGGGCGGAGAGAGCGCAAAAGCGGGATGCGCGCAAGCGGGTATGATGCGCAGAGAGGCAATTTTGTGTCGTGCATGGCATCGCGGACACTTGTCGGCTATCGGTTGGCGCGATGACACAGCCCGAATGGTACGCCCTGCACGAAGCCGCCTGCGCACGCGGGGAAAGCACCTATCGCGATCCGGCGACGGGCTACACCGTGTTCACCCGCGTCGCTCATCTGTCGCGGGGCAAGTGCTGCGGATCGGCCTGTCGTCATTGCCCCTTTGGCCATGAGGCGGTGCCGAAGCGCGGCTGAGGCTTGCAAAGCTGCAAACCTGCGGGAATAGGCGGGCGCAAAGGAGTTTCGCCCATGAAGACCCGCGCCGCCGTTGCCTTTGCCGCCAAGCAGCCGCTTGAAATCGTCGAACTCGATCTCGAAGGCCCGAAGGCCGGCGAGGTGCTGGTCGAGATCATGGCGACCGGGATCTGCCACACCGACGCCTATACATTGGACGGCTTCGACTCCGAGGGCATCTTCCCCAGCGTGCTCGGCCATGAAGGCGCAGGGATCGTGCGCGAAGTCGGCCCCGGGGTGACGAGCGTAAAGCCGGGCGACCATGTCATCCCGCTCTACACTCCGGAATGCCGCCAGTGTAAATCATGCCTCAGCGGCAAGACCAACCTGTGCACCGCGATCCGAGCGACGCAGGGCAAGGGGCTGATGCCCGACGGCACCACGCGGTTCAGCTACAAGGGTCAGCCGATCTACCACTACATGGGCTGCTCGACCTTCTCGAACTTCACCGTGCTCCCCGAAATCGCGGTGGCGAAAATCCGCGAGGACGCGCCGTTCCAGTCCGCTTGCTACATCGGTTGCGGCGTGACGACCGGCGTGGGCGCGGTGACCAACACGGCGAAGGTGCAGGTCGGCGAAAATGTCGTGGTGTTCGGCCTCGGCGGGATCGGCCTCAATGTCATCCAGGGCGCGCGGCTCGCGGGGGCGAACCTGATCGTGGGGGTCGACATCAACCCCGCGCGCGAGGAATGGGGCAAGCGGTTCGGCATGACCCACTTCCTCAATTCTTCAGGAATGAGCCGCGAGGAGGTGGTCGCCAAGGTCGTCGAGATGACCGACGGCGGCGCGGATTACACCTTCGATGCCACCGGCAACACCGAAGTGATGCGCACCGCCTTGGAAGCCTGCCACCGCGGCTGGGGCACCTCGATCATCATCGGCGTGGCCGAAGCGGGCAA
>JAIEOM010000100.1 GCA_019750455.1 Sphingomonadales bacterium | reverse complement strand
GATAGACAATCCACCATGCTGTCCCAGAAGACCCGCTATGCCATTCGCGCGATGCAGCACCTTGCCGACAATTACGGCGGCGGCCCGATCCAGCTCGCCGAAATCGCCGACAAGCAGAACATTCCCGCCAAGTTCCTGACCGTGATCCTGTCCGAGCTGACCCGTGCGGGGCTGGTCGAATCCCAGCGCGGGCGCGACGGGGGATACTGGCTGGCGATCCCGCCGATCGACATCACCTATGGCGACCTGATCCGGCACATGCGCGGCAGCCTTGCGCTGGTGCCCTGCGCCAGCCGCTATGCCCACGAGAAGTGCAAGAACTGCCTTGAGGAAGGCGAATGCCGCACCCGCGCTCTGCTGCTCGACGTGCGCGACCGGACCGCGCAGATCCTCGATGGCATCCGCCTGTCCGATCCGATCACGCCCGTTCCGCCCTTCGCCCAGGATGCCGTCTGAGCGTGCAGACGGCAGTCCGTCAGAACGGCGCATAAAGCCCACCTTTCGTCCGGTCACAGAAAATCTGCGTCGCCCGCCTCATTGTCAATCGATCAACTTGAGTTTACGTCCTTGCGTAGCGGGCACCTCCCGCGCAACGAAAGGCCCAATCATGGACCACAAGGATAATGGCGTTACTGACAGGGGCAATCTGCCCCCGGCGCTGGCGCTGGTTGGCGAGGCGCTTGGCCGCCTGCGCTACGGCGCGATCCAGCTGACCGTGCATGACGGCAAGGTCATGCAGATCGACATTACCGAAAGGACACGGCTGACCGATTGACCGGCCCGTGACCCGCTCAGACCCCATCATAACAGGGACCCGCAGACCGGACCGCCGGATGCCTTCCCGCTTGCAAAGGCGAGATATTATGCATCCGATTACCCTCCGCAGCGCGCTGCTGCTCGGCGCCGGCGTTGCCGCGCTGCTTACCGTTCCCGCCGCCGCTCAGAGAGCGGCTCCTGCCACCGATGATGCCGCAGCCTCGGCTGACGAGGCGCAGGCAGACAGCAATGACATCATCGTCACCGCCCGCCGCCGCTCCGAAAGCGCGCAGGACATTCCGCTCGCCGTGTCGGTGCTCGATGCGAAGCAACTGGACGAAACGGGCGCGTTCAACGTGAACCGGCTCCAGCAGCTTGCCCCGACCCTGCAATTCTACTCATCGAACCCGCGCAACACCGCGGTCAATATCCGCGGGCTGGGCGTGCCCTTCGGTCTCACCAGCGACGGGTTCGAACAGGGCGTCGGCATCTATGTCGACGATGTCTATTACTCGCGCGTCGCCTCGGCCACGTTCGACTTTCTCGATGTGGCCCAGATCGAGGTGCTGCGCGGGCCGCAGGGGACGCTCTACGGCAAGAATACCACCGCAGGCGCGATCAACATCCAGACCAACCAGCCGACCTTCGACTTCGAGGGCCGCGCCGAGGTGAGTGTCGGCAATTACAACTTCCAGCAGGCGCGGCTTGCCGTCTCCGGGCCGCTGTCGGAGACGGTTGCGGCGCGGGTCGCGTTCTCGGGAACCAGCCGCAACGGCACGATCCGCAATGTCACCACAGGCGAGAACATCCAGAGCCTCGACAATATCGGCCTGCGCGCACAGCTTTTGTGGGAGCCGACGAGCAACCTCAAAATCAAGCTGGTGGGCGATTACAACAAGCAGGATGCAGTGTGCTGCGGATCGGTGTTCGTCGGCACCGGCGCAACCCAGCGGCCACTGAACCGCCAGTTCGCCGCCCTTGCCGCCGCGCAGAACTACGCCCCGCCGTCCGCCAACCCCTTCGACCGGCTGACCGACCTCGATTCGAACCTCAATGCGGGCAACGTGATCGCGGGCGCGGCGCTGAAGATCACCTTGGACGTGGGGCCGGGCACCTTCACCTCGGTGACCGCTTGGCGGTACTGGGACTGGAAGCCCGAGAACGACCGCGATTTCACCGGGCTTTCCATTGTGGCCCTGTCGCAGAACCCTTCGCAGCAGGACCAGTACACGCAGGAATTCCGCTACGCCTACACCGGCGACCGGTTCGATTTCGTGCTGGGTGCCTTTGCCTTCAACCAGCGGATCGACACGCAGGGGACCGAAGCCCACGGTATCAATTCGAGCCGCTGGTCAATCGCGCCAAACAACCCGCTGTCGCTTGACCCGAGCGTGCTGAACGGGCTGACCGCGCGCAACACGCAGTTCCTCAAGAGCACCAGTGCGGCGCTGTTCGGGCAATTGAGCTGGAAGGTGACCGACGCCTTCACCATCCAGCCCGGGGTGCGGCTGAATTACGACAAGAAGCAGGGCTTTTATCAGCGGCGGGTGTTCACCGGCACTGGCGAGGAGTTGACCGGCAGAGAAACCGACGCGCGAAGCCGCGCCCAGCTGGGGGTGTTCCAGCCGCAGATCAGCGCGCCCGAGGATACCGACTGGAATCTCACCTACGATCTTACGCTCAGCTATGAAGTCGCACCCGATGTGCTGGCCTATGGCACCTACGCAAAGAGCTTCAAGACCATCGGGATCAACCAGAACGGGTTGCCGACCGACGCCAACGGCGAGCCGATCGCGGC
>JAIEOM010000181.1 GCA_019750455.1 Sphingomonadales bacterium | reverse complement strand
TTCCAGTCGCAGCTTGCCGGAATCGACGCGCGCATCGCCGCGCGCAATGCCGATCGGCTGCGGCCCTACCCCTATCTCCAGCCGAGCCTGATCCCGACCAGCATCAACATCTGAGGCGAACGCGCCCTCAGGAAATGGTGACTTTCCCGGCCGAGAACGCCAGCCGTGTCGTCAGCAGCGCACGGAAGCAGTTGTAGCCGCCGGTGCCTGGAAAGAAGGCGTGGAAGAACAGCTGCGGCTTGTCGTCGAGCCCCGGTGCGACCGACGCGTGACCGGGCGCCCACCAGGTCTTGACCGATTTCAGCAGCGGTCCTTCCTGCTTCACATAGGGCCCGAGCGGGTGATCGGCGACCGCAACGCCGATGCCATAGGCGGGCGTGCCGAAATCATTGCCCGCATAGAACATCCAGTAGCGCCCTTCCTGTAACGTGACCCACGGGCCTTCGATCAGGTGGCCTTCCCACTCCTGATCATTGGTCAGGACGATGGTGTCCGTGCCGACAAGGTTGCCTTCCCCGTCAAGCAGCTGGGCGTGGATCGGTGTGCTCATCGCATCCACGATGAAGGCGGCCTCCTCCACCTCGGACAGCACGCCCTTCACCCGTTCCCAATTGTCGAGCACCGCCTCGATCATCGGCTGCATCAGGAAGAAACGCTCCATCGGGCGCCGCGTGTTGGCCCAGGGCAGGACGGCGGCGGCGAAGCGGGCGGTGAGACGGTCGGCCTCGTGATCGAACAGCCGGTCGACCAGATCGGGGCGGCGGCGCAGCAGTCCAGCCAGCGGGCGCGGCCACACGCCGTTGGTGTCACGCTTCCAGAACAGGTAGCGGTCCCCGTTGGCGTCGATGAAGATGTGCGAATCGATCACCCCGCCGCTCAGCATCGGCTGCGTCGGGTCCTCGGGATAATTGGCGGTGTTGATCGCAAAGCCTGACACCAGCGGGTTCCCCAGATCGGTCCACGGCCCGGTGGGGTGCGGGGCCTTGGCGAGCCCGATGGCGAGCGCACCGGAACGCTGCCGGGCGGTATAGACCAGCCAGTAATCGTCCCCCACCTTCGCCATCTCCGGCGCCCAGTAATCGCCGATCGCGCGGCCGTGCGCGGTCCATTCGGGTGCCTCCCCCTCGGGAAAGACGAAGCCCTTGTGGCTCCAGCTTTCGAGATCTTGCGAATGCAGGATGGGAAAGGCATCGGGCGCATCGTTGGAAGTGGCGACCAGCCAGTAACCCTCGTCCGTCTTCAGAACCGCCGGATCGCCATAACCGGCAAAGGTGCGGGGGCTGAGGTTGTCGAGGATCAGCGGGCGCCAGTCGGGCTCAGGCCCGTCAATCGGCACCGGCTTGTGGCCGCCGGGCGTGCGCGTGCCGAAATCGCGGGCCATCTCGCTGAAGAACACCGCGTAGTGGTTATGCTGGCCGGTGGGGATGCGGTAGCGGTGGGTCCGCTCGCCCAGCGTCACGGTGAATCGCGTGGCGATGCCTTCGGCCTGCGGTTCGACGGCGAAGGCGGGCGGCAAGGCGGCCGCGGTTCTGGTGGCAGTCTCGAGCATTGGCATCCCTCCCGAAGGGCAGCGCGCCAAGTTCGCACCCGGCATTAAATATTATTTGTAAGATAATTTAGGAAATGCCGATGGCAAGCGGTTTCGCGTCGCTTTGCCCGGCGATGCGACGAACCGTGCCGACAGCTGTTCCGTGCCCCGCGCGGGCTTGCGCGCTCACGAAGGTGACCGGCTGACTGCGGCTAGCCTGCCTGCGTGACGTTCAGCGCGGGACGAGCCGCTCCGGGATGCCTGTCACGCCGGGGCTGCTGCCATGTCACGCCTGACGCTCGGCATCGGCGATCAGTGCCGTCACGTCCTCGATCAGCTCGCTCATCGCCGCTTTGGCCGCCTGCGGGTCGCGCGCCTCGATCGCGGTCAGCACCGCGCGGTGCTTCGGCAGATTGGCGGTGCGTCCCTTGAAGCGGTTGGTGAAGCGGATCGAGGTGCGAAGCGCCGTCGACACCACGTCGCGGAACTGCGCATAGAACGGATTGGCCGAGGCTTCGAGCACGGCGATATGGAAGGCAATGTCGGCCTCCAGCGGATCATCGTTCCCCGCTTCGGCTTCGACCATGCGCTGGTATCCCGCGGCGATTTCGGCAATCCCCTGCGTGTCCGCCGCCTGCGCCGCGAGCGCGGCCGCCATCGGCTCGATCGCGGCACGCAGCTCGGTGAACTGGCGCAGCAGATCGAGCGAGAACTTGCGTTCCAGTGTCCAGCGCAGCACGTCGGGATCGAACAGGTTCCACGACCGCTGCGGCTGCACGCTGGTGCCCTTGCGCGGACGGGCGGCCAGCAGCCCCTTGGCGGTGAGCATCTTCACCGCCTCGCGGGTGACCGAGCGGCTGACCGCATATTGCTTGGCCAGATCGGCCTCTGTCGGGAAGGGATTCGCCTCGTAGGCGCCCACCACGATAGCCTTGCCGACAGAGTCGAGCAGACCATAGGTCAGGTTCCGGCCAGAGCCGGTGGTTTCCGTTTTCATGCGCGAGAAGCCCCTTTCTCGTCTTT
>JAIEOM010000221.1 GCA_019750455.1 Sphingomonadales bacterium | reverse complement strand
AGCGTGCTGTTCATGGGATGCGGTGTCCTTGGTGCAAGATCGAGGCCGCCTCATGGCCCAGATGATAATCACTCGCAAGAGACTTTCGCGAGACAGGTCTTGCGAGACGCCCGGGCTCCGCTTATTGGAATGTTACAACGTTACTTGTTTCGAGGTCGCGACCCCTTATGCATGCCGTGCTGACACGCAGCAGCCGCTTTGCCCGCCAACACGAGGTGCTTGGCGCCATCCGCGAAGATGGTTGCAACCTTGCTGTATGGCAGCGCGATGGCTTTGCCGATTTCAACCCTCTGGTTGCGGGCGAGCCGCAGGACCTTCGCTTTGTGAGCGACGTAGCGGGACTCCCGGAGACGCTGCTGAGCACCCTGCGACAGAGCGGCTTTGCGGGCAACGCCGCCCTGCACGCGGCGCTGGCCGAAGACGCCGCGCTCCTCGCCCGGCTGTTCTGCGAGGCGATGGACCTCGCCACCTTCGAGCTGCGCCTGGAGGTCGTCCGCACCGATTCGTGCCGCAAGTTTCACGCCGACTACGTCACCGCCCGCCTGATCACGACCTATGTCGGCGAGGGCACGGACTGGCTGGACGATGCTGACGCTGCACGCGTCGCGGTCGGGGGCACACCGCAGCGCGTCGGCCGCCTCGCCCCTTTCGATGTGGGGATCTTCAAGGGCAAGCTCGCCACCGATCGGCCTGCCATCCACCGCTCCCCGCCGATTGCCGGAACCGCAGGCGGCGCGCGGCTGCTGCTGGTGCTCAATCCGGCCAGCCGTTCGTTCGTCGAAAGCCAGCAATCGCCCCTTCCGCAGCCCGCCGATCTGCCCTAACACGCGGGCCATTCGTCCCCCGAGGGGCGGCAAATTCGCGAGAGAGGTAAGCCTACCGATGAAGAAGTTCCTGCTGGCCGGGGCCTCGGCCCTGATGCTGTCCGCACCTGCCGTGGTGCACGCCGATGAAGGCATGTGGCTCCCCAGCCAGACCGGCGCGATCGCCGAGGATATGAAGGCCGCCGGCCTTGAGCTGGACGCGAAGACGCTGGGTGATCTCCAGCGCCCGCCGCTCACCGCCATTGCATCGCTGGGCGGCTGTTCGGCCGCGTTCCTCTCGCCGCAGGGTCTGGTGGCGACCAACCACCACTGCGTCGCGGGTTCGCTCCAGTACAATTCCTCGCCCGAGAACGATTACCTCACCAACGGCTTCCTCGCGCAGACGCTGGGCGACGAATTGCCCGCCGCGCCCGGCAGCCGCGTCTATGTGATCGAGGATCTGCGCAACGTCACTGCCGACGTGCTGAAGGGTGCCGACAAGCTGGACGGCCGCGCGCGGTACGATCGCCTGCAAGCCAACCGTACCGCGCTGATCGAGGCGTGCGAGAAGCAGGCCAACCGCCGTTGCGATGTGCGCGCCTATTTCGGCGGTGCGCAATACTGGCTCCAGCAGCAGCTCGAAATCCAGGACGTTCGCCTTGTTTACGCTCCGGCTGCGGGCGTCGGCAACTTCGGCGGGGAGAAGGACAACTGGATGTGGCCGCGCCACACCGGCGACTTCTCGTTCTACCGCGCTTATGTGGCGCCGGATGGCTCGTCGGCCGCGTTCAGCAAGGACAACGTGCCCTTCAAGCCCAAGGCGTGGCTGCCGATCGCCAAGGAAGGCGTGAAGGAAGGCGATTTCGTGATGGTCGCCGGCTTCCCCGGCACCACCGAGCGTCTGCGCACCGCCGATGAGGCGCGCTTCTATTACGAGGAGCTCTATCCCTACCAGCAGCGCATGCTGGCCGAATACGGCGACCGCATCGACGAGCTGACCGCCGGCAATCAGGCGGCCACCATCGCCTACGCCGCCACGCTGCAGGGCGTGGAGAACTACGAGAAGAAGATCGCAGGGCAAATGGCCGGAGCCGACGCGATTTCGCTGGTCGCCAAGAAGCAGGCCGATGAAGACGCGTTCCGCGCGTGGATCAAGGCCGATCCCAAGCGGGAGGCGCAGTATGGCGCGGCGCTGGCCGAACTCGACAAGCTGATCGCCGAAGGCAATGCTGCCGCGCTGGCTGATGCCAAGCGCGGACTGCTCGGTCGCGGCCAGCTTTATGGCGCGGCGCGCTCGCTCTACCGCTGGGCGAACGAGCAGGCCAAGCCCGACAAGGATCGCGAGCCCGGCTATCAGGCCCGCGACAAGGCCTTCATGACCCAGGGCATGCAGCGCATCGAGCGTCGCTATGTGCAGGCCATCGACCAGCAGCTGTGGGCCGATGGCATCGCCGAATACCGCACGCTCCCTGCCGACAAGCGCAACGCCAGCTTCGATGCCTTCATGGAAGGCCGCGATCTTGCCGCGATGTATGCCGGGACCGAACTCGGCAACACTGCCAAGCGGCTGGAATGGATGACCAAGACCCCGGCAGACTTCCGGGCATCGAGCGATCCCTTCATCCAGCTCGCCGTCGCCACCTACGACGAGGCGATGAAGAACGAGGCCGAGGACAAGGCCCGCGCAGGCACGGTGCAGAAGGCCCGCTC
>JAIEOM010000108.1 GCA_019750455.1 Sphingomonadales bacterium | reverse complement strand
GCCCTGGCACCCTATGTGCAGCACCTCGTCGCCGAGGCGCAGGCCACCGGCCTTCCCGCCCAGCGTGCGCTGTTCCTGCCCTATCCCGACGACCGGGAGGCCTTCACCATTCAGGACCAGTACCTTTATGGTGCGGACCTGATGGTCGCCCCGGTGATCGCGGAAGGCGGGGCCGCGCGCCGCGTCTACCTGCCGGCGGGTCAATGGCGGCACCTGTGGAGCGGCGCCGATTACGCGCCCGGCTGGCACACCATCGCCGCCCCCATCGGCCAGCCGCCGGTCTTTTTCCGCCCTGAAAGCGCCTTTGCCGACCTGTTCCGGAGCATCGCCGCATGAGCCGCGCCAATATCCGGGATGTCGCCGCCCGCGCCGGGGTTGCCGTGAAAACGGTCAGCCGGGTGATGAACGGCCACCCCTATGTCAGCGCCGAACTGCGCGAGCGGGTCGAAAAGGCGATGGCGGAACTCGATTACCGCCCCTCGGTCGCGGCGCGCATTCTTTCGGGGGCCAAGTCGGGGCAGGTCGCACTGATCTACGACAATCACAGCCCCTATTACATGTTCCAGATCCAGAAGGGCTGCTGGGATGTGTGCCACGAGGCCGGCATCCGCCTGCTGGCGCAACCCGTGGACGTTGCCGATCCGCGCGTCGGCGATCAGGTGCGCGGCCTCGTTTCCGAGACCCATGTCGATGGCATCATCCTGTCATCGCCCGTCACCGATTGCGATCCGGTGCTGCGCGCGCTGGAGGGGATGGACGTGCCCTTCGTGCGCATCTCGCCGGGGACCAACCACGCGCTGACCTCCAGCGTGTTCATGGACGACGCGCAAGCCGCCGACGACATGACCACGCACCTGATCAACGCAGGCCACCGCCGGATCGGGTTCATCAAGGGCCACACCAACCACATGGCCTCCGACGACCGCCTGTTCGGATACCGCCGCGCGCTGGACCGGGTCGGCATCCCGTTCGAGCCGAGCCTCGTTGTCGATGGCGAGTTCGATTTCGATAGCGGCGTGGCGGGTGCGAAAGTGCTGCTCGGCCAGCCCGACCGGCCGACCGCGATCTTCGCCTCCAACGATGATATGGCCGCAGGCGTGCTCGCCGTGGCGCATGATCGCGGGATCAATGTGCCCGCCGAACTTTCGGTCGCCGGCTTCGACGATACCACGCTGGCGCGCACTGTCTGGCCGCCGCTCACCACCATCCGCCAGCCGATGGCGGACCTCGCCCGCACGGCGACGCAAATCCTGATCGCAGGCGGGGACATCACCCACAAGCGCCTGCCCCACGACCTTGTCGAGCGCGCCTCGGTCGCTCCCCCAATGAGGAAATGACAATGAGTGAACTGCCCCTGCCGCCTGCCAGCCGCCGCCTTGGCGGAAGCGATATCGAAGTTTCGCCCATCGCCTGGGGCATGTGGCGGCTGGCCGAGAATGGCCGCACCGCCGCCGATGCGGCCAAGCTGGTGCATGCAGCGCTGGATGCCGGAATCACCTTCCTCGACACTGCCGATATCTACGGCTTCGACGGGGCAGGCGGCTTCGGCGATGCGGAAGTGCTGCTGGGCGAGGTGCTGGCCGCAGAACCCGGCCTTCGGGACAAGATGGTGCTGGCGACCAAGGGCGGCATCCTCCCGCCGCTGCCATACGATCAGAGCGCGGCTTACCTGAACAAGGCGATCGAGGACTCGCTGCGCCGCTTGCAGGTGGATTCGGTCGACCTGTGGCAGATCCACCGGCCCGACATTCTCGCCCACCCGCAGGAAGTGGCGCGCGTGCTGGACGACGCGGTGGCCAGCGGCAAGATCAAGGCGCTCGGGGTGTCCAATTTCACGCGGGCCCAGATCGCGGCGCTCCAGCATTTCCTCGGCAACAAGCTGGTCAGCACCCAGCCGGAGATCAGCCCGCTGAGGATCGACTGCTTCGAGAATGGCGAACTGGATCAGGCGATGATGCTCGGCCTGACCCCCCTGGCGTGGTCGCCGCTGGGTGGCGGGCGTCTGGCCGCGCCGGAAACCGCGCGGGACAAGGCGGTGGCGGCGGCGCTCGATGCCGTGGCCGAGGCGCAGGGCGTGTCGCGCACCGTTGCCGCTTACAGCTGGCTGATGGCGCACCCGGCGGGGATTATCCCGATCATCGGCTCGCAGAACGCCGCGCGCATTGCCGAGGGCGCGGCTGCGCTCAAGGTCCGCTGGACGCGCACCGAATGGTACGCCGTGCTGGTCGCCGCGCGGGGTGTGCCGCTGCCCTGATCGGCGGATCGGGGGCGCGAATAGACAAGTTTGGACGAGGAACGGATAGAATGACCCAGCAATGCGAAATCGCGTGGTTCTCCGCGCTGTGTGACGACGATTACGAGTTCCTCGGCGTTCCCGATCCCTATCTCCAGTCGAGCTGGGAGCATTGCCGCAACATCGTCACCCGCGCGGAAGAAGGCGGCTTTGACAACATCTTGCTGCCCTCGGGCTACCAGCTGGGCGTGGACACCACGATCTTCGCCGC
>JAIEOM010000179.1 GCA_019750455.1 Sphingomonadales bacterium | reverse complement strand
AAGGTGCGCTCCTCTCGTGGTCGATCGACCCACTTGAGGATGCCGCCTCAGCCCTCGCCATTATCAATTGCAAAAGCACCCGGCTCAGGCTCAAGTATAGCGCGCACAGGCATACTACAAAGTTGGACGGATACGGAGATCGAATTCGTGGCTAAGCAGTTTCCCCCGAACGACGAGAAGGCAGCAACGGTTTTCCATCAGTCCGCGAGCGAGAACCTTGCCGATCGCATGGAGGTGCTCGCCATGGAAATGCGGGCGATCGGCGATGACATTGCCGGAGGCGCTGTCAGCGTCGAACTGCTCGGCGCGCTCGCAGCAACGCTGTCGGACACCCGCCGCAGGATCGACGAGATATTCGACTTTCAGGGGTTCGCCGTAAGCCCCGCCTGCGACATCATGCTCGAACTCTTCCAGGCGCGGGTGCGCGGGACGCCTGTTTCTGTCGAGCGGCTCTGCCATGCGCTCAGTTGCGCGCCGACCACCGGCATCCGCTGGGTCGCGGCACTGGAAGAGATGCGGCTGCTCAAACGCATTGCGGGAGGGCCAGGTCAAGGCGAACGCGTCGTCATTACCGAGCGCGGCTTCCAGAAAACCGCGCAGGTGCTTCAGATGCACTTGCAGAAGTGATCCAGTCCAGCGCGCCCTTGTCGAGCCAATGATCAAGCAACCTTGGTTCAGGCGCACGTTCCCGCAGCCGAGGCGGCGCACGGTGCATAAAGCGACGCCGTATCTAGTTTCCGCGGCTCTTGCTAAGGAGGCCGTGCAGGATCCTGACCAGTTCGTCGGGATCGGTCGGCTTCGAACATAGAGGAACCTCGGCGAATTCGCCTGCGCCTGCCAGGTCCTCGCCATAGGCGGTGTGGAACAGGAACGGGATACCGCGTCCGGCGATGATGGCGGCAGCAGGCAGCACGCTTTGCCCCTGAAGGTCGATGTCGAGAATCGCCGCATCGTAGTGCGCCTCGCGTGCGGCCTTGATCGCCTTCGCCAGCGACGCGATCGGTCCGATGACGGTCGCGCCCGCTTCCTCGAGTGTCGCCTGCAGGTCGAGGGCCGGTAGCGCCTCAACCTCGACGAGGAGGATGGTGACGGCATCGAGCGGAACGTCCGTCCCGATCGGGCCAGGCGACGTGCAGGAAGAGAAGCCAGTCGGTGGACGAGAGGCGGAACCGATTGCGTAGATGGGACCGGCCATCATCACGCCTCCATCTCCAGTGGCAGGATCATTGTCAACACGAGCCCGTGTTCGCTCCATTCCCTTCGGCACTCGCCGCTCAGCTGCGCGATGGACGCCTCGATGAGCTGCGTGCCGAAGCCGCCGGTAGGCCCATCTTCTGGGGGAACAACCCGCTTCTCGCAAACCTCGCGCCAGACGATTTCCACCGTTCGCTGTTCCGATCCAGAGCGGCCTTGGTATGCATGCCATGCGATCTCCACCCTGCCGTTCGCCTCAGCAAGACTGCCGTGCTTGAAGGCATTGGTCGCGAGCTCATAGATCGTGAGCGTGAACGGTGTGATCATCCGCTGCGGTAGTGCGATGGGGTCTCCGTTCAACTGAACCTTGTGCGGCTCGCCATTGATGAACGGGCGAAGGATGGCATCGAGCATCTGCTCGATATTGACGGAGCTGTTCGCGTCCGCGCCGAGGCTGATCTTGTGCGCGGCAGCAAGTGCGTCAATGCGGCTGACAGCGCGCTGTGCAAAGGCTTCAGCTGCCGGCTCGCGGCGCGCTTCCATGCGGATCATGCCGCGGATCACCGCGAAGAGGTTCTTGACCCGGTGGTTGAGCTCGCGGTTGAGAAAGACCAGCTGCTCTTCGTCCCGCTTGCGCCGCGTGATGTCCCGCACCGCCCCGGTGAGGACTGTCTCTCCATCGGCCTTCCGTTCAAGCTTTCCAGAGGCCGCAATCCAGCGCAACCGGTGGTCGGAGGGGTGTTCTATCCTGAACTCGAGGCGGAAATGCCCGTCCTTCGCATCGCGAGCTTCCTCGACTGCTTTCTGCCATGCCATGCTGTCCTCGTGATGCACGAGAGCCGATATGGCTGCCAGCGCGATAGGGCCGCGTCCTGCGCCGAACAGCTTGGCAGTGCTGGGATCGAACAGGAAACGGTCTTCTTCCGGGTAGTATTCAAAAGTGCCCACGTTACCGGCAGCCATCGCCCGGGCGAGGCGCTCCTCGCTTTGCGCAAGCCTCGTCTCTGCCCGCCTGCGTGCCGTGATGTCGGTCGAAATCGAACCCGTGCCGAACATTTTACCGCTGCTGTCGCGCAGCGGAAACTTGACGGAAATGGCGTGGATGACCTCGCCATCGGCGCCGGTCGCACTCTCCTCGAACTCGATAGGCTCTCCGGTTTCGGCTACGCGCCGATCATTCGCGCTGTAGGGTTCGTCCTCACCGAACCGATCGCGATCGGTGCGGCCATAGAGGCTGGCTTCGGTCTCGCCGAACGCCTCGAGG
>JAIEOM010000247.1 GCA_019750455.1 Sphingomonadales bacterium | reverse complement strand
GAACGGCCGGGAGCGAAGCCGCAAGGGTCCCGTGCGCTCGACCATGACCTCTTTGATCTGCCCGAACTCGGAGAGTGGGCCGCGAAGATCTACGCCATCGAGGAGCCCAAGCCGCTGATGCTGCGCGAGACGCCGCTCGGCGGGGCGACCGCCATGCCGCCGCCGGAGGTGCTCGGGGCACGCATGGCGGCGCGGCAATGCGGCTTCGGTCAGGCGATGGTGGCGCGGCTGCTGAAGGCGTGTCTCGACCGGGGGATCGAGCCGGTGCTCGGCGTGGAGACCCGGCGGCTGCTGAAGGATGGCGAGCGGATCACGGGGATCGAAGGCGAGCGCGACGGCCAGCCCTTCGCGTTGTCCGCGCGGCGCGGGGTGATCATCGCCACCGGCGGGTTCGAATGGGACGAAGACCTGCGCCAGACCTTCCTGCGCGGCCCCGTGACCGCCCCCGCCAGCCCGCCGACCGCCACGGGCGAGGGGCTGACACTGGCAATGGCGGCAGGCGCGAAGCTCGGCAATATGACCAGCGCCTGGTGGGCGCCGACCCTCGTCCAGCCCGATGCGCCGTGGGCGAGCGGGGAACAGCGGGCGCAGATTATCCTGATCGAGCGCACCGTGCCCCATTCGATCATGGTCAACCGCTCCGCACGGCGCTTCTGCAACGAGGCGGCCAATTACTCCTCGCTCGGCGGGGTGTTCCACCAGTTCGACCCGCGCAGCTACGATTACCTCAACCTGCCCGCCTACCTGATCTTCGACGCGCAATATGCCGAACGCTATCCGCTGGGCACGCGCATGCCGGGCCAGCCGATCCCCGACTGGGTGGTGCGGGCCGAGACGCTGGAAGAGCTGGCGGCGCAGCTGGGCCTCGATCCTGCGGCGCTGACGGAAACGGTGGCGCGCTTCAACGTCCATGCCGATGAAGGCCACGACCCCGATTTCGGGCGCGGGACGAGCGCCTATGACCACTTCTACGGCGACCGTTCGCGGGAAGGCGCTGCGGTGACGCTCGGCGCGATCCGTGAAGCGCCGTTCTATGCGGTGGAGATTTCATCCGGCTTGCTCGGTACCAATGGCGGGCCGAGGACGGACGGGCAGGCGCGCATCCTCGGCCATGATGGCGCGCCGATTCCGGGGCTGCTCGGCGCGGGCAATGCCATCGCCTGCCCGACGGGGGGCATTTACGCGGGCGCGGGCGGGACGCTCGGCCCGGCGCTGACCTTCGGCTATCTGGCGGGGCGGGCAGCGGCCGGGGGGAACGCCTAGCTAATCCGCCTTCGTCATCCTGAACTTGTTTCAGGGTCCATCTTTCGGCCCGCGCTGCCTGTTCTTTGATGCGCGATGGATGCTGAAACAAGTTCAGCATGACGGGGGAAAGGGTGACGGGCTTACCTCCGCTTCGCCGCAAACTCGATGTTCAGCTGCTTCAATGACCGCAGCAGGAAGTGCGGGTGGTAGCTGAAGTCGTTCTGCCCTTCGGCGAACCACATGTCCTCGAACCGGTCGACCACCGCTTGGAAGCCCCAGGTGAGTTCGCGCCTTGCCAGCGGCGCGCCGAGGCAGTGGTGCGTGCCTGACCCGAAGGCCATATGCGCGCCCGCCTTGGGACGTTCGAGATCGAGCTTGTCGGGGCACTCGAAGAAGCGTTCATCGCGGTTGGCCGCACCGTAGCGGACGTTGACGACCGATCCGGCGGGGATCGTCACCCCGTCGAGTTCCACATCCTTGTGGGTGAAGCGCATCAGCGACTGCACCGGGCTTTCGAGCCGCAGCACCTCCTCGACGAAGGTGCGCATATACTTTTCGGGATCGGCCTTGAGCTTGGCCCACACATCCTTGTTCTCGATCAGCAGCTTCATCCCCGCCGCGAGCGCGTTGGTGGTGGTCTCGCTGCCGCCGACGAAGGTGTCGGCCATCATCTCGGCGTGGAGTTCCTCGTCGTTCAAGGGCCGGCCCCAGCCCTCGATCACGGTGTTGACCAGCACGCTGATGAGGCTGCCGTCGGGATGTTCACGCAGGCGCTCGAAGATCGGCTGGAAATAGTGCTGCGCTTCAATCTCGCGGTCGACCATTTCGAGGTGCTTGTCCTCGGGCAGCATGAGGCTGATGCGGTGGAAGAACGCGTCGGTCCAGCCCTTGATCCGCCACATGTCCTCGCGGCGTGCGCCCATCTGCTCGCCGATGATGAACAGCGGCAGGGGGACGCAGAACTGGCGCACCCAGTCGCACTTTCCGTGCCCAACGAACTCGTCGATCAACTCGTAGGCGAGGGTTTCGACGCGCGGGTCGATTTCCTTGATGCGGCTGGGCTTGAACGCCTCGTTGAACATCGCGCGCATTTGCTTGTGATTGGGATCGTCGCGGCCCGCGAGGGTCGGGGCGGGGAGCCAGCCCTTTGCGCGGAAGCGCTCCGCCACCTTGCGCCCGCGCTCCATGTCGAC
>JAIEOM010000164.1 GCA_019750455.1 Sphingomonadales bacterium | reverse complement strand
TTGGCGGTCTTGGAATGGCCGTAGCTGGTCCACGGATCATAGGCGCGTCGCTCGAAATGCGGGTCCTCGAAATCGACGGGTGCGAAGTGGTGGCCGCGGCTGGACAGGTTGACGATGCGCTTCAGGTGCCCGCGCTCGATCAGCGGGAACAGCTCGCCCGTCAGCGCGAAGTGGCCGAGATGGTTCGTCCCGAACTGCATCTCGAACCCGTCAGCCGTGTGCAGAAACGGGGTCGCCATAACGCCTGCGTTGTTGATGAGCAGATCGATCTTCTGGAACCGCTGCCGCGCGCGCGAGGTGGCGGCGCGGATATTTTCGAGGCTGCCGAGGTCGACCGTGATCGTATCGAGCTGCGCCTTGGGGTGCCCGGCTTGGATCGCGGCGACGGCTTCATCCAGCTTGTCCTGATCGCGCCCGGCCATGATGACATGTGCGCCCCTGCTCGCCATCGCGCGGGCCGTTTCCCGACCGAGACCCGAATTCGCGCCGGTGATGAATACCGTCCGCCCCGACAGGTCGATGCCCGCCAGCACCTCGTCCGTGGTGCTGCTCCAGCCGAATTCGCTCATGTCCCACTCCCTCGCGGTTATAGTTTCAGTTCGTAGAGATACTCCGGATCGTAGTGATCGCCCACCTTGAAGGTGATGTCGGCGATTTTGGCAAAGCCGTGGCGCTGGTAAAAGCGTTGTGCGCCGAAGTTCTCGGCATAGACGCTGAGCAGAACGGCATCATTGCCTTGCGCGCGGGCGTGGGACAGCGCCCAGTCCATCAGCTGCGCGCCGATCCCGCGGCCGGTGTAGCCGGGCAGGGCGTAAAGCTGGCCGAGCTCGATGGGGTTGGTCGCTTCGGTATAGCTGCCGAACTTGGTGGGGTAGCGCAGCTTGCAGAAGGCGACGAGCTTGCCGTCGTCTTCCACCAGACGGTGGGTGCATTCATCGCCCGCAATTTCTCCGCCGACCGCTTCGGGATTGTGCACTTCGGCGAGGAAGCTCTCCAGATCATGCGGTGTGTAGAGCTCCCCGAAGGCGGCAACAAAGGTGTCGGCACCCAGCCGGGCGAGGGCGGGGGCATCTGCGAGCGTGGCGGAGCGGTAGATCATGCGCGCGGCACTAGCGGGTGAGAGGCGCGCTGTTAAGCTGGCGAAACCGACGGGGCCGCGTTACACCTCGCGGCCATGAAGAAACTCCTCGCCTTGGTGGCGCTCGCCCTCATGTCTCAGCCCGCATTTGCTCAGGAGGTCCCCAAGTGGTCGCTCGCCATCCACGGCGGGGCCGGGACGCTGGACCCCGAGCAGATGACGCCCGAGCGGCGCGCGGCCTACGAGGCCGATTTGCAACGCGCGCTGGATGCGGGGTCGAAGATCCTTGCCGAGGGCGGCAGCGCGATGGACGCGATCAAGGCGGCGATCATCATCATGGAGGATTCGCCCCTGTTCAACGCCGGCAAGGGCGCGGTGTTCACGTGGGACGGGACCAACGAGCTCGACGCCTCGATCATGGACGGGCGCGATCGTAGTGCGGGGGCGGTTGCGGGGGTGAAGACGGTCAAGAACCCGATCCTGCTGGCCGACACCGTGCGCACGCAGAGCGAGCACGTGTTCCTCGTCGGCAAGGGTGCGGAGGAGTTTGCTGTCTCCAAGGGCTTTGCCGTTACCCCGCCCGAATATTTCGCCACCGAAGCGCGGCGCGAGGCACTGGAGCGGCTGAAGGCGGAGAAGCTCTCGGCATTGGATGTCGACCACAAGTTCGGCACGGTGGGCGCGGTGGCTTTGGACCAACAGGGCAACCTTGCGGCGGGCACTTCGACCGGCGGGCTGACCGGCAAGCGCTGGGGCCGCGTGGGCGATGCGCCGCTGATCGGCGCCGGGACCTATGCGGATAATCGCGCCTGTGCGGTTTCGGCGACAGGGTGGGGCGAGTATTTCATTCGGGTCGGCGTGGCGCACGAGATTTGCGCGCGGTTGCGAACGTGGTGGACTATTGACCCGCAAACAATGGAGTCGGCTTTGAGAGAGGCGCTCGAAAAGGCAGGCTCTGATGATGCCAATTCGTTTGGACTTCAGTTGCCTAGGGCGCCAGAAGATTTGGCGCAGGCTATCGCAGATTCTGTCATGGCAGACGTCGCCAGCCTCGGCGGCGATGGCGGGGTGATCCTCGTCACGCCCGAGGGTCAGGCGATCTTCAGCTTCAACACCACCGGCATGTATCGTGGCCGCGCGACCAGCGCAGGCGTCAACGAAGTGGCGATCTTCGGCGGCGAGGAAAAGGCGTCGAGCACCCCGGATCATTGAGGCGGTAACTCCCCTCCCGCTTGCGGGAGGGGCTGGGGGTGGGACTGGCCAACCGCCCGCGACTTGCCCACCCCCCCGGCCCCCTCCCGCTTGCGGGAGGGGGAGAAGGTCA
>JAIEOM010000139.1 GCA_019750455.1 Sphingomonadales bacterium | reverse complement strand
GCCGATGTGATGGTGTCGGCCGCTGCCCTCGCCGCCGCCGCGCAAGGCGCCCCTGCCCCGCGTGACGAACGCTTCAGTGTGGTGCTTAACCAGGACGCCTTCTTCGGCTTCTATCCGACCTTCAACGGGCTGATCCCGGTCAGCGACAATGTCGATCTCAGCTTCTACGGCATCATGTGGACCACCGACGCTTTCGGCAACGGCCTAGGCTCGGACCTGTGGACCGAATTCGGCATCGGCGCGAACTTCCTGCTCAATGACGGCAAGCTCCAGATCAAGCCGCAGGTCGGCCTCACCAACGGCGCACTGCTGTCGCGCGGCGTGCGTGACGATGATGGCGATCCGACCGGCACCGGCGGCAATTTCGCCGACGGCATCGTGCCGAGCCTGACCGTCAACTACTTGGACGACAGCTTCGAGGCCGAGTATTACGGCGGTTACTACGCTGCTCTGCGCAACCGCGACGAAGTCGGCGCGCTCGACTTCCTCCACACCTGGGTCAACGCCGGCTACAAGTTCACCAGCAACTTCTCGGCCGGGGCGCATTACGAATTGCTCAGCAACACCCGCACCCAGGGCGGCAGCACCGCGGTGGTGTACCAGTGGGTCGGCCCCTATGTGCAGTTCTCGCTGAAGAAGGGCTTCTTCGCCCGCTTCACCGCCGGGGCTGACATCGAAGAAGGCGGCGACGGCGATTTCTACAAGCTCGCCTTCGGCATGACGTTCTAATCCAGAGCCAACAACGCCATGAAGGGGCGCCGCTGCCATCGGGCAGCGGCGCCCTTTTTCATGGCCGCGCCGCCTGACAATCGCGACCGCAAGCGGGAACCGCCCAACTACGACGACATCTATCTTCGAATCTGCCAAGTGTTGCAGGAAGGACACGCAATAAGATAATGTGAAATGCCCCGCCCACATAACCTTTGTGCGCAGGTGCAGCATCGGGAATGATGACGATGCTGTGACGGGAACCCGATTCATCGGATAAAATCTCCTGCTCGGCACGCAGGTGGAACGATCCAAATCTCTCGATGGAGCGTTCCTTATGATTATTCGTTTTGCCTCGGCTGCTTCGGCTGTCGCCATGTTCGCGTGTCTTTCCGCGCCCGCGCTCGCCGCTGAGCCGGAAGCTGTCGAGATCACCGTCGCCACTGAAACCGAAGGCGACGAGGCTATCGCCGTCCGTGCGATCGAGCCGATCGACCTTGCCACCGCCAGCCGCGCCGACGAGGAAGAAACCTCGCCAATCACCCTCTCGGGCAGCGCGACGATCATCACCGACTACCGATTCCGCGGCATTTCGCAGACCGACAAGGGCATGGCTGTGGAAAGCGGCATCACCCTCACCCACGAAAGCGGGTTCTATGTCGCGACCTGGGGCTCCAACCTTGCCGGCTGGGGCACCTTCGGCGGAGCCGATGTCGAACTCGATCTGGTCGCCGGCTATGCCTTTGCGGTGGGCGAAGGCAAGCTCGATGCCGGCCTGACCTGGTACATGTATCCCAGCGGCTTTGACGAGACCGATTTCGCCGAACTTTACGCCAAGCTGTCGGGCAGCATCGGGCCGCTCGGCCTGACCGCCGGGGTCGCCTATGCGCCGCCGCAAGAGGCGCTCGGCAAAGTGTTCCTGACCGGCGCGGCGGCGGCGGCGGGCCTGCCTGACGATCCGGGCGACAAGGAAGACAACCTCTACATCTCGGGCGACGCGGTCTATGGCATCGCCGACACGCCGATCAGCCTGCGCGCACATATCGGCTATTCCGATGGCAACGCGGGCCTCGGCCCGAACGGCACCAGCGTCGCCCCGACCGGCACCTATTTCGACTGGCTGCTGGCCGTCGATGCGACCGTGCTGGAGCGGCTGACCCTGTCGGTCTCCTATGTCGATACCGACATCTCGGACGCAGAAAGCGCCTATCTGCTGCCCAACTTCCAGCAGGTTGGCGGCGGATCCATCGCCGATGCCACGATCCTGTTCTCGGTCACCGCAGCCTTCTGATCCGGGGCTGACTGATCGAAGGGGCGCCCTGCCGATATGGCGGGGCGCCCTTTCCTTTTGCCTGCGCGCCCGATAGGTTTCCCCCCGCAACCCGGAACGGGTGACGGGAGAGAGATGATGAAGCGGATTGCGGTTCTGGCGGCAACCACCGCCGCGCTGTTGGTGGCTCCGGCAAGCGAGGCGCTGGCGGGCAAACGCTATTCAGCGACCATCACCCGCACCACCTACGGCATCCCGCATATCGAGGCGCGCGACTGGCGCGGCGTCGGCTATGGGGTCGCCTATGCCTATGCCGAGGACAATCTGTGCCTGCTGGCTGAGGAATTCGCGACGGTGGCGGGCGAACGGTCGCGTTTCTGGGGACCGGAGGCCAAGGCGGTGCTCGGCTTCGAGGA
>JAIEOM010000145.1 GCA_019750455.1 Sphingomonadales bacterium | reverse complement strand
AACCTGTGCTCGGAAATCACCCTGCCGACGGGGATCGACCACCTCGGCAATGACCGCACGGCGGTGTGCTGCCTGTCCTCGCTCAACCTCGAAACCTGGGAAGAGTGGAAGGGCGACAAGCAGTTCATCGAGGACGTGATGCGCTTCCTCGACAACGTCCTGCAGGACTATATCGACCGCGCGCCGGACGAGATGGCCCGCGCCAAGTATTCCGCCGCACGCGAGCGTTCGGTGGGCCTCGGCGTGATGGGCTTCCACTCCTTCCTCCAGCAGAAGGGCATCGCCTTCGAAAGCGCGATGGCCAAGGCGCTGAACCTCCAGATGTTCAAGCACATCCACGCCAAGGCGTGCGAGGCTTCGATGCTGCTGGCGCAGGAGCGCGGGCCCTGCCCCGACGCCGCCGACATGGGCGCGATGGAGCGGTTCAGCTGCAAGATGGCGATCGCGCCGACCGCGTCGATCTCGATCATCTGCGGCGGTACGAGCGCCTGCATCGAGCCGATCCCGGCCAATATCTACACCCACAAGACCCTGTCGGGCAGCTTCATCGTGCGCAATCCGTATCTGGAAAAGCTGCTTGAGAAGAAGGCCAAGAACTCGACCAACGTCTGGAACTCGATCCTCGAGCGCGGCGGGTCGGTCCAGCACCTCGACTTCCTGACGCCGGAGGAAAAGGCGGTCTACAAGACCAGCTTCGAGATCGACCAGCGCTGGCTGCTCGAATTCGCCGCCGACCGCACGCCCTATATCGATCAGGCCCAGTCGCTGAACCTGTTCATCCCGGCCGACGTCGACAAGTGGGACCTGATGATGCTCCACTACCAGGCGTGGGAGCGCGGCATCAAATCGCTGTACTATCTCCGCTCGAAGTCCGTGCAGCGCGCCGGTTTCGCGGGCGGTGTGGAGGCCGACAACACCGCCGAAGCCCCCAAGATCGAACTGAGCGCCTCGGGCGACCAGACCGATTACGAGGAATGCCTGAGCTGCCAGTAAGGCGCGCAGGCGAAGCAAAAGGGGGACGTTATGGGACTGATGCTTGGACTGATCATGGGGCTGCTCGGCGGCCCGGCACTGGCGTTTGCGGTGCGGGCCCCCGGCTCGCTCGCGGCTTTCGAGAAGCGCCGTCAGGCCTTTGCCAAGGGCGAGGGCAAGAACCCCGAGACCGACTTGATCGGCCCGCACAAGTCCTTCGGGCACAATGCGCTCGTGTTCGGCGGGATCTTCGGTGTGGTCGGCCTGTTCGTCGGCAGCATGGTCTGACCGCGCCGGAATGCTGGGGGAGAGGCCGTCGTGAACGCACCATTTGTCGTCGCCCTGCTGGGCCTTGGCATCAGCATCCTGTTCGCCGTCAACGCGGTGCGCACGCTGAAGGCGGGGAAGGACGGCCATTCGCGCAACGCGGCGGTGATCCACATCGCCATGGCCGGCATGCTCGCGCCGCTGTGCCTGATCGTGATCGCCACGCACCTGCCCTGAACGCACCAATGAATCCGAGCGCCCCGCGCTTCCGTATCTGATATATTGAACACCCGAAGGAGTACCCGCCCATGTCGCTGCTCGAAGCCCGCAACACCTACAAGCCCTTCCAGTATCCCTGGGCCTATGACTTCTGGAAGCGCCAGCAGCAGATCCACTGGATGCCCGAAGAAGTGCCGCTGGGCGAGGATTGCCGCGACTGGGCGCAGAAGATCACCGATCACGAGCGCAACCTGCTCACCCAGATTTTCCGTTTCTTCACGCAAGCCGATGTCGAGGTGCAGAACTGCTACCACGAAAACTACGGCCGCGTGTTCAAGCCCACGGAAGTGAAGATGATGCTCGCCGCCTTCTCCAACATGGAGACGGTGCACATCGCCGCCTATTCGCACCTGCTCGACACCATCGGCATGCCCGAAGCGGAATACAGCGCCTTCCTCGAATACGAGGAAATGAAGGACAAGCACGACTTCCTCGGCCAGTTCGGGGTCGATACCGATGAGGATATCGCCCGCACGCTGGCAGCCTTCGGCGGCTTCACCGAGGGGCTCCAGCTGTTCGCCTCCTTCGCGATGCTGATGAACTTCCCGCGTCACAACAAGATGAAGGGCATGGGCCAGATCGTCAGCTGGTCGGTCCGCGACGAGAGCCTCCACTGCGAGGGCATCATCAAGCTGTTCCACACCTTCTGCGAGGAACGCCAGTGCCTCACCAAGGCGGTGAAGGAAGACCTGATCGACATCTGCCAGAAGACCGTCCGCCTCGAGGACGCCTTCATCGACCTCGCCTTCGAAATGGGCCCGGTCGACGGGATGAGCGCCAAGGAGATCAAGCGCTACATCCGCTACATCGCCGACTGGCGCCTGAAGCAGCTGGGCCTCCAGGAAATCTACATGATCGAGGAACACCCCCT
>JAIEOM010000158.1 GCA_019750455.1 Sphingomonadales bacterium | reverse complement strand
CGGATCATCGTAATGGCGCAGGATGCTCCAACGCTGCTCGAGGACCCTTCACTGGCATGGACCAAGGGCGATGCACGGATCATCGCGCGGGTTTCGGGCCGGACGATCAGTGGATCGGTGCTGGCCGCAGTCGAGGACCCGGCGGTGGGCCTCCCCGTGCTGGTGACCACGGCCGACAACGTGATGCTCACCCCCGCAACGGTCACCGAATTCGTCACGGGCGCGGGCGCGGGCGCGGGCGATGTCAGCGTGGCCTTTGTCGAGCGCGGCAATCTGGAACGCGCCGTCGGCCCCAACAGGCGCACCTGGCTCACTTTTCGCGATGGCGCCTTCACCGGTGCGAACCTGTTTGCGTTGACGGGCCCCGGCAGCTTTCATGCCTTGCGGTTCTGGGAAAAGGTCGAGGCGGATCGCAAGTCGGTGCTGCGCCTTGCCGCCCATTTCGGCCCCGTGCTGATGGTGCGGCTGCTGCTGCGGCGGATGGACCTGCGTGCGGCACTCGCTGCGGCGGGCGCGAAGCTCGGCGCGAGTGTCTCGCCGGTGGTGCTGTCGGACGGGCGCATGGGCGTCGATGTCGACAAGCCCGAGGATCACGCGCTGGCCGAGCGGCTGCTTCGGGACGGACGCGCATGAAGCGCATCTGTTTCCTGTTCAATCACGACCAGACCCACCAGCTTGCCCACAGCCTGCCCATTGCGCTGTCGCTGGCGGCACGGGGTGAACATCGCATCACGCTCGCCTTCGCCAAGCCGGCGATCCGCCAAGAGATCGAGCGGCAGGCCGATCCGGCCCTTCTGGCAAAGGTCGAGCTGGTGCAGCTCGGGTTGAAGCGCGGCGCTTCGCAGGCGCTGGCCGGCGTGCTGGAACGGGTGGTGCCGGCAACCAAGCTGCTCATCTACCGCGACAATCTCGATTTCTTCCGCAGCTTCGATGCCGTGGTGGTCTCGGAAAAGACCACGCTGCTGCTCAAGACCCGCTACGGGCTGGATAGTCTCAAGCTCATCCACACCCGCCACGGCGCGGGCGACCGGGCGATAGGGTTCAATCCCGAAAGCGCGAAGTTCGATCTGGTGCTGGTGTCCGGCCCCAAGATCCGCGACCGGCTGATCAAGGATGCGGGCCTTGCGCCTGACAGGATCGCGCTGGTCGGTTACCCCAAGTTCGATCTGTGCGCGGACAACCGCTTCGCTGACACCTTTCCCGCGCCAGAGCGGCCGACGGTGATCTATAACCCCCACCCCTCGCCCAAGTTGTCGAGCTGGTTCAAGGACGGGGCCAAGGTGCTCGAAGCCTTCCGCAGTCAGGATCGCTACAACCTGATCTTCGCGCCGCACGTGATGCTGTTCGAGCGCAAGTGGGTGGTGACAGTCGATCCGCCGAGCCTCGCGCGGGTCCAGCCGCCCGGTCCGGAATTTGCGCGGGAGCCGCGCATTCACATCGACACCGGCAGCGCCGCCAGCAGCGACATGAGCTACACCAACCGCGCCGATATCTACCTCGGCGATGTCAGCAGCCAGGTCTATGAATTCCTCCGCAGCCCGCGCACGTGCCTGTTCCTCAACAGCCACGGCGTGGACTGGCAGGGCGATGCCAACTACCTCCACTGGCAGGCCGGTCCGGTGCTGGAGAGCGCGGACGGGCTGCTCGACAGAATCGATGCTGCCATCGCCGCGCATTCCGACTATGTGCCTGCGCAACAGGCGCTGATCGATGCGACCTTCTCGCTATCCGAACGCCCCTCTGCCGAGCGGGCGGCCGATGCGATCACCGCCTTTCTGGAAGGACCGACCCGTGGCTAGTCTTGCAGCATTCTGGCGCTACGGCGTGGTCAAGACCCTGCGCAAATGGAAGGCGGCGGCGCTCTCGCCGATGCTGGAAGCGCGGGGCGAGCCGGCAGTGCGATCGGCCTATGGCGTGCTGATGGTGCCAAACTGGCAGGACACGACCTTCCGTTACTGCATCTTCGGCACCTATGGCCGTGATCTGTCAGACCTGCTGCTGGGCCAGAGAGATGCCTTCGTGTTCGTCGATATCGGCGCCAATCAGGGCCTCTATTCGCTGATTGCCGCGCAGAACCCCAAATGCCGTCAGGTGATCGCTTTCGAGCCGGTGCCGGCGACCCACGCGCGCCTCGCCGCCAATGTCGCGCTGAATGGCGGGACGGACCGCACCGTACTGCACCAGTTGGCGATTGCCGACAGCGTGGGCGAGGTGACGATCAATGTCGCCGAGGGTCACACCGGTACCGCAACGCTTGCCGGGCGCGAGGACGCGCAGCTTTCAAGCGGCGGAGTGGTGATCCACACCATCGACGCACCGCTGGTCGATCCGCTGCTGGCGGGAGACCTGCCGATGTTC
>JAIEOM010000061.1 GCA_019750455.1 Sphingomonadales bacterium | reverse complement strand
GGGGGCGGGGTCGACCAGCGCCACCGTACCGGGCAGCGCCGCAAAGGCCTGTGCCAGAGCGTCAGCCTGCGCCGCCAGCCCGGCGAGGTTCGCCGTGCCGGTGTTGATCGCGCTCCACGCCTGCACTTGCGCCAGCATGGTGCCCGCGTCGATCTTTCCCGAAATCCCGTCCATCGCTCCCCTCTAGCCGCGTGACGGCGCTAGTCCAACCCGTTGCAATCAGGCCGGGCCTGCGCCATAGGCACCCCGTCCTCTCCTCCCCAGGTTGATACAACCGACGAGGACACTGAATGACTGACATGACCGATCGCGCCGGTGTGAGCATCGATTCCCGGCTCGCGACCTTCCTCGAAAGCGAAGTGCTTGGCCCCCTGGGCCGCGATGTGGAGGCGTTCTGGCAGGGCTTCGCCGCGCTGCTCGCCGAGTTCGCGCCGAGGAACCGCGCGCTGCTGGCCAGGCGCGAGAGCCTTCAGGCGCAGATTGACGCATGGCACATCGAGCGCGCGGGCAAGCCCCATGACGCGGCGGCCTACAAGGCGTTCCTGACCGAAATCGGCTACCTCGTCCCCGAGCCCGCTGACTTCCAGATCGGCACGCAGAATGTCGATCCCGAGATTGCGACCATGGCCGGGCCGCAGCTGGTGGTGCCGATCCTCAACGCGCGCTTCCTGCTCAACGCTGCCAACGCGCGCTGGGGGAGCCTCTATGATGCCTTTTACGGCACCGACGCGCTCGATGCGGCCCCCGCGCGGCCGGGCGGCTATGACGAGGCGCGCGGCGCGGCGGTGATCGCGCGCGGGCGGCAGTTCCTTGACGCAACTTTCCCGCTCGCGGGCGGGGCGAGCTGGGCCGATCTGGAGAGCCGCGAGGCCATCGCGCTCGCCGATCCGGCGCAGCAGTTCGGCACCACCGACAAGGGCGTGCTGCTGAAGAACAACGGCCTGCACGTCGAAGTCGTGTTTGATGCCGCCACACCCGTCGGCGCGACCGACAAGGCCGGCATTGCCGACATCATCGTCGAAGCCGCGCTTACCACCATCGCCGATTGCGAGGATTCGGTTGCGGCGGTCGACGCCGAGGACAAGCTCACCGCCTACACCAACTGGCTCGGCATCATCCGCGGCGATCTGTCGGAAAGCTTCGAGAAGGGCGGCAAAACCCTCACCCGGACGCTGGCGGGCGACAAGACTTACACCGCCACCAATGGCACCGCGCAGACCCTCAAGGGCCGCAGCCTGATGTTCGTGCGCAATGTCGGCCACCTGATGACCAACCCCGCGATCCGCCTGCCGGACGGCTCCGAGATTCCCGAGGGCATCATGGACGCCGTCTTCACCTCGGCGATTTCGACGCTCGATGTCGAAGGCCACGGCAAGTTCGGCAACAGCCGCACCGGCAGCATCTACATCGTCAAGCCCAAGATGCATGGCCCCGAGGAATGCGCCTTCACCAACGCCTTGTTCGACGCCGTGGAAGACCTGCTCGGCCTGCCGCGTCACACCATCAAGGTCGGCGTAATGGACGAGGAGCGCCGCACTTCGGCCAACCTCGCCGCCTGCATCCATGCGGTGCGCGACCGGATCGTCTTCATCAACACCGGCTTCCTCGACCGCACCGGGGACGAGATCCACACCTCGATGCGCGCCGGGCCGATGCTGCGCAAGGGCGCGATGAAGGGGAGCGACTGGCTCAAGTCCTACGAGGCGCGCAATGTGGCCATCGGCCTCAAGCACGGCCTGTCGGGCAAGGCGCAGATCGGCAAGGGCATGTGGGCCGCGCCCGATCTGATGGGGCAGATGATGGTCGAGAAGGTGGGGCACCTGAAGGCTGGCGCGAATACCGCGTGGGTGCCGTCACCCACCGCCGCGACGCTCCATGCGCTGCATTACCACCAGATCGACGTGTTCGACGTGCAGAAGAGCCTGCCCGAACCGATGGGTCTCGAAGCGCTGCTCAACATCCCGCTCGCCGAGGGCACGAACTGGTCGGAAGCCGAAATCGCCGAGGAGCTCGACAACAACTGCCAGGGCCTGCTCGGTTACGTCGTGCGCTGGATCGATCAGGGCGTGGGCTGCTCCAAGGTGCCAGACATCAACGATGTCGGCCTGATGGAAGACCGCGCGACGCTGCGCATCTCCTCGCAGCACATCGCCAACTGGCTGCTGCATGGCGTGATCACCGAGGCGCAGGTGATGGACTCGCTCGCCCGCATGGCCGCCAAGGTTGACGCGCAGAACGCGGGCGACCCGCTTTACGTGCCGCTGACGGGAAATGAAGACGGCGCAGCCTTCAGCGCGGCCAAGGACCTGATCTTCAAGGGCGTGGAACAGCCGTCGGGCTACACCGA
>JAIEOM010000098.1 GCA_019750455.1 Sphingomonadales bacterium | reverse complement strand
GGCCCTGCGCCACACAGCCCCGCGCGACAGCACCGATGCCAGCGGGGACCCAGACAGATGCACAGCCGGATTGCCTATCTCGTCCACGATCTCGGCGATGCCGCCGTGGCGCGGCGGGTGGAGGGGTTGCAGGCCGGAGGCGGCGCGGTTGCGCTCGCCGGGTTCTATCGCCGTGCCGCACCCGCCAGCATCGCGGGCGCGCCCGCGCTGGCCATCGGCCGCAGCCATGATGGCCGCCTCGCCGCGCGCGCGCTGCTGGTATTGCGACGGCTGCTGTTCCCCGGAAAGCTGCGCGCGATGGTGCGCGGCGCCGACGTGGTGATGGCCCGCAATCTTGAAATGCTGGCAATCGCCGCGCGGCTCGCCCGCAAGGGGCAGCCGGTGGTCTATGAATGCCTCGACATTCATCGCAGCATTTTGTCATCCGGCCCTGGGGGCCGCGTGCTGCGCTTCATCGAGCGCCGCCTGCTGTCGCGCACCGCGCGGGTAATCGTCAGTTCCCCCGCCTTCGAGCGCGACTATTTCCGCGCCCGTCAGGGCTGGCCCGGGCCTGTCGATCTGGTCGAGAACAAGGTTGCAGCCCTGCCCGACATCCCGCCCCCGCAGGACAGACAGGGGCCGTGGGTGATCGGGTGGTTCGGCATGCTGCGCTGCCGCCGCAGCCTTGCGATCCTCAGCGATCTCGCCGCGCGCTCGCAGGGGCGGGTGCGGGTGCTGATCGCCGGCCTGCCCACGCCCGATATCTTCCCCGATTTTCCCGCCGCTATCGCGCGGCTGCCGGGGGTGGAATATGCCGGCCCCTACCGCCCGGGCGATCTCCCGCGCCTTTACGGCCGCGTCCATTTCGCCTGGTGCATCGACTATTTCGAGGAAGGGCTGAATTCGGCCTGGCTGCTGCCCAATCGCCTTTATGAAAGCCTCGCCCACGGCGCGGTACCGGTGGCGCTGGCGGATGTCGAAACCGGGCGCTGGCTGGCGGCGGCGGATGTGGGCCTGCGCCTGCCATCGGGCGAGGCTCTGGGCCCGGTGCTGACCGGGATGACCGCCGCCCAGCACACCCGCCTTGCCGCTGCCGTCCGCGCGCTGCCGCGCGACCGCATCGCCTTTTCCCCCGAAGACCACCGCCGCCTTGTCGCCCGTCTGGAGACCATCGCCGCATGACCGTGCTCACCGTCATCCCCTGCCTCAACGAGGCGGCGCATATTGCCGATCTGCTCGCCTGCCTGATTGCCGATCCGGCCAGCACCCGGATCGTGGTTGCCGACGGAGGCAGCACCGATGGTACCCGCGCGATCGTGCGCGAAATCGCCGCGCGCGAGGTCCGCGTCACGCTGCTCGACAACCCCGACCGCATCCAGAGCGCGGGAATCAACCGCGCCGTCGCCCGCTTCGGACGCGAGGCGACGTGGCTCGCGCGGGTCGATGCCCATGCACTCTACCCGCGCGATTACGTGAGCCGGCTGGTCGCGGTTGCCGAAGCGCAAGCGGCGGACGCGGTGGTGGTGCGGATGGAAACCCAGGCGGCCAAGGGCTTTGCAAGGGGCGTGGCGGCGGCACAGAATTCGCGGCTCGGCACCGGGGGCGCGGCGCACCGCACGGGGGCAGCGGCGGGGCTTGTCGAACACGGCCACCATGCCCTGATGCGCCTCGCCGCCTTTCGCGCGGCAGGCGGCTATTGCGAAGCGATGCCCTGCAACGAGGATGCCGAGCTTGACCTGCGGCTGATCGCCGGCGGCGGACGGATCTGGCTCGCGCCAGATATTCCCGTGACCTATTTCCCCCGGCGCACGCCGCGCGCGCTGGCGCGGCAATACTGGCGCTATGGCGAAGGCCGGGCGACGACGGTGCGCCGCCATAACCGCCGTTTGAAGCTGCGGCAGGCCCTGCCGCTCGCCATCACGCCCGCTGCCGCGCTGGCGCTGGCGGCACCGCTGCACCCTGTTCTGGCTCTGCCCGCCGCAGGCTGGGCGCTGCTGTGCCAGAGCTGGGGCCTCGCGCTCGCGATGAAAGCACGCCGCGCCGATGTCGCGCTGTCGGGGAGCGCGGCGATGATCATGCATCTGGCGTGGAGCGCGGGCTACTGGAAACAGGAAATCGCCGCGCGCGCCTCGGGCGGGAGGAGCCTCCCCTCGCCCGTGTTGCCTTTCGCCGCATCCTGAGCCCATTCGCGCAAGTGGCGGTGCATGCCGGCCGGCGCGAAGTGCGCCGCCACCGCTGCCCGCGCCGCCTGTGACAGCCGCTCGCGCAGCCCCTCGTCC
>JAIEOM010000224.1 GCA_019750455.1 Sphingomonadales bacterium | reverse complement strand
TCGGCGAGGCTCTGCATGTTCGCCTCGACCAGTTCCTTGAAGGCGAACATCACCCGCGCGCGGCGCTGGGGGTTGGTCGCGGCCCAAGCAGGCTGGACGCGCTTTGCCGTCTCCACCGCGCGGGCGAGCAAAGCGGCGTCACCGAGCGCGACTTCGGCCTGCACTTCGCCGGTCGAGGGGTTCCAGATGGCGTGCTTGCGGGTCGGCGCGGGGGTGTCGCCGACGATGAAGTGGTCGATCTGACGCATTGCGGGGGTCTCCTGTCTCTGCCGCCCCAATGCCCCCCGAGGGCGCGCCATGCAAGCCTTGCGGCTCCCCTCAAAAGTGCTGGCATCGCCGGGCGCGGCGGGGCACTCTTGGAACACGACGAGACGAGAAAGGTTGGACGATGGGCAAGGCTTGGACGCTGGCGGCGGGTTTGGCGGCGGCATGGATGGCGGCAAGTGCCGGGGCCGAACCACCGGCAGATCCGGCGGCTTCCGAGGCCCGTGCCGAAATCTTCGTTCCAGGCAGTCTGGAACTGGTGGCGACCGGCTACACCTTCACCGAAGGTCCGGCGTGGGACGGCACGCGGCTGATCTTCAGCGATATTCCGGGCGACACGGTTTACGCCTACACGCCCGGGGAGGGCGCGCCCAAGGTGCTCTACACCCCGAGCGCGCTGGCGAACGGCCATACGTTCGACCTGCAAGGCCGCCTGCTGAGTGCCGAGCATGGCAGCGGCATGGTGACGCGCTGGACCCCGGAAAGTGGACGACAGCCGGTCGTCGCCAGCTTCAGCGACCGTCACCTGTCCAGCCCCAATGATGTGGTGGTGCGCAGCGACGGGCTGATCCTGTTCACCGATCCGCCCTACGGTCTCGGCAGCGCCTATCAGGGGGTGCAGCGCATCAACGAAATCGGCTTCTCGGGTGTCTATGCCTTCCACGAGACAAGCGGGCGGACGATCCTGATCGACAATCTGCTCGAACGCCCCAACGGTCTCGCGCTCTCGCCCGATGAACGCGTGCTCTATGTCGGGGATACGGCCACCCAGAGCATCTGGGCCTATGACATCGACAGCGAGGGCCTTGCGGACAACCGCCGCAAGATCGCTGACCTCACCGACGACAGCAAGCCGGGCCGGGTTGACGGGGTGCGGGTGGATAGCGCGGGTCTGGTCTATACGACCTGCCCTGGAGGGCTGTGCGTGATCGATCCGGCAAGCGGCGCAGTGATCGCGCGCCTTGCCACCCCCAAGCGCGCCACCAACCTCGCCTGGGGCGGGCCGGACCTGTCGGAACTCTACATCACCGCGCTGACCGACGTGTACCGCGTGAAGACCCGCGCGACCGGCATCGGATCTTCAAGCCGCCGCTAGTCCGCAGGGATCAGCGTGATTTCCGTCTGGCGTCCGTCGATATAGCGCACGGTTTCGCCGTCGAAGAAGGCGTCTTCCTCGGTGCGGAAATCGACCTTCTGGCCGCCCCATTCGGGCACGGCGGCGTAGGATGTCAGCTCGATCGACCAGGCGGTATTGGCCCGGATCGGGCCTGCCCCACGCGGATCGGCCTTCTGGTTGTCCCAGAACCCGATGCTTGGTCCTGCACCATGGCCGTGGTGGCCGATGGGGTGCGAATAGATCGACGGATCGAGCCCCGCCGCGATCGCATCGGCGCGGGCGATGGCCAGTGCCTCGTTGCCAGAGCGCCCCACCTTGAAGGCGCGGGTGAGGTAATCCTGCACACGGTTCGAGTTTGCCAACCCCGCGCGCAGCCCTGCCGGCGCCTCGGTCTCGCCCGGCTTCAGGACATAGGCGAGGTGCTGTGTATCGGTGTTGAGGCGTAGATAGGTGATGCCGAAATCCGTCCACAGCAGATCGCCCGGCTGGATCGCCTCGTCACCCTCGATCATGCCCTTCACATCCTGCCGCTGGATCGCGACGGAGGGGTGGAACCACGGGGTCAGGCCAAGCTGCATCAGCCGGTCGCGATACCACCATTGCACCTCTTCGGCGGTGGTCTTGCCGGGCGTGATGACTTTGCGCGAGAACGCCTCGCCAATCACCGCATGGGCGATGCGGACGATTGAGGGGTAGATTTCCATTTCCGAAGGCAGCCGCGTTTCCAGCCAGCGGATCGCGAGGTTCTCCCCGCTGACAACGCGTTCGTGCAGATTGGCGGGCAGGGCGGACATGAAGCGATCATACTGGCTCAGCGTCATGCCGTCGGCGAACTGGTAGAGGTCGCTGGAGTTGATCGCGATCTTTTGCGG
>JAIEOM010000029.1 GCA_019750455.1 Sphingomonadales bacterium | reverse complement strand
TTGCGGTCGAAGCGGGCGACCCAGTTGGGGTGGCACATATAGCCGACGCGGTCGGGGGTGAGCTTGGCCTTGTCGCCGCGCGCGATGCGGTCGGCGGCGGCGGCGGCTTCGAGCACGGGGCGCGGCAGGTGCGGGGCGATGACCCTGCGCCCCATCGCCCGGCCGATGGCGGCGGCCAGTTCCTTGTGGCTCCACCCGCCCTCGCGCCCGTCATCGGGCTCGTAAATCTTCTTGCGGGTCGGCGCGGCGTTGCTGGCGGCCAGGGTGACGAGCAGCCGCGCCAGATCGTCCGCATGGATGATCGAGCTTGCCCCGCCCGGCGGCAGGGGGACAAAGCCCCACTTTGCGGTGCGGAACATCTCCAGATAGTCGACATCGCGCGGGCCGTAGACACCCGGCGGGCGCACGATTGTCCAGTCGAGCCCGCTCGCCTCGACCAGGGTTTCCGCCCGCGCCTTGGACGCGCCATAGGCCGACAGCTTCGGTTCCCGCGCGGCGAGCGAGGATACCAGCACCAGCCGCCGCACACCTGCCTCCACCATCGCGGCGATGACGTGGGCAGTGCCGGTGACATTGGCGATCTCGAACTGCGCCGGATCGGGAGTGTTGGTGAGGCCAGCGACATGCACCACCGCATCCGCCCCCGCCACCAGCGCCGCCAGTGCGCCCGTGTCGCCGAGATCGCCGCGCACCCACTCCACACCGGCGCGCGGTGCCTGTTCGCGCCGGGCAAGCGCACGCACCTGATGGCCCTCAGCCAGCGCCGCATCCAGAAGGGCAGAGCCGACGAACCCGGTCGCGCCGGTGATTGCCAAAAGGCTCACAGCAGCACCATGTGGTCGCGGTGGATCACGCAGGAACGGGGAGCATAGCCCAGCCGCTCGGCCTGATCCTCGGCCCGCTTGCCCGCGATCAGCTGCATTTCGGCGGCGTCATATTCGGCGAGCCCCTGCGCGAGGCGTTCGCCCCGCATGCTCAGCACGCTGACCAGATCGCCGCGCCGGAACTGCCCCGACACGCCAACCACGCCCGCCGCCAGCAGGCTTGCCCCGCCCTTCAGCGCCTCGGCGCAGCCCTTGTCGACGCGCAATTCGCCCGCAGGCGCGAGCCGCCCGCCCAGCCACGCCTTGCGGGCCGAGGCGGCGCTGACGGGGAGGAACAGCGTCCCCGTCCCCTCGGCCAGCGCTTTCGCAATCGGAGCCTCGTGCGTCCCATTGAGGATGCCGAGCGCGATCCCCGCCCGCGTCGCGATCTGCGCGGCTTGCAGCTTGGAGACCATGCCCCCCGAGCCGAGCCCCGAGGACGAGGCCCCGCTCGCCATCGCCATCACTTCAGGCGTCACCGCGTCAACCACCGGCACCAGCACCGCGCCATCCTCGCGCGGGTCGCGGTCATAGAGCCCGTCCACATCCGAAAGCAGCAGCACCACATCGGCATTGGCCGCCTGCGCCACGCGGGCGGCGAGCCGGTCGTTGTCGCCGAAGCGGATTTCCTCGGTGGCGACAGAGTCGTTCTCGTTGATGACGGGGATCGTGCCGGCTTCGAGCAGGCGGTCCAGCGTCGCCGCAGCGTTGAGATAGCGGCGGCGGTCTTCAAGGTCGCCCAATGTCAGCAGCATCTGCGCGGCGGTGATCCCCTCGGACCCGAGCGCGCGGCTCCACAGATCGGCCAGCGCAATCTGGCCTACGGCCGCCGCGGCCTGTGCATCGGCAAGGTTCCCGCGCCCGCCCTTGGGCAGGGCGAGCCGCGCCGCGCCCAGCGCAATCGCGCCCGAGCTGACCACGATCACCTGCGCACCCGCCTGCCGCAGCATCGCAAGATCGCCCGCCATGCGCGTCAGCCAGCCTTCGCGCGGCTGTCCGCCACCGACCAGCAGCGCAGAGCCGATCTTGACCACGATCCGCCGCGCGGCGGTGATGTCTGGCAGGCGATTGATCGTCATTGCCGCCGGATTAGCGGAGCGGGCCATTGTCGCAAACATTTTCGCTCGGTGGCTCAGCCGTAGACCACCACCACTGCGGTGAAAGCGATCAGCCCTGCCGCCGCCAGCACGACAATTCCCACGCAGCCGAGCAGATCGAGGATCAGCGGCCGTTCTCGCGGGGGTGCATCAGTGGCGGGCAATCCCGCAGACCCGGCACCGGCGGCCAGCCTGGCGGTCCCCGAATAACGCGGGATCACAAAGATCAGCAAAGCCAGAAACACGAAGGCCGCGTTCAGGACCCGTGCCTGATCAGGCTTGATC
>JAIEOM010000130.1 GCA_019750455.1 Sphingomonadales bacterium | reverse complement strand
TGAAGGCGGCGGGGGCCGAGGTCACCGTCACTGCCGAGCCCAATGTGGTGCGCGCGGCTGACCGCATCGTGCTGCCCGGCGTCGGCAGCTTCAGGGCCTGCGCCGAGGGGCTGCGCACCATCCCGCACATGGTCGAAGCCATGACCGAGCGCGTCCATGTCGGCGGCGCGCCGTTCCTCGGCATCTGTGTGGGCATGCAATTGCTGGCAGATCGCGGGCTGGAGCATGGCGAGACCTCTGGCCTCGGCTGGATTCCGGGCGAGGTGCGGCTGATCGAGCCTTCGGACCCGAGCATCAAGGTGCCGCACATGGGCTGGAACGACGTCGCCATGCTGCCCCATGCCAAGGACCACACGGTGATCGAGGAGGGAGAGGCCTATTTCCTCCACTCCTATCACTTCGCCGCGACTGATCCGCATCACATCGCCGCCATGACCGACCATGGCGAGGGGCTGGTGGCCGCCGTGGCGCGCGACAACATCCTCGGCGTGCAGTTTCACCCGGAGAAAAGCCAGGCCTATGGCCTCGCCACGCTCCGGCGCTTTCTGGAGTGGTTCCCTTGATCATCTTCCCCGCCATCGACCTGAAGGGCGGCCAGGTCGTCCGCCTCGCCGAGGGCGATATGGACCGCGCCACGATCTACGGCGATGACCCCGCCGCACAGGCGCTGATCTTCGCCGAGGCCGGTGCCGAGCACCTCCACGTGGTCGATCTCGACGGCAGCTTCGCAGGCGAAAGCCGCAACCGCGCGGCGGTGGAAGCGATTGTCGAAGCCTTCCCTGGCTACGTCCAGCTGGGCGGCGGCATCCGCGATGCGGCGGCGGTCGAGGGCTGGTTCAACCTCGGCGTGGCGCGGGTGGTGATGGGTTCCGCCGCCCTCAAGAACCCTGACTTCGTGCGCGAAATGGCGCGCGAATGGGAAAACGGCATCGTCGTCGCGGTCGACGCCAAGGACGGCATGGTCGCGACCGAGGGCTGGGCGGAAGTCTCCGACGTCCCCGTCACCGACCTCGCCCGCCGCTTTGAGGACGCAGGCGTTGCCTCGCTGCTGTTCACCGACATTGGCCGCGATGGCCTGCTCAAGGGCGTGAACATCGAGGCGACCGTCGACCTCGCCCGCCGGGTGGGCATCCCGGTGATCGCCAGCGGCGGGGTGAAGGGGCTGGACGACATCCACATCCTCTCGCTCCACGCGCACGAGGGTATCGAAGGGGTGATCACCGGACGGGCGCTCTATGAAGGGCGGCTCGATCTGGCGGCTGCTATCGCGATGGGTGCACGCGCCCAATGACCGTCCGCATCCGCGTCATCCCCTGCCTCGACGTCGCCGATGGCCGCGTGGTCAAGGGCGTCAATTTCGTCGACCTCAAGGACGCGGGCGATCCGGTCGAGCAGGCGCGCGCCTATGATGCGGCGGGCGCGGATGAGCTCTGCTTTCTCGACATCTCCGCCAGCCACGAAGGCAGGGGGACGCTTCTCGAAATGGTGCGGCGCACGGCCGAGGTGTGCTTCATGCCGCTGACCGTCGGCGGCGGGGTGCGCTCCGCCGAGGATGCGCGGGCGCTGCTGCTGGCGGGGGCGGACAAGGTCGCGGTGAACTCCGCCGCGGTCGCCCGGCCCGAGCTGGTGGGCGAGATCGCGGAGCGTTTCGGCAGCCAATGCGTCGTCGCCAGCGTCGACGCGCGCCGCACGCCGCGCGGGAACTGGGAAATCTTCACCCACGGCGGCCGCAAACCGACGGGCATCGACGCAGTGGAGTATGCCCGCAAGGTGGCAGACCTCGGCGCGGGCGAATTGCTTGTCACCTCGATGGACGGGGACGGCACGCAGCGCGGCTATGACCTCCATCTCACCCGCGAGATTGCGGACTCTGTCAGCGTGCCCGTGATCGCCAGCGGCGGGGTGGGGAGCCTCGATCACCTCGTCGAAGGCGTCACCAAGGGCCATGCCAGCGCGGTCCTCGCCGCCTCGATCTTCCACTTCGGCCACCACACCATCGCCGAAGCGCACGCAGCGCTCCGCGCGGCAGGCTTGCCCGCGCGCGGCGTTTGAAGGCAAGGTAGTCACATGGACACCCTCACCCGCCTCGAAACGACCATCACCCAGCGTCTGACCGCATCGCCCGATGCGAGTTATGTGGCGAAGCTACACTCTAAGGGCCTTGCCAAGATCGCGCAGAAAGTGGGCGAGGAGGCGACCGAGACTGTGATCGCCGCGCTCACCGG
>JAIEOM010000225.1 GCA_019750455.1 Sphingomonadales bacterium | reverse complement strand
CGCGCGGCAGGCGCGAGTCTGCACATCAGAGGAGAGAGATCATGGACGCAAAAACCGGAGAGATGAGCGGCGGTTGCCCGTTCCACGGCAGCATGGACATGCGCAATCTGCTGGGCCGCACCAACCGTGACTGGTGGCCGCAGGCCTTGCAGGTCGACATCCTGACCGAAGGTGGCCGCAGCGCGAACCCCTATGGCGAGGACTTCGACTATGCCGAGGCGTTCAACGCGCTCGATTACGCCGCGCTCAAGGCCGATCTTACCGCGCTGATGACCGACAGCCAGCCGTGGTGGCCGGCAGATTACGGGCACTATGGCCCGTTCTTCATCCGCATGGCGTGGCACGCCGCAGGCACCTACCGCACCGGTGACGGGCGCGGCGGTGCGAACTCCGGCCAGCAGCGGTTTGCTCCGCTCAATTCGTGGCCGGATAACGGCAACCTCGACAAGGCGCGCCGCCTGTTGTGGCCGATCAAGCAGAAGTACGGAAAGAACATCAGCTGGGCTGACCTGTTCATCCTCGCCGGCAATGTCGCGATCGAGAGCATGGGCGGCCCGGTGTTCGGCTTCGGCGGCGGCCGTGCCGACGTGTTCGAGCCCGAGAGCGTCTACTGGGGCACCGAGGAGCAGTGGGTGAACGAGGGCGTTGCTACCCGCATCAACCCCAAGGAAGGCCACGCGCTGGAAAACCCGCTCGCCGCGATCCAGATGGGCCTCATCTACGTCAACCCCGAGGGCCCGCAGGGCAACCCGCATGACCCCGAGGGCATGGCCCGCGACATGCGCGAAACCTTCGCCCGCATGGCGATGAATGACGAGGAAACCGTGGCGCTGGTCGCAGGCGGCCACGCCTTCGGCAAGGCCCACGGCGCGCATCCCGCCGACACCTTCGGCGGCGCTCCGGAAAGCGAAGACCTGCACCTGATGGGCTTCGGCTGGCTCAATGACGAGGCCGAAATCGCCGCGGGCAACATCACCACCTCGGGGATCGAGGGCGCGTGGTCGAACAACCCGACCCAGTGGGGCGGCGATTACTTCCGCATCCTGTTCAAGTACGATTTCGAGTTGGTGAAGTCGCCCGCCGGTGCCCACCAGTGGACGCCGATCAATCCCGACCCTGAAGACATGGCCCCCGACGCGCGCGACCCGAACAAGCGCGTGCCGACCATGATGACCACCGCCGACATGGCGCTCAAGAACGACCCGGGCTACCGCGCGATTTCCGAGCGGTTCCACAAGGATCAGGCCGCATTGGACGATGCCTTCGCCCGCGCGTGGTTCAAGCTGTGCCACCGCGACATGGGGCCCAAGGTCCGCTATCTCGGCCCGGAAGTGCCCGAAGAGACGCTGATCTGGCAGGATCCGGTTCCGGCGGGCACCACGCCGTCCGACGCCGAAATCGCCCGCTTCAAGGCGGCGATCCTCGGCAGCGGCCTTTCGGTGCGCGAGCTGGTCAAGGCGGCCTGGGCCTCGGCCTCGACCTATCGCAACTCCGACCACCGCGGCGGTGCCAACGGCGCGCGCATCCGGCTGGAGCCGCAGCGGTCCTGGGCGGTCAATGATCCGGCGGAACTCGCCAAGGTGCTCGACACCATCGAAGCCCATCGCGGCAGCCTGTCGATGGCCGACGCGATCGTGCTGGCCGGTTCGGCCGCGGTCGAAAAGGCGGCCAAGGACGCCGGCTTCGACGTCACCGTGCCGTTCATGGGCGGGCGCGGCGATGCGACCGAGGAGCACACCGACGCGGCAAGCTTCGAGCCGCTCGAGCCCTTCGCCGATGGCTTCCGCAACTACCTCAAGACCAAGGCACAGGTCCGCACCGAGGAAATGCTGATCGACCGGGCGCATCTGCTCGGCCTGTCGATCCCCGAGATGACCGTGCTGGTCGGCGGGATGCGGGCGCTGGGCGCGGTGAGCGATCATGCCCACCACGGTCACCGCATCGGCGTGCTTACCGAGACCCCCGGCGTGCTGACCCCGGCGTTCTTCCGCAACCTGCTCGACATGGGGACCAAGTGGTCGCCGGTCGATGACAGCGGGGACGAGGAATATGTCGGCGTGGACCGCGCGACGGGTGAGGAAAAGTGGCGGGCGACCCGCACCGATCTCGTCTTCGGTTCGAACTCGATCCTGCGCGCGCAGGCCGAGGTCTATGCCGAGAGCGGGAACGAGGGCAAGTTCGTGTGCGACTTCATCTCGGCCTGGACCAAG
>JAIEOM010000240.1 GCA_019750455.1 Sphingomonadales bacterium | reverse complement strand
GTCTATTGGAGCGGCAACGACTGGCTCGACATGTGCCGCGGCCCGCACCTGCCCTCGACCGGCAAGCTCGATCCCGATGCCTTCAAGCTGATGCGCGTCGCCGGGGCCTATTGGCGCGGCGACCAGAACAATGCGCAGCTGACGCGCATCTACGGCACCGGCTGGCTCAACAAAAAGCAGCTTCAGGCGCACCTCACGCGGCTGGAAGAGGCCGCCAAGCGCGATCACCGCAAGCTGGGCCGCGAGATGGATCTGTTCCACTTGCAGGAAGAAGCGCACGGGAGCGTTTTCTGGCACCCCAAGGGCTATCGCATCTGGCGGGAGCTTGAGAGCTACATGCGCCGCAAGATGGACGGCGGCGGCTATCGCGAGATCAAGACCCCGCAGCTGATGGATGTGCGCCAGTGGACCCAGTCGGGCCACTGGGGAAAATATGCGCAGAACATGTTCGCCGTCCCCGACATCGTGCCGGATGTGGATGAAGAGTCGGGCGTCGCCTCCCCCAAGGTGGCAGATGATGCCGCGTGGATGGCGATCAAGCCGATGAACTGCCCGGCGCACGTGATGGTCTTCAAGCAGGGCATCACCTCCTACCGCGACCTCCCCATCCGCCTCGGCGAAATGGGCTGCTGCCACCGCAACGAGCCGCACGGCGCGCTCCACGGGCTGATGCGCGTGCGCCAGTTCACGCAGGACGATGCGCACATCTTCTGCACCGAGGGGCAGGTCGTCAGCGAAGTGCAGGCCTTCATCGCGCTCGCCGACAGCGTCTACCGCGACTTCGGCTTCACCTATGACATCAAGCTCGCCCTGCGCCCCGAAAAGCGCTTCGGCAGCGAGGCGGATTGGGACAAGGCCGAGCAGGAATTGCGCGATGCCCTCACCGCCAACGGCCTCGAATGGGAGGAACTGCCGGGCGAGGGCGCGTTCTATGCCCCGAAGCTCGAATGGCACCTCACCGACGCGATCGGGCGCACCTGGCAGGTGGGCACGATCCAGTCCGACCGGGTGCTGCCCGAACGCTTGGACGCGCATTACATCGGCGAGGATGGCGAGAAGCACCGCCCGGTGATGCTCCACCGCGCGATCTTCGGTTCCTATGAGCGCTTCATCGGCATCCTGATCGAGCACTTCGCCGGCAAGCTCCCGACCTGGCTCGCCCCGGTGCAGACGGTGGTCGCGACCATCGTGTCGGACGCGGACCCCTATGCCGAAGACGTGGCGAGCCAGCTGCGCGCGGCGGGCATCCGGGTCGAAACCGACACCCGCAACGAGAAGATCAACTACAAGGTCCGCGAACACTCGCTCGCCAAGGTCCCGCACATGCTGGTGGTCGGCAAGCGCGAGGCCGAGGAAGGCACCGTCGCGGTCCGCACGCTGGGCGCGGAGCACCAGAAGGTGATGCCGCTCGCGGAGGCCATCGCGATGCTGAAGGGTGAAGGCACGCCGCCCGATCTCGCCGCCTCCGCCTGATCCCGGTGGAGGTTTTCGGGGGCTTTAGCGCAGTACAGCTCGCCGTCGCCTTCGTGGCGGCGCTGGGCTCTGCCTTTGTGCGCGGGCTGACCGGCTTCGGCATGGCGATCCTGCTGGTGCCGGTTCTGGCGCTGGCGCTCCCCCCGGTCGAGGCGGTGGTGCTGACCAATGCGCTTGCCCTGATGATCGGCGCGACCGAGATCCGCAGCCTCGTGCGCGATGCCGAGAGGAGCGCATGGGTGATCGGCGCGCTGGTGGTGGTGACAACGCCGCTCGGCCTCTACGCCCTGTCCCTCACCGGGCGGGACGTGGCGCGGCTGATCATCGCGCTGATCGCCTTCAGCGCCTTCATCGCGATCCTCCTTCCCCGCCGTGGGGAGGGCACGCCCGGGCGCGGCGTGACGGGGGCGGTCGGCGTGCTGAGCGGGCTGATGACAGGCTATGCCGGGATGCCCGGGCCGCCGGTCGTGCCCTATTACGCGGGCCGCGATCTGCCGAGGGCGACAGCAAAGGCTTCGATGCAGCTGATCTTCACCATTGCCGCCAGCGCCGGGCTGGTGAGCGCGACATGGCTCGGCATCCTGCGGCTGGAGCTGCTGCTGTTCGCGGTGCTGATCCTGCCGGTGATCATCATCGGCAACCGGCTGGGCGCGCGCGTTTCGGGGCGGGTGAGCGACCCGGCGTGGCGCATCACTGTTGGCGTGGTGCTGGGCGGGGCGGCGGTGGCGGC
>JAIEOM010000093.1 GCA_019750455.1 Sphingomonadales bacterium | reverse complement strand
CCTTTGCCTTGGCGCGCTTGATGCGCACCAGCGAAATCACCTGAAATACAAGGCCGAGGCCCATGATAATCACGCCCATCTCGTAAGGGCCGGTCGCGGTCAGCACTGCGCCGAGCGCGAAGCCGGTCAGCCCGAGAATGGCGAAGAAGAGCGTCAGCGGGTTCATGCGAAGGTCCCCGACTGCCACATGCCGATCAGAACCACGCCAATCAGGATGATCACCCCCACGCGCACCAGCCCCATCAGCACCTTGAAGGCGATATAGGCGAGCAGCAGCGCGACAAGGATGGAGACGACTTCGGTCACTTACCACTCGCCCCGGTAATCGTGGTTGGCATCGACCATCGCGGTCAGCGTGGTCGGCCCGCCCGCAGGTTCGGAGGTGTGCCGGCCCGGCTCCTGCGTGCCCGCCTTGGGCGTTTGCCCCGCCGCCAGCGCATCGAGCACCGCATCGAGGCGTTCCGGCGTCAGATCCTCGTAATTGTCGTCATTGATCTGGACCATCGGCGCGGTGGCGCAATTGCCCATGCATTCGACTTCGGTGAGGGTCCACAGCCCGTCCGCCGAGACCCCGCCCTTCACCATCCCGCGCTTCTTGCAGGCGGTCATGATATCGTCGCTCCCGCGCAGCATGCAGGGCGTGGTGCCGCATACCTGCACGTGGAATTTGCCGACGGGCTTGAGGTTGTACATGAAATAGAAGCTGGCGACCTCGAGCACGCGGATCACCGGCATGTCGAGATACTTGGCAACATATTCGATCACCGGCAGCGGCAGCCAACCTTGGGTATCGGTCTCGGCCCCGACCTGCCGCTGGGCGAGATCGAGCAGCGGCATTACTGCGCTGCGCTGACGCCCTTCGGGATATTTGGCGATGTGCCAGTCGGCGGTCTTCTTGTTCTCCGGCGTCCATGCGAAGTCGCCCCAGCGGGCGCGCAGTTCGGGGGTGTCGGGGGCGGGGGTACGGTCAGCCATTATCGAATGAACTCCACGCGAGAGCACTTGTCGCCCTCGAAGGAATAAACGGACATGACTTCGAACGGCTCGCTGGTGGCCGAGCGGAACACCCGTTCGTGCAGCACCGCAAATTCGCCCAGTTCATAGCCCGAGATGATTTCAGCGCGGTTTTCGGGAAACTCGGCGAACATCGCCTTGAGGCCCGCACGCGTGCCTTCCTTGCCATCGCGGATCACCGCGCTGCGATAGCCCGCTTCGCAGGCATCATCGGTCATCAGCGCGACATAGGCGTCGGCATCCTGCGCGTTGTAATGCGCGATCATCTGTTCAGCGATGGCGAGCTTGCTCACCGGTCACACTCCCCGAACACCACGTCGATCGCGCCGAGGATGGCGGTCGCATCGGGGAGCATGTGGCCCTTGGACATGAAGTCCATCGCCTGGAGGTGCGAGAAGGCCGTCGGGCGGATCTTGCAGCGATAGGGCTTGTTGGTGCCGTCGCTGACGAGATAGACGCCGAATTCGCCCTTGGGGCTTTCGGTCGCCACATAGACCTCGCCCGCGGGGACGTGGAAGCCCTCGGTATAGAGCTTGAAGTGGTGAATCAGCGCTTCCATCGACTGCTTCATCTCGCCGCGCTTGGGCGGCACGACCTTGGTGTCGGTCGAGGCGATCGGCCCGCCCGGCATGTCGCGCAGGCACTGGCGCACGATCTTGGCGCTCTCGTAGACTTCCTTCACGCGCACCATGAAGCGGTCGTAGCAATCGGAGTTGGTGCCGACCGGAATGTCGAACTCCATGCGGTCATAGACGTCATAGGGCTGCGACTTGCGCAGGTCCCACGGCAGGCCCGCGGCGCGGATCATCGGGCCGCTGAAGCCCCATGCGATGGCGTCCTCGCGGCTGACTACGGCGATGTCGACGTTGCGCTGCTTGAAGATGCGGTTGTCCATGACGAGGCTCATCGCGTCCTCGAACAGCTGGAAGAAGCGGTTGTCGAGCCAGTCGCCGATGTCGACCAGCAGCTTCTCCGGCACGTCCTGATGGACACCGCCGGGGCGGAACCATGCCGAGTGCATCCGCGCGCCACTCGCCCGTTCGAAGAAGTTGAGGCAATCCTCGCGCAGGTCCATGATCCACAGGTTCGGCGTGAACGCGCCGACATCGAGGATGTGCGCGCCCATGTTGAGCATGTGGTTGCAGATGCGGGTGAGCTCGGCGAACAGCACGCGCAGATATTGCGC
>JAIEOM010000088.1 GCA_019750455.1 Sphingomonadales bacterium | reverse complement strand
TACTTCGTCGTGACACCGCCCGAGGAAACGGTCGAACGCGGCTGGCTGCGGGCACGCGAGCGAGGCCGCTACAAGGCTGTCGAAGATTTCCTCGGACATTGCATCGAAGCCTACGCGGGCATGCCGAGGGTGCTGTTCAAGTGGCTCGCCTATGCGCATATCGACTACCGCTACCAGTTTCTCGACAACCGAGTACCGAAGGGCACTTTCCCGACCCCGATCGCCTGCGGCACGCGCCAGCACATGACGATTTATGATCCACTCGGAATGATCGACATCGCGCGTTACGAGAAAATCAATGTGCACGCTCGCAGCAGAGACGAAGTCTACGCCGATCCGCAGTCATCTCGGATCGGCTGCAATACCGCCTTCTTGCGCGAGTGTCTGCAACGCATTCCCCTGGTGACCTTCGCAACGCCGCCGCACGACGGTTCACGCGTCTATCTCGAATTCCGCAATGGTGCCGCACGACTGGCCGCACCGGAGATTTTCGCGGAAATCACACGCGATCCCCGCGTCGCGAGCGTGATGCGGGAAATCGCGCCCCAAATCGTGTCCGGCGAAGTTCAGAGATGCTGAAACTGGAACATCAGTCCGATACCCCGCTGGTCGCCCAGATCGCCAGCGGACTTCGCCGCCTCGTTGAGGAGCGAAAGCCCACCCAGGGGATGAAGGTGCCGTCGATCCGGCAATTCGCCCGGCAACATGGAGTCAGCCCATCGACGGTCGCTAGGCTAGCCCTCTCAGGTTTAGTACGGCTCCCACACGAAGGCCAGATCCGCGCCTGGATTCTGCAAACTGCCTACCCACGCCGATGAAAACACCCCAACGCCCGCCCGGTCAGCACCCCAACCACCAGCGGCACGCACGGCAGCAGCAGCGGATGCAACGTCACCGGCAGCACGAAGCCGATGACCGTCGCGCAGAGGATCACGATCCCCAGGCTGGCGTACAGCGCGAACATTTCCGGATCGTGCTGAAGGAATTCCTTGGCCTTGATGAGCCGCGCAAATCCGCCGTCGACGACTGCAGCCAAGACGAATACCGCCAGCCAGGGCAGCCATTCGAGTAGGGTGGAGAGCCGATAGCTGGCGAGCAGGAGCAGCGCGTCGACGGCGCGGAAGTAGGCGTTGTTGAAGAGGCGCTGGTTGACCGAGGACATCTCCCGGGACACGGCGCCGGTCACGCCGGCTGGCGAAGGCGCATCCTTCGCGGCAGGAATCGGCGTGACCTGGGTTGTCGCATCTTGCATGCGCATCGCCCCATCCAGCATGCGGGTGGCGGGCTCGGCGCCCCAGTAGGCGGTGGCTGCCTCATGCTCGGCGCGTAGCTGTGCGAGGAAGCGCTCCGGGGGATGGGCCGACGGCACGTACAGCACCAGGACCAGCAGGACGAGCAACGACAACACGGCGACGGCGCGGATCATGCGGCCGCCTTTCCCGGGGCGCGGCACGAATCCGCATCGGGATCGAGGATCGGAAACCGCCCCTTGATGATTCGGCCGCCCGACACCGAGGCGAAGTACTGGAGGTTGGGCAGCTTGCCGAGCACATCCGCCGGCACCATCTCCTCGAAGCTCTCGGTGAGTTGGGTGGAATAGCTCGACGAGAAGTCGCCCAGGTGGGCATCCGATCCGTGGCTCAGGCCCACCCGCACCGTGTGGATCGCCGTCTTGCCGAAGGTCTCGACCACGAAGTCCTGGGTCGGCCGGTCCTTGGTGCGCAGCGCGATCAGGTTGTTGAGGTTGCCCAGCGCCATGCGCGCCGCGTCCTCGCTACCCAGCCGCCTGGCCAGGTCCGCCAGGGTCTGCATCGCGCAGGTGGTGAAGATGCCGCCCTCGGCGCCCTTGTTGAGGATCTCGATCAGCGGCTGGTTGATGACGTTCGAGACCTCGTCGACGAACAGCGCGATGCGCCGGTAGCCGCCCAGGTTGTAGCGCATGCCGGCGCGTGCGGCCTGATCGGCCAGTGCCAAGGCGCCGATGGCTGAGGCGACGGACGGGTCGGGCAGCGAGTCCAGGCACATGTAAAGCACGTGGCCGGCGCGCTCGATTTTCTCGAAGTTCATAATGGGCCGCCTGTCGTCCGCATCGAAGGGATCGGGCGAGAGGCTGCGGCCCAGGTCGCCCGAAGTCAGCATCGACAGGATGGGCAGCAGGTTGGCGGTGATCTTCTGGTAGTGCTCGCGATTGTGG
>JAIEOM010000136.1 GCA_019750455.1 Sphingomonadales bacterium | reverse complement strand
CACTCGTGATCGCCGAGATCGGCCAGGCGGGTTGGCGTTCCCCGCCTCGCCAAATAAGAGGGGGCGGCACTTAACACGACGCGCATCGCCACGAGCTTGCGGGCAACAAGCGCACTGTTAGCGAGGCGCCCGATCCGTACGGCGACATCCCAACGTTCTTCCAGCAGGTCGACGTAACGATCGTTGAAGCCCAGTTCGATCGTCACCTCGGGATGACGTTTGGAGAAAGCAGGGATGAGTGAGGCAAGGTGCAGAACGCCGAAGGTGGCCGGCGCACTGACGCGCAGCAGCCCCTGCGCGGTGATCGACCGCGACGATGCCTCCGCCTCGGCTTCGCCGATCTCCATCAGAATACGTTCGGCTTTCTCGAAATAGTCAGCGCCCGCCTCGGTGAGCGAAAGTCGACGGGTCGACCGCTGCACCAGCGTGGTGCCAAGCCGCGCTTCAAGAGCATCCAGGTGCTTGGCCGCCATCGCAGGCGACATGTGCAGATCGCGTGCGGCAGCAGAGATGCCACCGAGCCTGATCGCCCGCACGAACACGTCCATACCCGTCAACCGATCCGCCATGACTTCCTACCCGTGGTTGAAGCTGATCCTTCTACGCGAGCGATTATCATTGCGCGATATCGGGCACATATCCCGGTCGACAGATCGAACGATGATCCAGGCCGCCTCCGTGGCGCCTGCACCGGAGTGTATGACCATGAGCGTCCAGCCCACCTACTTCATCCCGCATGGCGGCGGCCCCTGCTTCTTCATGGAGGATCCGCGCGGTGTGTGGACCGGTATGGAAGCGTTCCTGCGTAGCCTGCCTAACACGCTCGCCGAGAAGCCCAAGGCCATCCTCGTCGTATCGGGACATTGGGAGACGGACGGCTTTGCCTTCACCGGCGCCGAGCGGCCTGAGCTGATCTACGACTATTACAACTTCCCGCCTCACACCTATCAGCTGCGCTACGACGTGCCGGGCGCACCCGCGCTCGCCGCCCGTGCCGCGGCCCTGCTCAAGGATGCGGGCATCGCCTCGACTGTCGACCCGAAGCGCGGCCTGGATCACGGCGTGTTCGTCCCCCTCAAGGTTGCTTTTCCGGATGCGGATATTCCACTGATCGAGATGTCCGTCGAGCGCGGGCTGGACCCGGCCCTCCATATCGCTGCGGGCCGCGCCCTTGCGCCGCTGCGTGAGGAGGGCGTGCTGATCCTGGGTTCGGGCATGAGCTTCCATAACATGCGCGCCTATGGCGATCCGCGCTCGACGCCCGGCTCGCAGGCGTTCGACCAGTGGCTGGCCGAAAGCATGGAGCTGGAAGGCCCGCAGCGGGCCGAGCGTCTGGCGCACTGGGCGGACGCGCCCTCGGCGCGCTTCGCCCATCCCCCGGCCAAGGAGGAGCACCTGCTGCCCCTGATGGTCGCGGCCGGCGCGGCCGAGGGCGAAGGTGCCCGGGTCTATGCCGAGGAAGTCCTGTCGACCGCCATTTCCGGCTTCCGTTTCAACTGATCTCAACGCGTCATCGAAGGAGAAATGTCATGACCATCGCCGTCACCGGCGCGACCGGGCAGCTTGGCCGCCTCGTCGTCGAAAGCCTGAAGCGCAAGTCGACCGGCGAGCCGATCGTGGCGCTGGTGCGCTCGCCCGAGAAGGCCAGCGATCTGGGCGTCGAGGCACACGCGTTCGAATACGCGAAGCCTGAGACGCTCGCTCCGGCACTGGCCGGGATCGACACGTTGCTCTTGATCTCGTCGAGCGAGGTCGGGCAGCGCGAGGCACAGCACCGCAACGTCATCGAGGCCGCCAAGACGGCGGGCATCAAGCGTATCGTCTACACCAGCCTGCTGCACGCCGACCGATCGCCGATTAGCCTAGGCGAGGAGCACCGTGCGACCGAAGCGCTGCTGGCGTCCTCCGGTATCCCGACGACCCTCCTGCGCAATGGCTGGTACACCGAGAACTACACCGGCTCGATTCCCGCAGCCCTGGAGAATGGCGCGCTCGTCGGCAGCGCTGGCGAGGGACGCCTGTCGCTCGCGACCCGCGCCGATTATGCCCAAGCCGCAGCCATCGTGCTGACCAGCGACGGCCATGAGGGCAAGACCTATGAGCTGGCCGGCGACGACGCGGTGACGCTCGCCGACCTTGCCGCCGAGATATCGCGCCAGACCGGCCGCGACATCCCGTACCGCGACCT
>JAIEOM010000012.1 GCA_019750455.1 Sphingomonadales bacterium | reverse complement strand
CTCAACATGATCGCCGAGCTGGACGGGCGGCCGGTGGCCTTCATGCTGACCTTCCCCGACGTGAACGACGCGCTGGCAAAAATCCGCGGCAAGCTGTTCCCGTTCGGCTGGATCACTATGCTGCGCTGGCTGCGCCACCCCAAAGGCGCAGGGATGCGTGTGCCGCTGATGGGGGTGCTCAAGGAGTTTCACTCCAGCCGTCTTGCCAGCCAGCTCGCCTTCATGATGATCGAGGCGATCCGGCTCGAAGCCAACGGGAAGTATGGATCGACCCGCGGCGAGATCGGCTGGATCCTTGAAGACAACCAGGGAATGGTCGCGATTGCCGACACGATCCAGAGCAAGATCAACCGCGAATATGTGATTTACGAGCGGAGCGTTGGATAGTGGGAGGTCTGCATCGCGCGCCAGCGCGATGCCGCAAGAAAAAAGGCCTCCACTCGCGAACGAGCGGAGGCCTTTCGGGATCGTATCACCAGCCGCTTGGACGGGAGGGGGGTCTCGGCGGTGACAATGGGATAATGATCGTCCCTGAAAGCGGTTCCCGGCCGGTCGAAAATTTTTTTGACCCTAGGGAAACTACCGGAGAACCATCGCGAATCCAGCAGCTTGCCATATAGGCGCGACTGCGGCGCGGGGACGCGCTATGGCTGAGTCGCAATCCACCGGAAAGGCCCCTCAATGTCCCTCGGAAGCCAGATCGCGGCCAACCTGCCCTTCTTGCGCCGCTATGCCCGCGCGCTCACCGGATCGCAGGCCAGCGGCGATGCTTTCGTGCGCGAGATGCTCGAAGCCGTGCTCGTTGACGAGGATTTGAAGTCGAGCCTCGCCGGGGGCCGAGTGCCGCTGTATCGCGCCTTCGGCAAGGTCTGGGCGAGCGGATCGGGGGCCGGTGCCACGGGCACGCCGACCAGCGAGCACGAGGCCGGCGCGCAGGCCCGGCTCGGCGCGATCACACCGCCCGCGCGGCAGGCCCTGCTGCTCACCACGCTGGAGGATTTCACCATCCCCGAAGCCGCGACGATCCTTGATCGCACGGTCGATGAAGTGGAGGCTCTCGTCGCCGAAGCCATCGCCGAGATCGAACGGGAACAGACCACCAGCGTTCTCATCATCGAGGACGAACCGCTGATCGCGATGCAATTGGAAGACCTCGTGACCGGCCTCGGCCACACGGTCAGCGGCACGGCGGCCACGCGCACGCAGGCCCGCGCCGCGATTGCCGAGGCGATGCCGGGGCTGGTGCTGGCCGATATCCAGCTGGCCGACGGGTCATCGGGCCTCGATGCGGTGGACGATATCCTTGGCGTGGGCACGATGCCGGTAATCTTCATCACCGCCTACCCCGAACGCCTGCTGACCGGCGACCGGCCCGAGCCGACCTATCTGGTCACCAAGCCGTTCCAGGAAGCGACCGTGCGCGCGGCGATCAGCCAGGCGCTGTTCTTTGGCAGCACGCGGCCCTTGTGATTTTGCGATCGCGCTGACGCCCGATCCCAAATCAAGGCTTCACCACCCGCCGGTCCGCCTCGCGCTCCCTGATCCGGAAGTCCGCAGGCCGCCGCACCGGCACGCGCAGCACGCAGCGCACGCCTGTTGGCGCGAAATCGAGCGTCACCGGCTGGCGCAGTTCGTGGGCGACGACCTTTTCGATCAACTCGGTGCCGAAGCCGCGGCGGCGCTGGCTGGCCACCGGCGGCCCGCCGGTCTCCTGCCATTCGACCTCGGCCCATCCGATCTCCGCCTCGGCATCCTCCCCGCGGCTCCAGCGGATCGTCACCTGTCCGCCCGGCACGCTCAGCGCGCCATACTTGGCGGCGTTGGTGGCGAGTTCGTGGACCGCGAGGCCGAAGGACAGCGCATCATTGGGCGCCAGCTCCAGTTCCGGCCCTTCCAGCACGATTGCATCGTCGAGCGCGCTGCGGAAGTGCTGCAACTCCGCCTCGATCACCGCGCGGATCGGGGTGGTCCCCCAGTCGGTCACCGTCAGCAGATCATGCGTCGCCGAAAGTGCGCGGATGCGCCCCTCCAGCGAATCCGCGAAATCATCCAGCCCGCTCGCCCGGCGGCGGGTCAGCGACAGGATCGACAGCACGTTGGCGAGCGTGTTCTTGACGCGGTGATTGAGTTCGCGGGTCAGCGAATTGCGGATCGAGTGCTGTTCTTCGAAGAA
>JAIEOM010000060.1 GCA_019750455.1 Sphingomonadales bacterium | reverse complement strand
TCAGGAGTGACCGAGATGCTGATTCCCTTTTCCAAGCTCTATCTGAGCGATGCGAACGTGCGCAAAACACGCAACGACCAAGAAGATGCGCAGCTTTCTGCGGACATCGAGGCCCGCGGCCTCTTGCAGAACCTGCTGGTGACCAAGAGCAAGAAGCGCGGCCAGTATGCGGTGATCGCAGGCGGCCGCCGTCTGCGCGCCATCGGCATGATCATCGATCGCGGTGCCTGGGCAGCGGATGCTGAAGTCGAATGCAAGCTGCTCGAGGGTAGCGAAGAAACCGCGGGCGAAGCCTCGCTCGCCGAGAACTTCCAGCGGGTCGGCATGTCTCCGGCTGAAGAATGCCGTGCCTTCCAGCACTTCATCAAAGAAGGCAGCGATATCGCGGCCGTGGCCAAGCGCTTCGGACTCACCCAGCGGTTCGTCGAAGGCCGCCTGCGCCTTGCCAATCTGGCAGCGCCGATCTTCGAGGCACTCGCCGCCGGCGACATCACCCTCGAAATCGCCAAGGCCTATGCCGCCACGGACCAGCACGAAGTGCAGATGCGCGTCTTCGATCAGATGCGCCATGCCTACAACCCCAGCGCCGACGCCATTCGCCGCATGGTCGCTACCGGCTCCATGCGCGGCAATGACCCTATCGCGCTTCTCATCGGCGAAGATGCCTATGTGGCTGCCGGCGGAAAGGTCGAGCGCGATCTGTTCAGCGATGCGGGCGAAGATCGCTGGATCGATATCGAAATCGCGCACAGGCTCGCCTCCGAGAAGATGGAAGCTGAAGCCCAGCGCCTCACGGCCGAGACCGGACTCGCCTGGATCAGCCCCGTGGCCGCAAGCAACTCCTGGCAGGCGCGCAGCGAGATGGGCGTGTCCGCTGTCCGGCTCCCGCCTATGCCCCTCACTGAGGCGGCAAGAGCCCGCATTGACGAGATCGACGCCAGGATCGACGAGATCAGCGCAATCTTCGATGAAGGTGACGACCAGGACGACGTCGACTTCGGGAAGCTCGAGGCCGAGTACGAGGCGCTCGATGCCGAACGCAGCGACCTCAATAATCCGGTTTGTGAGCTGCCCGAAGAATGGCGCGGTGAAGTCGGGCGCTTCCTCGTGCTCACCACCCGCGGCGAGATGGTTCTCGAGGCAGATTACTACAGCGAGAAGCGGTTGTCGTTCGAGACCGATGACCACGGCAATGTGACCGCGACGGCAGAAGAGCCGGCACCGACCTCCGGGGGCCGCGCAAGCGGTACTCCCGCACGGCCTGAAGCCATCGCACCCGGAAGCGAGAAGCCGATCAGCGCGAGGCTATTCGACGAGCTCGCCGTTCAGCGCCGCAATATCCTGTCGGCCTGCCTGCTCGGCGATCCGGGGCTTGCCCTCGATTTCGCCATCTTCGCGCTCGCGGACAATCGCAGCTATGAGGGGAAGGGCACCTCGATCAAGGCGGGACGGCCGAGCGATCCTGCGACCGGCGAGGTTCCGCAATCAGCGGCAGAGGGCATTCTTGCCGAGGCGGAGGAAGGTCTCGACAAGGCGTGGCAGGAGCAGACCAGTGTCGCGGCCCGTTTCATCGCCTTCCGCGACCTCGAAGACGAGGCCAAGGCGGCCTGGCTTGCCTATGCGGTGGCGCTCTCGCTCGAGGCGAAGAAGGGCTACGGATCAGAATATCATCCGGTTCATGCCGTGCTCGGGTCGATGCTCGATGTCGACGTTGCGGCTCTGTGGCGGCCGACTGCCGAGAACTTCTTCGACCGGGTGAGCAAGACCTCGTGCCTCGCTGCGCTAACCGAGGTTGGCGGAAGTGACCTCGCTGCGCGCTATGCGGCGTCCAAGAAGGCGGACCTCGCCAAAACGTGCGAGACGATCTTCGCCGGCAAGGCGATCATCGAGCAGGAGGTCAAGGAAGCCGCCCTTGCCTGGCTGCCTGAGGCCATGAAGTTCAGCATGACCGCGCCGGGAGGCGTGCAAGGTGCTGACCCTGAGGTCTCTGGCAACGACGAGGCCGGTTTCGAGGTGATCGAGGGGGCGGACGCACTGCTGGATGCCGAAGGGGAATCCGAAGGCGCCGCCGAAGACACGGCAGTGGCTGCCTGAACGCCTCACCCTCCTCCTGATGTCCTGGCCCGGTCGCTCACTCGAGTGGCCGGG
>JAIEOM010000132.1 GCA_019750455.1 Sphingomonadales bacterium | reverse complement strand
CAGCTTCAGGTCGAGCGGGTCGTCGAATTCGTCGGCGTCGATATTCGCCGCCGCCCAGCGCAGGTGGAGCATGGAACCGGCGGGCACCGCGACGCCCTGAAACACCTCGTCATGGGCGCAGATGCGGGTCGAGAGGCCCTGCGTCGGCGAGCGCAGCCGCATCCCTTCCTCGATGAAGGTGCGGATCGCGCTCCGATCACCGCGCAATGCGCCGAACATCCCCGGCCGCTCGCACAGCAGTTGCGCCTGTTCGGCCAGCGCATATTGCGTCGTCTCCAGCCCGCCGATCACCATAGCGTAGACCACGCCGTTGATCTCGTCGTCGGTGAGCTTGCGCCCGAGCGCCTGATATTCGACCTGCGTGAGGAAGCTCACCATGTCGTCCTGCGGATTGGCGCGCTTCCGGGCGGTCTGCTCGGCCACATATTCCTTCATCCCCGCCAGCATCCGGAACTTCTCGGACGCTTGTTCGGGGGTGAGGATGTTCTTGTGGGTCGTCCCGATCACATAGGACATGACCTGCGCATTGCCCCATTGCTCGAGCCGGGGGATGTCCTCGAGCGGAAAGCCGAGCACGCTCGCCATCACCCGCTGCGGCAGGGGCCGGGCGAAGTCGGCGACGAAATCGACCGCCTCCCCGGCGCGGGCTTTGGCCAGCATCCCCGCGATCAGATCGTCGACATGGCCGGTGATCATCGCTGCATGCCGCGTGCAGCCCGGGCCGACCCACGGATCGGTCAGCTCCTTGCGGTGCGCGCGCCACAGCTCGGGATCGGGGCGCAGCGAGACGATGCTCGCCACCATCGCGTCGATATCGGGGATGTGGGTGGGCATCTCGCCCGAGGCCTGGATATGCGCGACCAGCAGCGAGAGCGTCGGCGGGAAGCGGTCCCAGTCCATCACCACGCGGCGCACGTCCTCGTACTTGGTGAGGACGAAAGCATCGGTGCCCGGGGTCAGCCCCTCGCCGGGGAGACGCTGCACCGGGGCCTCGGCGTGGAGGATCGCATAGGCCTCGTACCAGTGCTCCTGCGCGCCCGGAGCGAACAGGTCGACCTCGGCCAAGGTGCGGGGTGCTTCCGCCTGCAATCCGCCTCTCCCAACGCGGGGCGCCTCGCCGCTTAGCGAATCCGCCAATTGCTGATGCGGGGGTTGTCCCGCAGCCTCGACCTTACGGAAACGGGCTAATTTGCCAGTGCCGCCCATGTAGGGAGAGAGACCTGTGAGCCGTATCGAGAAGCTTCCCCCTGACCAGTGGGACGCGCGCCTTGTCGCGGCGATCCAGCCGGACAATCTCACCGATCTGGAACAGGGCCTCACCCGCTACTTCGCGCATTGCCCCGAACAGGCGCTGGGGCTGATGGGCTTCGGCGGCGCGCTGAAGCGGGGCCGCACTTTGCCCGAACGGCTGGTGGAACTGGTGCGGCTGCGCGTCGCCTTCTTCAACCAATGCCGTTCCTGCATGGCGATCCGCTATTCGGATGCGGTCGCCGACGGCGTGACCGAGGGGCTGGTGTGTTCATTGGAGCGCCCGCAGGAGGCCGAAAATCTCACCGCCGCGGAGAAAGTGGCGATCCGTTACGGCGAGCTGATGGCAACCGATCACTTGGCGATCGACGACGGCGTCTATGCCGAACTCCGCCAGCACTTCAGCGAGGCCCAGATCGTCGAGCTCGGCATGACGGTCGCCTTCTTCGTCGGCTTCGGACGGCTCGCAGCGACGTATCACATGGTCGAGGAACTGCCCGAGGCCTTCAAGACAGCAGAAAAGATCGCCCCTTGGGGTGCCGACAAGATCGAGGTGCGCTGATGAACCAGCCCCAGATCAACCTGTTCGACCCCGCGCTCCAGCAGTGCCCTTACGAGGCTTACAAACAGCTTCGCGACGAGGCGCCGGTCTACAATATTCCCGGCACGCAGATTTACGTCGTCTCGCGCTACGAGCATGTGCGCGAGGTGCTGATGGACCCCCTGCGCTTCCCCTCCACCGCCGCGAACGAGCTGATGCGCGCCTCGCCGGTCGACATGGAGCGCGGGCGCAAGGTGGCGGAGCGCTTCCGCGCAAAGGGCTGGCTCCCCGCCCCGACCCTCGCGGG
>JAIEOM010000187.1 GCA_019750455.1 Sphingomonadales bacterium | reverse complement strand
GCCGCGCGCGCATCGCCGTTCAGCAATTCGGGGTCGTGGATCAGCGCATCGGTGAACTTCAGCACCGCCTTTTCGGTATCGGTGAGCTTCGCCGAGGTCTCGTAGCCATCGGTGATGTCGTCCACGACCTCCTCGCCCAGCCCCTGCCCGAGCGCCTTGTCGAAGCGGACATTGCGGCAGAACCCGCATTCGGTGACGCGCGCATTGCGCATCCGCGCCACCTCCTTGATCCGCGCCGCCAGCACGTCCGAGCCCCAGAAGCGGCCATAGAGCGCGAAGAAGCTCTCCGCGATGGCGGGCTGGTGGGCGAGCACCGAACCGAAATGCGGCGGCTCTCCCGACACGGCAGAGGATACGCGGGGGATGGTGGACATGGTGTCTCTCCTTCCCCCGCAGGATACCGCAGGGTGCCGCAGCGTAACCCTCGCCATTTTCGCAGGGGCGTGGGCGCGGGCCGGCATGGCAGATTGCGCGAAACAGCGAGGGAGACAGGCAATGCCCGGCCAAGCACAGCGCGTGATCGAGGAATTCTGGCGCATCCAGGACAGCGGCGACTACACCAAGCTGGTCGATCTCTTCGCCGAGGATGCTTTCCTCGAAGACCCGATCTGGGGGCAATACCGGGGCCGCGAGGCGATCAGGGGGTTCATGACCACGATGGTGAAGGAGATGGGCGACCGGAAGGTCCACTTCACCGTCGATGAAATCTGCGGCGACGATCACGCCGTCTGGGCGCGCTGGACGATGCACATGGACGGCGCGTCCCCGCGCGGGGGTGTGGGCATCTACAAGGTCGAGGGCGGCAAGCTCACCTATTACCGCGATTACATGGACCCGGCGGGGGAGTAGGTCACATCCGCCGGTAATCGGGATGCCCGCTGGCGATGATCTGGAGCACCGGCAGGGGGAAATCCGGGTTGGGATCGTTACCGGGCTGGTCCTCCAGCGGCAGTTTCCAGTCCATGATGTATTTGCGCTGTGCGATGCGCCATTCGCCGTCCCGCCTCTCGAATTCGTCGAGATAGCGCCCGCCATAAAGCCCGCCGGACCACGTGCCGTCCCCGCCCTCGCGGATGCCGGTGGCAAAGCCGTAACATTCGACGCTCGCCCGGTCTGGGGAATGCAGCGCGATCGACGGGGTCGACAGGAAATGCCAGCGCCGCTGGCTGGCGCGCTCTATCGCCATCACCACCGGCAGGAAATCCGCCGCGCTGCCGGTGAAGAAGCCGTAGTCGATGTGCGCATCGGGCCAGAAACAGCCCGCCTGCCCTGCATCATCCAGCCAGTCGAGCGTGCGCGAATAGCGTTGCAGCACCTCGGTGATCGCCTGCTTGTCGAGCAGCGCCTGCACAGCCGCGTCGATACTCATGCCCGGCCACTCCACCAGGGTGCGATGTCGAGGGGGAAACGCTCCTGCGCGGTGCGCATCGCATCGGAGGCATCATCGGGCAGCGCCGGATCGACCGTATGCGGCAGCCCCCCGCCCGCGCCCTCGACCGGATCGAGATATTCGAGCCTGATCCCCGCCAGCACATCGGCGAAATCATGGCCTTCGTGATGGTCGGACATCTGGTGGTGGTAGAAGGCCCATTTGTCCTTGAAGCTGAGCAGGCAGTAGTAGCTGAGCGGCGCCTGCCCCTTCCAGTATTCGTAGCGGATCACGCCGTCTTCGGTGCCGAAGGTCTGGTGGACCATGTCGCGCATGATCGCCTCCCACTTGTCCTCCTTGCCGGGCTGGATTGTTATGTGCGCGAGCAGACTGGCCATGCGTAGCGTCTCCCTTCAGGCGGGGGTGAGGTTGAGAAACAGGCGATAGATGCCGAGCATGATCCCGCCCTGATGGCGGAAGTCGTTGCCCGGTGCGTAGGCGAGATCGGCGAAGGCATCGGCGAGCCTGTCCCACGCGATCATCTGTTCGAGCCGCGAGATGTTCGAGCCTGGGCACGAACGCGGCCCCTGACTGAAGGCGAGATGACGGGTCGCCGCCTTGCGATCCAGCTTCAGGTCGAGCGGGTCGTCGAATTCGTCGGCGTCGATATTCGCCGCCGCCCAGCGCAGGTGGAGCATGGAAC
>JAIEOM010000126.1 GCA_019750455.1 Sphingomonadales bacterium | reverse complement strand
GGGCAAGGGTCCAGTCTCACCAATGATGACCTCGTTACGATGCGCGACGGGATCATTTCGGCGCTGGAATCGATCAATGTCCCGGTCCGGCAGTTCGCGCCGATCGATCTCATCCGCCTGTTCGACGAGATCCTTGCGCCGTCGAACGGTGCGGGAGACGAGGTCCCCGACTACAACCGGTTCGATCCGATCAACGAGCAATGTGTGCGGCGCGATCTGGTCACGCACGTCGAGAAGGACCGCCTTGTCCTCCATGCCCAATCGCTGAGGCCGACGGGCGCCGTCGCATCGGGTGTCCCCGAGCTGAAGGACTTTGTGCCCGAGAGGTTCGACGTCCGTACCATGGCAGTGCGAGGCTTCCCCGATCGCTGGGCACCCTGGGATACCCAGAAGATCATTGGCGACATTTTCAATCCCAAGCTCAGTCTTCCCTGTCCAGTGCTCCAGACGGTCTGCGGGATCATCCCGGGCCCGGAATCCTCCGAAGCAAGGGCGGGATACAAGTTCGCACGAACGACGTCGCTGGCCGATGGCAAGGGCGTCAAGCTCGTTCCTAAGCTGCGGACCGAGGCCGCCGAATGGCAGTTCGTGGCCGACAGGGTCAAGCAGGGCGAGAAGCTGGTATCCTGCTACTACGCCGTCTCGATCATTGCGCCCAAGGGCCGGGGCGAGCCCTGCGAGCGCACACTCAAAGCGCTCTACAAGGCCACGGGATGGGACCTGATCGACGAGACCCATATCCAGTTGCCCGCTTTCATGGCGCACTTCCCGCTGCTGCTTGCCGACGGGCTCGACCATGATCTGAAGCGCATGAAGCGCCTGCGGACGATGCGCTCGGCCAATGTCGCAGCCATCGCGCCGATCCAGGGAGAGTATGTCGGGGGCAACATTCCCCATCTGCTGTTCATCGGAAGGCGCGGTCAGCCACAGTTCTGGTCGCCGTTCCAGAACACCGCTGGCAACCACAATGTTGCGATCGCGGGCAAGTCCGGTTCTGGCAAGTCGGTCCTCCTTCAGGATTTGACCGCGAGCTTTGCAGGGGTTGGGGCCAAGACCATCGTGATCGATGATGGCCGTAGCTTCGAGCATATGGCGAAGGCTCTAGGCGGCACCTTCACCGAGTTCAAACTGTCCTCCGGGATCTCGATCAACCCGTTCCGGATGATCGATGAGCATCTGGCGCGCGAAGACGACGACTATCTGGTCGATTGCCTCGCGATGCTCAAATCAATCATCGCGCAGATGGCGCGCAACGAAACCCGGCTCAACGACACCGAGCGGGGGCTTATCGACCAGGCGGTCAATCTCGTTTGGGAAGAGCATGGCCGTGACGGGACTGTCGACCATGTGATTGCCGCGCTCGGGCAGGCCCAGCACCCTTGTGCCTATGATCTGGCAACCTCTCTCCTGCCATTCGCGGCAAAGGGCACTTTCGGCCGCTTCTTTCTGGGCGATGCCAATCTCGACCTGTCCGCTGATCTGACGGTTTTCGAGCTCTCTGACCTTGCGACCCGCGAGGAGCTGCGCGGCGTTGTGCTCACGTCGATCATGTTCATTGCCTCGCAGGTCATGCGCCGGATGGACCGCGCGACGCCGAAGCCTTTGATCATCGATGAGGCCTGGCAGATGCTCAAGGGTGGGGCGATGGCCGACTTCGTCGAGACCTATTCGCGCACATGCCGCAAATATGGCGGCGCGCTGATTACGGCCACGCAGTCGATCCACGACTACTACAAGTCAGAAGGGTCGCGGGCCGCGCTGGAAAACTCTGACTGGTTCCTGATCCTCCAGCAGAAGGGCGAGACCATCTCGGACTTCCGCAATTCGGATCGCTTCGAGATGGACAATCTCACAGAGGCGCTCCTGCGCTCATTGAAGCGCAATGGCACCGATTATTCGGACATCTTCATCCGCGGCCCCGATACCGAAAGCATCGGACGGCTCGTCCTCGACCGCTATTCGGCAGCACTCTACTCATCGAGCCCTGACGTCTTCGCGCGGATCGAGGCTTACATCGAGCGCGGGCTGCCGATGCACGACGCGATCGAGGCCGTCGCATTTCCCGAAGG
>JAIEOM010000255.1 GCA_019750455.1 Sphingomonadales bacterium | reverse complement strand
TTGTGCCGCGCCAGCCACAGCCACAGCCCGAACATGTTCAGCGCCAGCGCCATCGACAGCGCGAAGTTCACAAAGCCGAAGTGCAGCGGAAAGCTATAGGCCAGCGGCAGCGCGAACAGCGCCGTGGCGGGCACGCGCCCATGCACTTCGCGGGCAATCCATAGCAACCCCGTTACGGTGAGCACGGGGATGCTGATGACGAGCAGCTTGACGGTCAGCTCAAGCCCGAAAATCGGCGCGAGCGGGATGATCAGCAGATCAAAGCCCAGATTGCCGATCAGCGACCATTTGAAGTTATACCAGTCGCCCAGCCAGGGCATTTGATCGCCCGATAGCTGCACACGGTAACGGCCCATATGCCCGGGCAGATCGACCAGCGGCGGCACGGCGGGCCATAACAGCGGAATCGCGGCGATCAGCGCCATCGCAACGACGAACCAACGCGTTTGCCACCAGTGAATCTTGCCCGCCATCTTTGCGCTCTAGTCTGCGCGGGGGGCTTCCCGCAAGCGTGCTGCAACCCGCCACAGCTGGGCGCGTGGCAGGCCGCCGACAGGAATTAGCCATGGCGGAGGGTGGCCAGCGCGCAATTGCGCCAGCACGGTATGGGGATTGCGCGCGGTCGCCCGGTCGATCTCGGCGAAATCGCCGGGGCACAGCAGCACGTAATCGACGCGCCACTCGCCTGCGATGACGCGGGCCGAATCGGGGGTGCCCAGAAAAAAGTGATACATCGCGGCATTGCCGGCATTGTTGCGGTGATAGGGGGCGGCAATCACGCGGTGGCGGCTCTGTGCGACGGTATAGGCGCCGACATCGATCGGCGCCATGATCGTCGCGGGCACCAAGCGGGCGAGCGCCGCCTGCGCATCGCATCCGGGTGTGGCGGGGCTGTCCGCGACAAGCGCTTGTGCGGCAATCGGGTAGAGCATGCCCGCCGAACCGAGCCAGGCCCCCGCGAGCCAGAGTGCCCCTCGCGCCCGCGCCGCGCCGATGACGACGGCGAGTGCCGGCACGCCCGCAACCACGCCCGCATAGACACCGCGCAGCTCGAAACACGCCACGCCGAGCGCGGCAAGCGTGATCGCCAGCAGCAGCGCCCAGCCCGGGTGCGGGGCGCGCGCGACTTGCCACGCCGTGGCGGCAATCCCGGCGATCAGCAGCCCGCCATAGGCCAGCGTCGTCGCCAGCGGGGCGGCGAACAGCGACTGCGCTTCGCCGACATGATCGAGCCACAAGCGCGACACCAGCGGGTCGACGGCGCCATAGGGCGACGCACAGGCCTGGGCAAAGGGCAGCAGCGGCAGCGCCAGCATCCCGCCAAGCCCAAGGCTCGCTGCCATCCGCAGCGACCTTGAGCCAAGCACCGGGCTCGCCAGCCCGAGCACCAGCGGGATGGCGGCGCCGACTTGCGCGATGATCCATAGCTGGCGGGTGAAGCTGTCGCACGCGGCGTAATTCCAGCCGCTCGTTGCAAAAACCGCGGCGCCGATCGCCAGCCCGCTCGCCAGGCCCGTGCCGAGCCCGGCTAGCTGTCCGGATGTGCCGCCGCGCCCCCACCACCACGCGACCCAGACGGACAGCGCCATGAGGCCCAGAACCGGCGCCAGCTCCATCCCGACGATCAGGCTCGTCGCCATCGCCGCCCCGGCCACCGCGCCGCTCGCCCAGCCCGGCACCGCCAGCAGCGCGCGTAACGCAATCAGCATCAGCACGATTTGCAGCCCGTGATGATCGATCCGCCCCGGCGCGAACAACGTCGTCACCGGATAGCCGATCCCGGCAATCACGATCGCGGTGCGGGCCGCCTCGGGCGCCAGCCGCCGGGTGATCGCAGCGACCAGCGCGAGCATCACGGCAAACAGCATCAGCGGCCACGCAATCACCGCCGCCACTTCCGCCGCCTGCGTCCCGATCAGCGGGCGCAGCAGCGTGATGATTGCGGCGGGCACCAGATCGGGGAGCCGCGCTCAGTGCATGACGAGGCCGTCCGCCAGCCGATATTGCCGCAAATCGCCAAAGGCTTGCCCGCTGATCCAGTCGCGGATTTGCTGGAGCCGCA
>JAIEOM010000273.1 GCA_019750455.1 Sphingomonadales bacterium | reverse complement strand
AGCAGGCTCATGCGGTCAGCCTTGATGGCAGCACCGGCTCCATCCCGCACAGGCGCACGAAGTTCGCGAGGAGGGCATGGCCATGCTCGGTAGCGATGCTTTCGGGGTGGAACTGCACCGAATGGATCGCGAGGCTGGCATGGCGGAAGCCCATCACGCTGGGGTGATCGCTGCCGGGCGTTTCGGCATGGGCATTGGCGACCAGCTCCGGCGGCACATTCACCACCTCAAGGCTGTGATAGCGGGTGGCGATGAAGGGTGAGGGCAGGCCCGCAAACACGCCCGTACCGTCATGCGTGACAGGCGAGGTCTTGCCGTGCATCAATCCGCCGCGCTGCACCGTGCCGCCGAAATGCTGGCCGATGGCCTGATGCCCCAGACACACGCCCATGAGGGGCTTGCCCGCATCCGCACAGGCCGCGACCAGATCGAGGCTGATGCCCGCCTCGTTGGGGGTGCAGGGGCCGGGCGAGATCAGGAAGCCCGCCGCATTGGTTCGCAGCGCCTCGGAAGCGGTCAGCGCATCATTGCGCTCGACGCGTACCTCGGCCCCCAGCTCCATCAGGTAATGGACCAGGTTGAAGGTGAAGCTGTCGTAATTGTCGATGACGAGAATCATTGCGCGCCTGCCTCTGCCGGTGCCGGTGTCGCGGTTGCCGCCGGAGCCGCCGCGCGCTTCGTCACCACGATGATCGGGCCGACGCGGCCCTTGTCCATGCGCCCGCGCGCCGGGTCCCACAGGCTCGATACCTGCCCGTCGAGATAAAGCGCGTTCTGCACCTTCAATACATCGCGGAAATAGCGCGCGAGCTGCCCGAAGCTCACCGGCACATCGGAAATCACGAAATGCGCCTTGCCGCCCGCATCCACGCCCACGCCGTTGCGGATCGCGCGCGAGGGGCCATCGTCCTGGATCTCCGGGTGAAGCTTGCCGTCCACCAGCAGCAGCGGGCCGGACTGGGTGCCGAACTGCGGCCGGTCGCCCACGGTGTTGAAGAAGGTGTTGCTGCCCAGCACGCGCCAGCTTCCGCCCGAGCCGAAGAACACGCCGTTGGGCTTCATGTAGAAATTGCCGTCCCCGTCCCCGCGGTCCAGTTCCTTCAGTCGCTCGCCGTTCTGGACGTAGTAGCCGATCGGCTTGAGGTCATCGCCGTACATCCCGCCGTTCATGGCGAAGGCGATGGTGGCCGGATCGACGCTGGCGGCAAAGGCGGCAAGCGAGGCAAAGGGCTGCTTGTCCGGCCCGACGTTCGCCACGGCGATGCGATGTTGTGCGGGATCGGCGATGCAGTGGGTGAGGGCGAGGCCTTCGAACACCACGGCCTCGCATGCCGAGGGACTGCCATCGACCGGGGTTTCGGCAGGGCCCGGGATGGGCTCTTCGACCTGCGAGCCATCGAACCGGATCTTGGTCACCGCTTCGCCCGCAGGCGCCTCCGAACAGGCGGCCAGCGCGAGGCATGCCGAGAAAAGCACAGCGCCGCGCTTCATTGCCCGTACCCCGGTTCGCCCGCCACCCGCACGGCCTCTCGCGCGGCGGCGATCAGCGCGCCAGATTTGGCACGGCATTCGGCGAGTTCGTAATCAGGATCGCTGTCCGCAACGATCCCCGCGCCCGCCTGCACATGCATCACCCCGTCCTTCACAACGGCTGTGCGCAGCACGATGCAGGAATCGAGACTTCCATCAGGCGCAAAATAGCCCACCCCGCCCGCATATGCGCCGCGCGTTTCCGGCTCCAGCTCGGCGATGATCTCGCAGGCGCGGATCTTTGGCGCGCCCGAGACGGTGCCCGCCGGGAAGCCCGCGAAGAGCGCATCGAGGGCGTCTTTCGACGGATCGAGCTGCCCGACCACATTGCTGACGATGTGCATCACGTGGCTGTAGCGTTCGATGGTGAAGCTGTCGGTGACCTCCACCGTGCCCGCTGCCGCCACGCGGCCCACATCATTGCGCCCCAGATCGAGCAGCATAAGATGCTCGGCCCGCTCCTTGGGATCGGCGAGCAGGCTGGCCTCGTTCGCGTCATCCTC
>JAIEOM010000097.1 GCA_019750455.1 Sphingomonadales bacterium | reverse complement strand
GCGAAGGCGAGCACCAGCAGCACCGCGCCCACGGCGAAGATCACATCGAAGGCCGAGACCCGCCAGTCACCCAGTTCTACGGCGAAGGAATCCAGCCGGTTGGCGATCCCGCCGATGGTCTGTGAGCGTTCGGCGAGGTCCTCGCGCACAACGTCTGCGCCGGTGACGGGCTCGGCTGGCGGCGCGGCGGCCATCACAGTAGTGCCAGCGCGGCGGCGAGGTCGGCGATCAGGTCTTCAGGGTCCTCCAGCCCGATCGACAGGCGCAGCGCGGGCGCGCCGCCGGTAGGGCAGGGCATGATGCTGCGATAGGTCTGCGGGGCGATCGGCAGGGCGAGGCTTTCGTAGCCGCCCCAGGAATAGCCGATGCCGAACAGCTGGAGCGCATCGGCGACGCGGGCGGCGGCCTGCGGATCATCGCTCGCCAGCACGAAAGAGAACAGCCCGCACCCCCCGGCGAAATCGCGCTTCCACAGGGCATGGCCGGGGTCCGAGGGCAATAGCGGGCAGAGCACGCGTGCGACCTGCGGCTGCGCTTCCAGCCACTGCGCCACCTGCAAGGCCGCGCGGGTCTGCGCTTCCAGCCGCACGCCCATCGTCCGCAGGCCCCGCGCCGCCAGCGCCGCATCGTCGGGGGAGACGACCTGCCCCAGCTCCTGCGACACGCGCCGCAGCGCCGCATACCAGCGCTTGCCCGCGCTCGCGCTGCCCATCATCAGGTCGGAATGGCCGCCGACATGCTTGGAAAGGCTCATCATCACGATGTCGCAGCCATGCTCCAGCGCAGCAAAGCCGAGGGGGCTCGCCCAGGTGTTGTCGATCATCGTCACCGCGCCATGCTCCTTGGCAAGCGCGGCGAGGGCGGGCACATCGGTCATCTCGAAGGTCAGGCTGCCGGGTGCCTCCAGCCACACCGCCTTCGCGCCCTTGGCCAGCAGCGCGGCATAGGCCGCCCCGTCGCGCGGGTCGAAGAAATGCGTCGTCACGCCGAGACGCGCCAGCAGGCCGGTCGCCATGCTGCGGGTGGGATCATAGGCGTTGTCGCTCATCAGCAGCGTGTCGCCGGGCTTCAGAACCGCCAGCATAATCCCCGCAATCGCCGCCACGCCGCTGGGGTAGAGCACCGTGCCCGCTGCGCCCGGTTCGAGCTGCGTCAGCGCCTCAGCCAGCGCCCACTGGGTCGGCGCGCCGCGCCGGCCATAGAAGAACTGCCCGTCGGCATTGTTGCCGCCCGCCGCCTGCCGGTCAGCATCGGTATCGTAAAGGTGGGTCGAGGCGCGCCAGACGGGCGGGTTGACCACCGGCCCTGTCCACTCCTTGCGCCGCCCGCCGCGCACCACGCGGGTGGCGGGCTTCAGATGCCTGTCGTCCCCGCCGCCACTCATAGATCGGGGCCCTGCTGCTTGGGCGTATCGGGATCGGCGCCCCATTCGCTCCAGCTGCCATCATAGAGCGCGGCATCGTCCACGCCCACCAGATGCAGCGCGAACAGCAGCACGCTGGCGGTGACGCCGCTGCCGCAGGATGCGGTGACGGGCTGCGACAGGTCGATGCCCGCTGCGGTGAGCAGCGCGCGCAGTTCTGCGGGCGATTTGTAGGTGCCGTCCTCGTTGAACACCGCGGTGAAGGGCAGATTTTTCGCGCCCGGAATGCGACCGTTCTGCCCGCCGTGGACGGGATCGATCCCGCTGCCGTAAACCCGGTCGGCACTGCGCGCATCGAGCACCTGTGCGGAGCGGCTTTCGAGATTGGCGAGCATGTCCGCCTTGGTCCGCACGCGGGTGGGGCCGGTGAAGGCGGCAGGGGCGGCAGGCGCAACATCCGCTGCACCGCCTTCAAGCGGGCGGCCTTCGGCGCGCCACTTGGCGAGGCCCCCGTCGAGGATCGCGACATTGCCGCGCCCGCTGGCAGTCAGCACGAACCATGCGCGGGCCGAGGTGCGGATCGCGCTGTCATCATAGATCACGATGGCATCATCCGGCCCTA
>JAIEOM010000019.1 GCA_019750455.1 Sphingomonadales bacterium | reverse complement strand
TGCCCGTCCTCGCCCAGCTTGGCGGTCGGCGCCTCGGGGGTGCAGAGCGCGAAGTGGATGCCCTGCGGCATGATCGCGGGGTGGGGGCGCGGCAGATCGAAGGTGGCGAGCCAGCGGTCGGCCAGCCCTTCATCGAGCCGGTCCTTGGCGCGCACCTCGCGCCCGATCCACGGGTCGAAGTTCATACGGCGCGCTCGAACACCGCGGCGATGCCCTGGCCGCCGCCGATGCACATGGTTTCAAGCCCGTAGCGCACCCCGCGCCGGTGCATTTCGTGCGCCATGTCGGCAAGGATGCGCCCACCAGTTGCACCGATGGGGTGGCCGAGGCTGATGCCCGAGCCATTGACGTTGAGTATCTCGCGGCGGCTGTCGTCCGCGCTCCACCCCCAGCCCTTGAGCACGGCGAGCACCTGCGGCGCGAAGGCCTCGTTCAATTCGACCATGCCGATATCGTCCCAGCTATACCCGCGCCGTTCGAACAGACGCTCGACCGCAGGCACCGGGCCGATCCCCATGCGCGACGGATCGCACCCCGCCGCCGCCCAGCCGCCGAACCACAGCATGGGGGTCAGGCCCAATTCCTCAAGCTTGTCCTCGGCGACCACCAGGCACGCGGCGGCCGCATCGTTCTGCTGGCTGGCATTGCCCGCGGTGACGATGGCGGCGGGGTCGCGGCGAAGGTCGATGGGGGCGAGCTTGCCGAGGGTCTCCATCGAGGCATCGGTGCGGTAGCCCTCGTCATGGTCGAAGATCACCGGATCGCCCTTGCGGCTCGGGATCTCGACGGGGACGAGCTGTTCGGCGAACTTGCCCTCCGCCCACGCCCGCGCCGCGTTCTGGTGCGACCGGACCGCGAAAGCGTCAGCCTCTTCGCGGGTGATGCCGTAATCCTTGGCGAGGTTCTCGGCCGTCTCGATCATGCCGGTAATCACCCCGAAGCGTTCGACCGGCTGGCTCATCACGCGCCCGCGCGAGAGGCGGTCATGCAGCACCATATCGCCCATTCGCACGCCCCCGCGCGCGGCGAGGGTGTAATGTTCGACATTGGACATGGACTCGACGCCGCCCGCCACGACCACGTCGGCCATTCCGGTCTCGACCATCATCGCCGCCGTCGCGACCGCCTGCACCCCCGATCCGCAGCGCCGGTCAAGCTGGAAGCCGGGGACTTCGATGGGGAGACCCGCCGCGAGCCATGCCCAGTGGCCGATCGCGGGCGCCTCGCCATTACCGTAGCCTTGGGAGAACACGACGTCGTCCACCCGCGCCGGATCGATCCCGCTGCGTTCCATCAGCGCCTTGAGAATGACCGCGCCCAGCTGTCCGGCGTTCATGCTCGAAAGCCCGCCGAGGAACTTGCCCACGGGCGTGCGCAGCGGGGTGCAGATGGCGGCTCTTCTGGTCATGACTACCTCAATTTCCGTTCGGGCTGAGCCTGTCGAAGCCCTGCCCTTTTCTTCAAGAAGGACGGCCCCTCGACAAGCTCAGGGCAAACGGGTGGTGTGTTGGTCGCTCAGCGCCACCGTCCCCGCATCCACCAGCTTGCCGATCGCGCCCGAGGACAGGCCCAGCTTCTCCGCCAGCACCTCTTCGGAATGCTGCCCGAGATAAGGCGCAGGCGCGGGGTCGCCCGCCTCTTGCCCGGGCAGGTTCGCGAAACTGCGGGTGGCGGGATAGGCGAAGCCCGAGGGGTTGGCGGGCGAGGGGCCGAACAGCGGGTTCTCCGCGATCAGCACGGGATCATTCGCGGCTTCGTAGGCCGTGCGGTACCGTTCGAAGGTGCAGGCTTCGGCGACCATGCGCTTCTCAAGCTCGGCGTAATCCAAGCCGTCCGCCGCGCTCTGGAACAGCGCGAACAGCGCTGCGCGGTGCTGGAAGCGGGGGGTGTCGCCGTCGGCAAAGCGCACGCCATGCTCGGCTTCCAGAGCGGCGATGCCCTCGGCCACGCCGAACGCCTTGACCAGCCCGCTCCACTGCTTGGG
>JAIEOM010000040.1 GCA_019750455.1 Sphingomonadales bacterium | reverse complement strand
GTGCGGATGACGTTGTTGTAGGGGTCCTGCTCCTGCAAGCTGACGCCGCTGGTCTGGCAGTGGGTGCGCAGCATCTTGGAGCGTTCGTCCTTCGCCCCCAGGCCGTCCATCACCCGCCACCACAAGGTGCGTGCGGCGCGCAGCTTGGCGATCTCCATGAAGAAGTTCATGCCGATGCCGAAGAAGAAACTGAGACGGCCCGCGAAGGCGTCGATATCGAGCCCCGCGTTCATCGCCCGAGTGGCGTATTCCTTGCCGTCGGCGATGGTGAAGGCGAGCTCCTGCACCGCCGTCGCCCCGGCCTCGTGCATGTGGTAGCCCGAAATCGAAATGCTGTTGAATTTCGGCATGTTGGCCGAGGTATATGCGATGATGTCGGAGATGATCCGCATCGAAGGCTCGGGCGGGTAGATATAGGTGTTGCGGACCATGAACTCCTTGAGAATGTCGTTCTGGATGGTGCCATCCAGCTTGTCCTGCGACACGCCCTGACGTTCCGCCGCGACGATGAAGAAGGCGAGCACCGGGATCACCGCGCCGTTCATCGTCATGGAAACGCTCATGGAATCGAGCGGGATCTGGTCGAACAGGATCTCCATGTCCGCGACCGTGTCGATCGCCACCCCGGCCTTGCCGACATCGCCGACGACGCGCGGGTGATCGCTGTCATAGCCGCGGTGGGTGGCAAGGTCGAAAGCGACCGAGAGCCCCTTCTGCCCCATCGCGAGATTGCGGCGGTAGAAGGCGTTGGATTCCTCGGCGGTCGAGAAGCCCGCATATTGGCGGATGGTCCACGGGCGGCCCGCATACATGCTCGCCTTCACGCCCCGGGTGAAAGGCGCGAAGCCGGGGAGGCCGGGGTCGAAGCCTGCGTGATCTTCCGCCGTATAGAGCGGTTTGATCGCGAAACCTTCGGGCGTGTGCCAGGTCAGGTCGCGGCCCTTCACCTCCTTGGCGGCGAGGGCGTTCCAGTCGGAGAAGGTCGGTTTTTGGGTCATGTCGCTTCCCTAAGCATATCCGTCATGCCAGCGAAAGCTGGCACCTCATGCAGCCCTAGGCCCCAGCTTTCGCTGGGGTGACGAATGGAGAAATTACTCCCCCTTGAATTCCGCCTTGCGCTTCTGGAGGAAGGCCATGCCGCCCTCCATCGCGTCCTTGGTCGCGCCGGCGATACGCTGGCCTTCGGCCTCGGCGAGCAGCACCATTTGCAGGTTCTGATCGAGCGCAGTGGCGATGTTGCGCTTCATCGTGGCGTAGGCGACCGTCGGGCCGTTCGCCAGCTTCTCGGCCAGCGCGCGGGCTTCCGTCATCAGGTCGGCATCATCGACACACTTGTAGACGAGGCCCCATTCCTCGGCCTGCGTGCCGGAAATCTTCTCGCCCAGCATCATCATCCGCGTCGCGCGCGCGCGGCCGATCGCGCGGGTGAGCAGCCAGGTCGAGCCGCCATCGGGCACCAGGCCGATATTGACGAAGGCTTGCAGGAAGTACGCGCTCTTGGCCGCGATGGTGAAGTCAGCCGCCAGCGCGAGACTGCACCCCACTCCCGCCGCCGGGCCGTTGACTGCGCAGATCACCGGCACCTGCGCGCGGATGAGCTGACTGATCGCGGGATTGTAATGATTGATCAGCGCCTCGTGGCTCCCGCCCTTGCTCCCCAGCGCACTCCCCGCACCCCGCGCCGAAAGGTCCGCGCCGGAACAGAAGCCCTTGCCCTCGCCGGTGATCAGCACAGCGCGCGCGTCGCCCAGATCGTAGAACGCCTGCCCCAGCTCGTCCGCCATCGCGGGCGGCATGGCATTGAGCCGCTCGGGGCGGTTGAGGGTGATGGTGAGCAGCGGGCCTTCGCGGGTGACGCGGATGGTTTCGTAGGACATTCGTTTCTCCGGGGGTTCAGTTCGACCAGTGCGTGCCCTCTTTGGGCGTCTCCATGATCTCGGTAAGCATGCCGCCCATGTCCTTGGGATGGACGAAAAAGATAGG
>JAIEOM010000209.1 GCA_019750455.1 Sphingomonadales bacterium | reverse complement strand
TCGCGGGCTGGACCGCGAACAGCAGGCTCGCCAGCAGCGCGAGGCAGACAGTCAGGGGATTGGGACGACCGCGCATTGCCGCCACCCTACCGGACTGGCGGCTGAACGCAATGTGAAGGGCGGGCGGAAGGTCCGTGTCGCGCGTCAGCGCGGCGCGGGGCCTTATCCCGCGATCTTGCGCGCGGCGCGTTCGATCTGGGCGACGTCCTCGGGCAGTTCGGCGAGAATTTCCGCACAGCCGATCTCGTCGCGGCGGATCAGCACCAGCGCGAATTCCGGGCCTGCGCCGTCCAGCTCTTCCAGCGTGATCGCCTCCAGCGCGCGCAGCTGCGCGGCCAGCGCCTCGCGCACGGCACCGGCATCCTCGACCGGCTTGCCCTGCTCCTCGCGGCGCAGGCGGCGTTCCGCCTTCACAATCGCCTTCACCCCGCCATCAGTCTCGGCAAGGAAGCCCGCCAGCGCCCCGCGCGACAGCCTCAGGCGGTGCGCATGGGTCAGGACGGCGGCATATTCGGTCAGGCGCGTCTTGTCGTAATCATGCCCGAACACGAGCTTGACCACCGGGGTCATCGGCGCGCGGTCCTGCACGGTGAGACCCGCATCGGCGATCAGTTCGGCATAGTCTTCCGGCGCGGCCTGTGCGGCGAGGCTGAAGTCATAGGCGCGGCTCACTGCGGCATAGAGCGCGCTGCGGCTGCGGTCTTCGGTGGTGTCCGCCGCCCGGGCCAGTTCGCGCGCGGCGGCGAGGCAGTCGTAGAGGCCCGCATCATCGGCCAGATCGGCCACCAGCGGCGCGAAGCCCTCTTCCTCGTCCGGCGCGGCACTCTCGAAGACGGGCTCGGGCTCGGGCTCGGGCTCGGGCAGGGTGTCGAACACCGGCACGGGGACCGGTTCGGGCGCGATTTCGGGCACAAAGCCGTAATCGGGCACATCGGCGCTGTCGGTGAGCGGCAGCGGTTCGAAAGCGGTCAGATCGATCGCCTTCTTGGCCGGAGCCTCGATGTAATCGGCGAGCGAGGCGAAGTTGTAGCCGGGCAGGTCGCCCTCGCCTTCGTCCTCGTCATACTCCTCGTCGGGATCGTCGAGGGTGTACTGGCTGAAGTCGGGCAGGCCATCATCATCGGCAGGCCCGAGGTCCGCTTCGGCGAAATCGGCAGCGAAATCGTTGTAGGCCGGCGCGGGCTCTGCCGGCTCATGCTCGTGCTCGTGCGCGGGCGAATCCGCCCAGTCGGTGACCGGATCGGCAGCGCGCGGCGCGGTCTCGGCGGCCAGTTCCAGTTCGCTGCCAAGCTCAAGCGCCTGATCGATTTCAAGCAGCAGCTCGTCAGCGGTCAGCTGGTCGGCCATCTCTTTCCAGTTGATCACCCCGTAGATGAAGTCGATCGTCTCGTCGTCGCTGGAAAAGGGCAGCAGGATGCCGCGATAGAGAATCGCGACTCCGGCGTGATTGACGAATTCCGCCTCGAACCCGATCGGCGCCTGGTTGGCGAGAATCTGCATGTAGTGATCGGTGATGCGGCTCAGCAGCGAACGCGGCGGTACATCCGAAAGGCGCGTGATGACGCCCTGCCCGCCGCATTCCTGCGCCAGTTTCTCGCCGAGGAAGCGCACCGTCGGATTGTCGATTCCGTAGGAGAAATCGAGCAGAACCGAATGCGGGCCGAAATCGGGGAGATGTGCCGGATCGAGGTCTTCGATGTTCGGGAACATGCGTTCGCCGAGCATGGATGCCCAGTGGTTGTACGCGCGCACCTGCATGCGGCGTTCGTCCTGGCCGATCGCTTCGGGCGGCAGCTGACGCGGAGCGGGCTCCGCGCTATCCTCCTCGATTGCGTCCCAGCCCCGATCCGCTGAAGGATCGGAATCGAAGGCGCCGCGCAGAGTGTCCATGGCTGTAATCCGCCCCTTGGTGAACCTGTGTCGGCCCGTTCTGGCGCGGGCGTGGTAAAGATCACGTTAAGCGCTGGCGGAGGTTTTGTGGG
>JAIEOM010000153.1 GCA_019750455.1 Sphingomonadales bacterium | reverse complement strand
CCACACCGCCCATGTGATCGACGAGGCGATCGACCGCCCGCTGCACGTGTTCTTCGGGCGGGGGCCGCTGCCCGCATGACCCTGCTGCTGCTCACCCCGCTCGGTCTTGCCGCGCTCGCCGCGCTGATCGTGCCGCTGCTGGTCCATTTGCGGCGGCGGACCGAGGATGTGCCGCTTGAATTTGCTGCGATGCGCTGGCTGGAAGCGCTGCCGCGGCCCAAGCAGCGCATCCGGTTCGATGAATGGCTGCTGTTGGCGCTGCGGCTGCTGCTGGTGGCGCTGCTCGCCCTGCTGCTGGCGCGGCCTGCGGTGCTGGGATGGGAGGATGACAGCGCCCAGGTGCTGGTCGCCCCCTGGGTCGATCCGGCAGCAGCGCGCGAGACGGCGGGCGAAGCCGAGGCCCGCTGGATCGCGCCGGGCTTCCCTGCTGTGGACACCGCCCCGCCCAAGGCCCGCGTGGCGCTGGCCAGCCTGATCCGGCAGTTCGATGCCGAATTGCCTGAAGGCGCGGCCCTCACCGTGCTGGTTCCGCCGGTGGTGGACGGGGTGGACGCGGGCGCGATCCGCCTTACCCGCAAGGTGGAATGGCGCGTGATCGAAGGCCCTGATGCTGCGGCAACCGCAGCGCCTGCGCCTGCTCCGGTGCTGGCGGTGCGCCATTCTGCCGGACAGGCCGGGGTGGTCCGCTATTTCCGCGCCGCCGCTGCTGCCTGGGGTGCGGCTCCGCAATTCTCTGCCGAGGCGTCGGAAGCGCTCCCGCCGCGTGACGCGGTGCTTGTCTGGCTTGCCCCCGGCCCCGTCCCCTCCGCCGTTACCGACTGGGTGAGCGACGGCGGCACCGCCCTGCTCGCCTCCAGCGCCGAAGTCGCCATGCCCGCCGCCAGCGCGCCCTTGTGGGCGGACGAGGCGGGCGACGTGCTGGCCGAGGGCGGGATGCTCGGCGCGGGGCGGCTGATGCGTTTCACCCGCCCGCTCGAGCCGGCGGCCATGCCTGATCTGGTCGCCCCAGGGTTCGCTGCCGCCTTGCGCGATCTGGTTGCGCCCCCCGCCCCGCCGCCTGCCCGCATGGTGGCCGCTGCTGCCGCGCCGGTCGCGGGCGCCGCGCCTTTTCCGCTTCCCCCGCGCGAGCTTTCACCGTGGCTGGCGGTGCTGATTGCGCTGGTCTTCGCCGCCGAACGACTGCTGGCGACCCGCGCCCGCAGGTTTGCCGGATGAGCCGCGAACTCTCCCCCGCAATCTGGCTCGCCCCCGCCCGCCGCCGCGCGGCGACAGGGGCGGTGCTGACGGGCGCGCCCTTCGTGCTGGTGCTTGCCGCATTGGGCTGGGCGATTTCGGGTCTGATGGTGGCGGCCATTACGTTGATTCTTGGCAGCACGGCGCTGTTCTGGGCCGCCTCCCGCATCGCCGCGCGCTTCGATTCCGGCTGGCTTGTGCGCCGCCTCAACGCCCGCGAGGCCGCGCTTGAGGATAGCGCCGCGCTGGTCTTCACACCCAAACACCGCTCTCCCTTCGAGACACTTCAGGCAGAACGCATCGCCGCCCGCGTGGCCGCCATCGATCCCGCCAGCCTCGCCGATGGCTGGGCGCGGGGACGGATTGCGCTCGTATGGGGCATCGGCGCGGCGGCGCTGGCGGGGATCGCCGTGTGGCAGATGCAGGCGAGCGCTCCGCCCCCGCTCGCCCCGACTGCTGACGGCACCGCCCCCGCCCCCGGCGTACCGCGCCTCACCGGGCAGCGCGTCCGGATCGTGCCGCCCGCCTATACGGGCCTGCCGCCGCGCTTTTCCGACAGCCTCGATGTCCGCGCGCCGCAGGGATCGCGCATCGAATGGACCTTCGCCTTCGCGCCCCAGCCCTCTGCTGCCGCGCTGCAACTGGTCGGCGGCCAGCGCCTGCCGCTGACGCAGGGCGCGGACGGGTGGAGCGGCGCGCTGCGTCTGGATGCCCCCGCGCTCTACCGGCTCACGGCGGAGGGCCTGC
>JAIEOM010000234.1 GCA_019750455.1 Sphingomonadales bacterium | reverse complement strand
TTACCTGCGCGCGATCAAAACGGAACGCTGCGCGGCATCAGATCGGAATACATGCGCGCGATCGTCGGAATCCGCACAACAACCTTCGAAGCGTGCGCTCGCCCATCTTCGAGATCGCACCGAGCCTCTCTTTGCCGCCGGTCGAGTGCTGCCTTGGCGTAAGACCCAGCCAGGCTGCAAAGTCGCGGCCCCGTGCAAAGCCCTCAGCCGGTGGGGCCAGCGCCAACAGAGCGGTCGCCGTGATCGGCCCAATGCCAGGGATGGTCATTAACCGCCGGGCGGCTTCATCCTCACGGGCCCGCTTGGCGATCTCCTTGTCGAGCAGCGCGACCTGTTCGTTCAGATGCTCGAGCTGACCGGTCATCACCAGGAACATCGCACGTGCCGCCTCGGGCAGCGATGCGCCGATCTCCTCGCCTTCCTCGAGCAGGCTTGCCAGCACGCTCACGTGTGATGGGCCCTTGGGCGCTACCCATCCGAACTCGGTCAGGTGCCCGCGGATAGCGTTGATCAGCTGCGTGCGCTGGCGCACCAGCAGATCGCGGGTGCGGAACACCATGCCCGCCGCCTGCTGCTCCTCGGTCTTGATCGCGGCATAGCGCATGCTCGGGCGCTGGGCTGCCTCGCAGATCGCCTCGGCATCGACCGCATCGTTCTTGTTCCGCTTCACGAACGGCTTCACGTAAGCCGGCGGGATCAGCTTTACCTCATGCCCAAGCGAGGCGATCTCGCGCGCCCAGTGATGCGCTCCCCCGCAGGCCTCGAGCGCCACGATACAGCGCGGCTGCGCGGCAAAGAACTCCAGCAGCTTGGCGCGGGTCAGCCGCCGGCTGAACACCATCTGCCCGCGCGCATCCGCGCCGTGCGCATGAAAAACAGTCTTCGCAATATCCAACCCGATCGTGCTAACCTCTGCCATGGACGCCTCCTTCTAGTGGTGTTCAACACCTCCACTATGGCACATCGATGCCGTCGGGGGGCGTCCACCCCATCACCCAGCTTCGGTCATAAGCGGGCGCGCTTCGCGATCCCCAAAGCTGCCCTTTTGCATTTGCGAGCCGCAGGCACCAGAGTCCGTTATCACGCTGCCTTTGCAGCGCAAAGGCGATGTGGCCGGGTCGTTGCCCGTTCTTTCCTCTTGGCCAATCAAGGCCATGGAGAAAGAAGATGACCTACTCACACCTCGACCCGGCGATGCAGAATCGAATCTCGTGGAATGCTGGCAGAACCGTCGGCACCAAGCGGCCGCTCACTCAAAAGCAGATTTGGGCGATCCGGTTCTTCCTTGATCGCGAGGAGCGGCTCCGAGACCGCGCCCTGTTCGACCTCGCGATCGACAGTAAGCTGCGGGGCTGCGATTTGGTGAAGCTCAAGATCGGCGACCTTGTGGCCGGTTCTGAAGTCCGCGACCGCGCGATGATCATCCAGCGGAAAACCGGGCGGCCCGTACAATTTGAAGTTACCGCAGACACCCGCACGAGCCTGGCAACATGGCTGCTGCGGCGGGGAGGCAGCCTCGATGATTTCGTGTTCCCAAGCAGGATCCATTCCGGCCAACCAATGAGCACGCGGCAGTATGCCCGGCTCGTCGATGAATGGGTCACCGCTGTTGGATTGCGGCGTGAAGACTACGGCACCCATTCCATGCGGCGCACCAAAGCAGCCATGATCTACCGGACAACCGGAAATCTGCGTGCAGTGCAAATCCTGCTGGGCCATTCCAAGATCGAGAACACAGTCCGATATCTCGGGGTTGATGTGGAGGATGCACTTGTCCTAGCGGAGCGCATCGAGATCTGACAATGCTGGCGGCCGTCGGGCGAGCTCCGATGGCCGCTTTTGTCGATGTCCGACGTTCACCGAACCGGCAACAAGTGGGTGGAAAGCAGCCGTTGAATGCACCCGCTGGGAATGTATATCCACGACATGCCCAGCTTTGCGATTTCAGCAGCTCTTCTTCTGATTTG
>JAIEOM010000236.1 GCA_019750455.1 Sphingomonadales bacterium | reverse complement strand
CCGCCAGCCGGGGTGCGCCGCCGCCATGACGGGGGCACGCTGGGCCGCCGCTATATCGAGGGGCTGCGCTGATGCCCTCTGCAGAAACCATCGCCGCCCTACTGATCGGCTCGGGCGCGCTGGCGGCGGCGGTGCGCCTGGCGCTGGTGCGGCGCCGGTGGCTGACATGGGCGCTGGCCGCATTGTCGCTGGTGAGCGGGGCGCTACTATTTCTCACGTTGTTCCCCCCGCTGCTGCCGTTGGGCGGCGAGACGCTGCTGGTCGCCACGGCAGAGACTCCTGCCGACACCAAACCCGCCCCCGGTGAGCGGCTCGTAGCCCTGCCCGAAGCGCCCGCCATTGCCGGGGCCGAGCGCGTCCCCGATCTCGCCACGGCGCTGCGGCGGCATGCGCAGGTGCAGCGCATCCGCATCCTCGGGCGCGGGTTGCCGCAGCGTGACCGTGACGGCGATGCGGGCCTGCCCGTCAGCTTCACGCCGCTTGCGCCCCCGCGCGGCCTGATCCGCCTCGATCCCCCCGCCGACACGCCTGCCGGAAGCGTCTTCACGCTCGGCGGCGAGGCGGCTGGGCTGGAGGGCGGGACGGCCGAACTGCTCGATCCGGCAGGCCAGCGCGTCGATGCACGCGATATCGGGGCCGAGGGCGCTTTCACCCTTGGCGGCACGGCACGCAGCGAGGGGCTGGCAATCTTCACCCTGCGGCTGCGCGGGAGCGACAAGGCGATTGTCTCCGACACGCCGGTGCCGCTGCGGACCCTTGCTCCGCCCAAGCCCTTGCGGGTGGCGCTGATCGGCGCGCCTTCTCCCGAGGCAAAATATCTGCGTCGCTGGGCGGAGGATGCGGGGATCGATCTCGCCAGCCGCCTCGATGCAGGCGGCGGGGTAGACCTTGGCGAGGGCGAGGTGCGGCTTGATGCGGCCTCGCTGCGCGAGACCGATGTGGTGATCATCGACGATGTCGCGCTGGGCGGCACCGCGCGCGGCGCGCTTGCGCAGGCGGTTGCGGGCGGACTCGGCGTGGTGGTGCGGATGACCGGCCCGGCGACTTCCGGCACCCGCAGCGCATGGCGCACGCTGGGCCTCAGCGTCGCAGGCGGCGCGGACAGCGTGCCCCTCACCCTCCCCCCGCTCGCCGCCGATGCGGAGGCGCTCGCCTTCCGCCGCGGTCCGGGGAGCGAGGATGTGCCCGATAGCCTCAACACGCTAGACGATCCGGTGCCGGAGCTTGCCCGCTGGGATCTGCGCACGGGCGCGGATTTCGTGCCGGTGGTGCGCGATGCCGATGGCGGGCTGATCGCGGGCTGGCAGCGGCGCGGGCAGGGGCGTGTCGCGCTGTGGGCGATGGCTGACAGCTTCGCGCTAGTGCTGGCCGGGCAGCCGGACCGCTACGAACAATGGTGGAGCGCGACGCTCGGCGCGGTCGCCCGGCCCGAGGGGCGCTTCCGTCCGGATGTGCCACCGCTCGTGGAGCCGGGGGAGAGAATCGCGGTGTGCGCCATCGCGCCGGATGCCCGCGCAGTGGCGCCCGGCGGCAAAGCGCTGGCGCTCGCGATTGACCCGCTCGCCGGGGCGCGGGGTTGCGCGGCCTATCGCCCTGCCGAAGCGGGAGTGCACAGCATCACGCAGCGGGTGGGCGAGGCCGAGGCGCGGTTCGAGTTTCCGGTTCTGCCGGCAGGTTCGCTGGCCAGCATCCGCGCGCACGAGACGGGGGACGGAACCGCGCGCTGGGCGGCGCGCCAGAACGCCCCTGCCGCCGCCCGTCCCGCCGGGGAACGACGCGGCCCGGGCTGGCCGTGGCTGCTCGGCTGGCTGGCGGCCAGTGCGCTGCTGTGGTGGGGAGAGCGCCGCCTTCGGGCGCAGGCGCGCGCCTAGAGTCTGTCCTGTTTAGACTGAATCGATGTGGGATTCCCAAGGGGTGCTGATTGTGATTCAAGCTGCTGGC
>JAIEOM010000014.1 GCA_019750455.1 Sphingomonadales bacterium | reverse complement strand
AGCATCACGTCATGCGGTTCGATGGCGGCGATGGCGGGGTCGGCAAGTCCGAGATCGAGCCACGGCGCGAACAGCGCCAGCTTGCCCGGCAGCGGTCCGCCCGCCGCGATCAACCGCAGCGCCAGCGCCAGCGCCATGTGCCCGCCCGCGGAATCGCCATTGAGGATGATCCGCGCCGGATCATGGCTTGCCGCCAGATCGGCATAGACCGCGTCCGCGAGTGCATCCTGCTCGGCATAACTCGCCTCCGGCACGACCGGATAGAGCGGCACAGTGACGCTGATGCCGCACAGCTTCACCATTTCGGCGACCAGCGGCCAGTGGACCTTGAACATCGGCCGCACGAAGCCGCCGCCGTGGAAATAGAGCATGTGCCACGCGCCCGGTCCGCCCTTCGGGTGCAGCGTCACCACCTTGTGGCCACGCACCTCGCGCTCCTCGACCGTGAACCGCTTGCGGAAGCTTTCGGGCATGGGCGCATCTGCGGGCACCTTGCGGCCCGCCATCGCCGTGTGGAAACCCGCCGCGTCGAGCGGGAAGACCGGTTCCTGCCGCCCCACCAGCCACTTGATCCCGCGCATCAGCAGGCTGGGCGCAGGGCTGCGCAATTCGATCGCGGTATGGGTCAGCATGGTCTCTCCCCTGAACCCCCGCAGACTGCCGCGCCGGTGAGTGAAGTCAAGCGCTCGCGCTTCTGATTGCCTGCAACCGCTTTGCAGCCTATATCCGCGCCCATGTCTTCCATCCGTCCGTGGCGCACGATCGAGCGGCGCAAATCGCGCCAGATCATGGTGGGGAATGTCCCCGTTGGCGGTGATGCTCCCATCACCGTGCAAACCATGACCAACACCCCGACCGAGGACGTGCGCGCCACGCTCGACCAGATCAGGCGCTGCGAGGAAGTGGGCGCGGACATCATCCGCGTCTCCTGCCCGACCGAGGAATCGACGTGCGATTTCAAGAAGATCACGCGCGCGGCACGCATCCCGATCGTGGCCGACATCCATTTCCACTACAAGCGCGCATTGGAAGCTGCCGATGCCGGCGCGGCGTGCCTGCGCATCAACCCGGGCAATATCGGATCAGCGAGCCGCGTTGCCGAAGTGGTGCGCGCCGCCAAGGCCAACGGCTGCGCGATCCGCATCGGGGTGAACGCCGGGTCGCTGGAAAAGGACTTGCTGGAGAAGTATGGCGAGCCCTGCCCCGAGGCGCTTATCGAAAGCGCGCTCGACCATATCAAGTTGCTGCAGGACCACGATTTCCACGAATACAAGGTGGCGGTGAAGGCCTCCGACGTGTTCCTCGCGGTCGCGGCCTATCATGGCCTCGCCGAGACGGTCGATTGCCCGCTGCACCTCGGCATCACCGAGGCGGGCGGGCTGATCGGCGGCACGGTGAAGTCCTCGATCGGTATCGGCTCGCTGCTGTGGGCGGGCATCGGCGACACGATCCGCGTCAGCCTTTCGGCCGAGCCCGAGCAGGAGATCAAGGTCGGCTTCGAGATGCTCAAGGCATTGGGCCTGCGCACCCGCGGCGTGCGGGTGGTGTCCTGCCCGTCGTGCTCGCGTCAGGGCTTCGACGTGATCCGCACCGTGGAAACGCTCGAAAAGCGGCTTGAGCACATCAAGACCCCGATGAGCCTTTCGGTGCTCGGCTGCGTGGTCAACGGCCCCGGTGAAGCGCGCGAGACTGATATCGGCCTCACCGGCGGCGGCAATGGCAAGCACATGGTCTATCTGTCCGGCATGAAGGCCCACGCGATCGATGACGAGGCGATGCTCGATCACATCGTCAAGCTCGTCGAGGAAAAGGCAGCTGCTATCGAAGCGGGCGAGGCGACCGCCTTCGATCCCCACGCAGCGCCGCAAGCCGCAGTCGCCGCCGAGTGATCCGCGCCGCCATTGCCGCAGGTCTGGCGCTGGTGCT
>JAIEOM010000048.1 GCA_019750455.1 Sphingomonadales bacterium | reverse complement strand
ATCTGCGGCATTTCGACGCCCGAAACCCTCGCGGCGGCCGTGGGCGCAGGGGCGAGCCATGTCGGCTTCGTCCACTTCGCGAAAAGCCCGCGCCATCTCGGCGTTTCCGATGCGGCGGCGTTGCGGCGTCAGGTGCCCGGCCATGTGAAGACGGTGCTGCTGCTGGTGAACGCCTCGCCCGCGCTACTGGCCGAGGCAGTCAACACCGTCGCGCCCGATGTCGTCCAGTTCCACGGGTCCGAAACGCCCGATGCCCTCGCCCGCTTCCGCTCAGAGACAGGGATCGAGACGTGGCGCGCAATGGCGGTTAAGGATGCCGCCAGCCTCGCCAGCGTCTCCACTTTTCGCGGCGCGGCGGACCGCGTGCTGCTGGATGCCCCCGCCACTGCGCTGCCCGGCGGCAATGGCACGGCGTTCGACTGGAGCCTGCTGGCTGGCTGGCAGGCCCCGCTCGCCTGGGGACTTGCGGGAGGGCTTACCCCCGCCAATGTCGCCGACGCCATCCGCCTCACCGGAGCGCCTTTGGTCGACACGTCGAGCGGGGTCGAGCGCGGCACCGGCATCAAGGACGTGGACAAGATCGCCGCCTTCTGCAAAGCGGCTCGGCAAGCCTGAAACCTTCCGGTCCCCGCAAGCGTATCCGCTAGGTCACCCAAAGGGCAAACAAGTGTCTCGACTTCGCTCGACACGAACGGCATTGGCAGTCCCATGAACTCTCCCAACTCCTTCCGCACCCAGCCAGATGATCGCGGCCATTTCGGCCAGTTTGGCGGGCGCTACGTCGCTGAAACGCTGATGCCGCTGGTGCTCGATCTCGAGCGCGAATACCGCAAGGCGCAGGCCGATCCGGCATTTCAGGCCGAGTTCGACGATCTGCTCGAGCATTACGTCGGCCGCCCCTCGCCGCTCTATTTCGCGCCGCGCCTCACCGAGGAACTCGGCGGCGCACAGGTGTGGTTCAAGCGCGACGAGCTCAATCACACCGGCGCGCACAAGATCAACAATTGCATCGGCCAGATCCTGCTCGCGATCCGCATGGGCAAGACCCGCATCATCGCGGAAACCGGCGCGGGCCAGCACGGTGTAGCGACCGCTACGGTATGCGCGCGCTTCGGCCTGCCTTGCGTGATCTACATGGGCGCCGAGGACGTGAAGCGCCAGTCGCCCAACGTCTTCCGCATGAAGCTGCTCGGGGCCGAGGTGGTCCCCGTCACCAGCGGCGGGGCGACCTTGAAAGACGCGATGAACGAGGGCCTGCGCGACTGGGTAGCGAATGTCCACGACACCTTCTACATCATCGGCACGGCGGCAGGCCCGCACCCCTACCCCGAGATGGTCCGCAACTTCCAGAGCGTGATCGGCAAGGAAGCCCGCGTCCAGATGCTCGAGCGCACCGGACGCCTGCCCGACCTGCTGGTCGCTGCAATCGGCGGCGGATCGAATGCGTTGGGGCTGTTCCATCCCTTCCTCGATGATCCCTCAGTCAAGATGCTCGGCGTTGAAGCCGCAGGCCACGGCCTCGATGGTGACGAACACGCCGCGAGCCTCCTCGGCGGATCGCCCGGCGTGCTCCACGGCAACCGCACCTATCTGCTGCAGGACGAGGACGGCCAGATCACCGAGGGCCATTCGATCAGCGCCGGGCTCGACTACCCCGGCATCGGCCCGGAGCACGCGTGGCTCAAGGAAAGCGGCCGCGTCGATTACACCGCCGTCACCGACGAGGAGGCATTGGACGCCTTCCAGCTGCTCTGCCGCACCGAGGGCATCATCCCCGCGCTCGAACCCTCGCACGCCATCGCTGCGGTGAAGAAGGTCGCGCCGACCATGCCCAAGGACAGCATCATCCTCGCCAACCTGTGCGGGCGCGGGGACAAGGACATCTTCACGGTTGCGGAGAGGCTGGGGGTGGAGCTTTGA
>JAIEOM010000124.1 GCA_019750455.1 Sphingomonadales bacterium | reverse complement strand
GCGCACGAACTGGGGCTGAAGGTCGTGGCCGAAGGTGTCGAGGAAAGCGCTTGTCTCGAATACCTCGTGCAGATCGGTTGCGACTACGCCCAAGGCTATTTTGTCGGGCGCCCGCTGACGGCAGATGATCTTGCCGAGCTTGCCGCCAGCACCGGTGCCAATGCGCCCATTCCGCTGCGCCGGCGCGCCGCCTGAAGCAGAAAGGCACGCTTCTCAATCCGCTAGCCGCCTGATAGGGTATCGGTCAGACGCCGGGATACGGCGCACCAGGCGGAGGACGAGATGAAAGCGGCAAGGTTTGCGTTAGCGGCGACGACTGTTCTGGCGGGATGCGCCACAAACGGCGGCGAGGCCACGCCCGATCAGGCCGCAACGCCCGCTTCCATGACCTGCGACGCCGGACCGGCGCAGTACCATGTCGGCCATGATGCGACTGCCGCGATGGGTGCCGCCATTCTCAAGGACAGCGGCGCGCGCACCTTGCGCTGGGGCCCGCCGAATAGCGCCTGGACGATGGACTACCGCGAGGACCGCGTGAATGTCCGCTATGACGAGAAAATGAAGATCACGGACGTCACCTGCGGATGAGTGACCGGAAAAGGACGTCGTCGGGCTCGCCCTTCGAGGCGACCTTCGGTTTCTCGCGTGCCGTGCGGGAGGGCAATCGCATCATCGTTGCCGGCACCGGCCCGGTCGAGCCTGATGGTTCCACCACACCCGGCGGGGTAGCCGAGCAGGCGGCGCGGTGCTGCACGATCATTGTCGCAGCCATCGAAGCCCTGGGCGGGCGCGCCGCCGACGTTGTGCGCACGCGGATGCTCCTCACCGACCCGGCCGATCAGGACGCGGTCGGCGCAGTGCATGCGCGCTTTTTCGCCGAGGCAAAACCAGCGGCGACCATGGCGGGGGTGGCGTGGTTGTGCCGTCCCGAATGGCGCGTCGAAATCGAGGCCGAGGCGGTGATCCCGCAATGATGCGGCGCGCAGGGGCCTATCTGGTGGCGGTGATCGCGGGCTTGGCGCTCGGTCTCGGCAGCGCGTTGTGGATGGCGGGGCTGTGGCCGGCTGGCGATAAACTCGCGTTCGGCGATGTCGATGTGCGCGGTTGGCGGAGCGATTTCGCGATCGGTTCCGAAGCTGCCGATCCTTACACGCGCCTGCGGGTCGCCCGTCACGGGCTGCTCGCACTCGCCCAGACCGAGGCCGTATATTTCACCCGAGCGGTCGATGATGCGGGAGCGCCTCTGAGTGAGGGCTGCACCTATCGCCTTTCAGGCGGCCCGATGCCTGCCGGATGGTGGTCAGTGACGCTTTATGATGGGCAGAGCATGCTCCCCGCCAACACCGACAATGCATTGAGCATCGATGGAGGGCGCGCGGGTGGAGGGGCGTGGTCAGCCGTGATCGCCCCGCGGAGGCCCGCGGACGAGGGTATGTGGATATCGAGCCGCGGCGCGGGGAGGTTCGATCTGACGCTGCGCCTCTATATGCCCGAAGCGGCGCTGATCGCTGCCCCGCAAACGGCGCTTGATCCGCCGCGTGTCGAACGTGTGGAGTGCACGCGATGAGGCGCTGGGTCGGACCCGCGCTGGCGCTGTTCGGGGCCGCTGGCTTGGCGCACGGGCTGACGCTCGCTCTGGGGCCGGGCGTGATCATGGACCGCGCGATGGTCGCGCTTGAGGCGCGCGGGGTGGCTGTGCACGCCTTTACCACCCCCCAGCGGGTGACACCGCAGAGCCAGCAGGTCGTGCGCTCCTCTCCCGATCTCTACTATGCCCTGTGCCGCTATGATCTGAGCGAGCCCGGTTCGCGCCTTGTTGTGGGGATGGGCGACTGGCCCGATTACCAGTCGCTGTCTTT
>JAIEOM010000222.1 GCA_019750455.1 Sphingomonadales bacterium | reverse complement strand
GCACACCGCTCGCCGATCATGATGCTGGGCGCGTTGGTGTTGCCGCTGACGAGCTTGGGCATGATGCTCGCATCGGCCACCCACAGGCCCTCAATCCCGTTGAGCCTCAGCGTCGGATCGACCACCGCGTCCGCATCGCTCCCCATGCGGCAGGTGCCGACGGGGTGGTAGACCGTGTCCGCCCGGGCGCGGATCATCGCGTCCAATGCAGCGTCGTCATTGAGGTCGATGGGATGGCGATCCTTCGGGCCGAAGGCCTGCATCGGCGGTGCTTCGGCGATGCGGTGCGACAGGCGCACGCCGCCGCGCAGCACCGCCATGTCGCGCTCGTCATCGAGGAAGTTGGGATCGATGATCGGGGCCGCCGCAGGATCGGCGCTGCCCAGCCGCACCGTGCCCCGGCTTTCCGGGCGCAGCACGCAGGCGTGGAGCGAGAAGCCGTGCGCCTTGACCTTTTCGCGCCCATGATCCTCGAGCACGGCGGGCACAAAGTGCCACTGCACGTCGGGGGCGGGGCTATCGGGCATGACGGTCCAGAACCCGCCGGCTTCCGCGTAGCAGGTGGTCATCACCCCGGTGCGCTTCAACCGGTGTTCGACCATCGCGGCGGCCATGCGCAGCGTGCCCTTCAATGTCCCGCCGATCAGCAGGTCACTCTCGGTCTCCCAGCCGGAGACGTAGTCGATGTGGTCCTGAAGGTTGCCGCCGACGCCTGCGCGATCGAGCACCACCTCGATGCCGTGCGCCTTGAGGTGCGCGGCCGGGCCGATGCCGGACAGCATCAGGATCTGCGGCGAGTTGAACGCGCCCGCGCTCAGCACCACGCCGCGCCGGGCGAGCAGCGTTTCGCTCTTGCCGCCGCGTCGGATCTGGACCCCGGTGACGCGCCCGCCCCCGATCACCAGCCTTTCGACCAGTGTATCGGTGCGCACGGTGAAATTGCCCTGATCGCGGATCGGCTCAACGTAAGCGCGCGCTGCCGACCAGCGTTCGCCCTTGCGCTGGGTGACCTGGTAGAGGCCGAAGCCGTCCTGCCGCTCGCCATTGAAATCGGGATTGGTGCGCAGCTGCAAAGCCGCGGCCGCCTCGACAAAGGCGTGGCTGGCGGGGTTGGCGCTTTTCTGGTCCTCGACGAACAGCGGGCCGCCGGACCCGTGATAATCGTCCCCCCCGCGCTCGTTCGCCTCGGCACGCTTGAAGTACGGGAGCACGTCGTCATAGGCCCAGCCGGTGCAGCCCTCAGCCGCCCAGTTGTCGTAATCCCAGCGGTTGCCGCGAATATAGACCATCGCGTTGATCGCCGAGGAGCCGCCGAGCCCGCGCCCGCGCGGCTGGTAGCCGGTGCGGCCATTCAGGCCCTTCTGCGGCACGGTTTCGTAGCGGTAGTTCGACTTTTCGGGGATGAAGGGCATGAAGCCCGGCGTCTTGATGAAGACGTTGTCGTTGCGCCCGCCCGCTTCCAGCAGGCACACCCGGCGCGTGCCGTCCACCGCGAGCCGCCCGGCCACCGCGCTGCCCGCGCTGCCACCGCCGATGACGATGTAGTCGAAACTTTCCATGATCTCTCCCTTTGTCGGGAGGTTTAAGCGGCTTCCGCGCCGCCCGCAATCGCGTTTCGATCAGCTACTGAAGTTGCGAGGGGTGCAACCGGTGCGCCTGTGCGTGCCTGCCATCTGGCGCGGATCATGTCGCTGGTCTCACGGCTGCCATCATGGCTCCAGCCGGGTTCGCGCAGCAGGTAGGACAGCTTGTGCTTCCACGGCGCGCGCCAGATATCGGTCAGCATTCCGATCCATTCGTGGAACACCGCCCA
>JAIEOM010000217.1 GCA_019750455.1 Sphingomonadales bacterium | reverse complement strand
TCCGCCTGCTCGGCGGTGTAATCCGAATTGAGGATCAGCTTGCCGGTGTAAATCTGGCGGATCAGCGGGCTTTGCTTGGGCACGTCGGTCTGGCCGAAGGTACCATCTGGGCCGGGCTCGCGCAGTTCGACGAAGGCGAGGCCCAGTTCCTCGCACACCTTGGCCGCCGCGCCGAAGGTGGCGGCGGGGTTGCTGTCATCGGTGCCCTGCGAATCGCCATTGGGCGAGAGGCGGATGCCGACGCGGTCCGCGCCCCACACGTCGATCAGCGCTTCGAGGATCTCGCGCATGAAGCGGGTGCGGTTTTCGGGGCTGCCGCCATACTCGTCGGTGCGCAGGTTGGTCTTGTCGCGCAGGAACTGGTCGACAAGGTAGCCATTGGCGCTGTGCAGCTGCACCCCGTCAAAGCCCGCCTTCTTGGCGTTTTCGGCAGCGCGGCGATAGTCGCCGATGGTGCGCTTGATATCCTCGTGGGTCATTTCGCGGGCCTGCGCATAAGGCTGCTTGCCGGTCGGCGTGTGTGCCTCACCGGGCGCAGTCGTGGCGCTGGCCGAGAAGGGCGGCTGGCCATCGAGGAACACGGGGTGGACGATGCGGCCCATGTGCCACAGCTGCATGACGATCAGGCCGCCTTCTTCGTGCACGGCCTTGGTGGTGGCCTTCCACGCCTCGGTCTGCTCGTCCGACCAGATGCCGGGGGCGGAGGGCCAGCCGAGGCCTTCGCGGCCGATCCCGGTCGCTTCGGTCAGGATCATGCCCGCGCCTGCACGCTGGCGGTAATAGAGCGCCATCAGCTCGTTCGGCACGAACATCGGATCGGCCGCGCGCCCGCGGGTGAGCGGGGCCATGTGGATGCGGTTCTTGGCGTGGAGCGCGCCCATCTGGAGCGGCTGAAACAGGGCATCATGCATATGTGCGCAAAATCCTCTTGAACGGGTTTTGATTGGCTATCCACTTGGGGGCAGCGCGGTTAGGGCGCAAGCATGGAAAATGAGGGTGTGACCCAAGAAGAACTTCTCCGGGAACCCACGCGCCCGGCGCAGTGGCTGCTGCTGCTCGCGCTGTTCGGGGGTAACGTGGCGCTGGCCATCGGGCCGTGGTTCGTCCGCGTGGCCGATACAGGGCCGGTTGCGGCAGGGTTCTGGCGGCTGTTTCTGGCGCTGCCCTTCATGGTGCTGCTGGCCCGGGCGAACGGCCAGCGGCTGACGGGGATGCCGGTGAAGACCCTCGCGCTGGTGGCGCTGGGGGCGGTGACCTTCGCGCTGGACCTTGCCAGCTGGCACATCGGGATCGAAATGACCCGCATCGGCAATGCGACCCTGTTCGGCAATGCCGGATCGATCGTGCTGCTGTTCTGGGGCTTCATGGTGGCGCGCACGCTGCCGGGTCGGCTGGAGTGGCTCGCGATCATCTTCGCGCTGGCGGGGGCGGCGATCCTGATGGGGCGCTCTCTGGAGATTTCGGACGAGACGCTGATCGGCGATCTGTTCTCGGTCGCGGCGGGGCTGCTTTATGCGGTGTACCTGCTGACGCTCCAGAACGCGCGCGGGGCCTTCGGATCGTGGAGCCTGCTGGTGTGGGTGAGCATCTTCGGCGCGCCGGTGCTTCTGGTGATCGCGCTATTGCTCGGTGAGCCGGTGTGGCCGCAGGCGTGGGGGCCGGTGATCGGGCTGTTCGTGCTCAGCCAGCTGATCGGACAGGGGCTGATGGTCTTCGCCCTGCGCTATTTCCCGCCGCTGGTGGTGGGCCTTGCGCTGCTGACGCAGCC
>JAIEOM010000253.1 GCA_019750455.1 Sphingomonadales bacterium | reverse complement strand
ATTCTCTCCAATCTGGCGGTTGTGGCGACCGGGGCGGCGCTGCTTGCCGCGCCGACCATGGCCGCGCCTGCCGCCGCGCCTGTGCCCAACCCGGGCAACAACGGCTTCATGATGACGGCGACCGTTCTGGTGCTGCTGATGATCGTGCCCGGCCTTGCGCTGTTCTATGGCGGTCTGACCCGTTCGAAGAACATGCTTTCGACCATGACCCAGATCGGGGCCGCAGCCTCTCTCGCGATGCTGGTCTGGGTAATGTGGGGCTATGGCCTCGCGTTCGGCCCCGAAGGCAATGAATGGATCAGCTGGGGCAAGTTCTTCCTCGCCGGTGTCACCCCGGATTCGACCGCGGCGACCTTCACCGACGAGGTGATCAGCGAATACATCTTCATCAGCTTCCAGATGACCTTCGCCGCGATCACCGCTGCGCTCGTACTGGGTTCGGTGGTGGAGCGCATGAAGTTCTCCGCCACGATGGTCTTCACGCTGGTGTGGCTGACGATCGTCTACTTCCCCGTGGCCCACATGGTCTGGGAAGCGCGCGGCTACTTCTTCGCGATGGGCGCGCTGGACTTTGCGGGCGGCACCGTGGTGCACATCAACGCCGGCGTCTCGGCGCTGGTTGCCGCCTACATCCTTGGCAAGCGTCGCGGTTACCCCACTGAGCCGATGCCCCCGCACAGCCTGACACTGACGATGGTCGGCACCGGCCTGCTGTGGGTGGGCTGGTTCGGCTTCAACGCCGGCTCGGCGCTGGAAGCCAATGGTTCGGCGGCGCTGGCCATGATCAACACCTTCGTTGCCACGGCGGCGGGCGGGCTGTTCTGGATGCTGACCGAGCGGGCGATGGGCCACAAGGGCTCGGCGCTGGGCTTCTGCTCGGGTGTGATCGCCGGCCTTGTCGCGGTGACCCCGGCGGCGGGCAACTCGGGCCCCTTCGGCGCGATCCTGCTCGGCGCGATTGCCTCGGTGATCTGCTACTTCTTCGTCGCCAAGGTGAAGCCGGCGCTCGGCTATGACGATGCGCTCGACGCCTTCGGCATCCACGGGGTTGGCGGCATCGTCGGCGCGATTGGCACCGGCATCGTCTACTCGCCCGCTCTGGGTGGCCCCGGCGCTGCCGACTACGATATGGGCGGGCAGCTTGTGACCCAGGCCTTCGCCGTTGTCGTCACGATCGCTGTTGCCGCCATCGGCACCACCATTGCCATGTACATCGCCAAGGCCGTCACCGGACTCCGGGTCGACGAGGAAAGCGAAGTCAACGGCCTCGACATCTCCGAACACGGGGAGCGCGCCTACAACTAAGCGCACTCCTTACCAGCTTGGCGGGGGGAGGATTCTCTCTCCCTCTCCCCTCCCCCCGCCTCACCTTGTTCCTCCTGCGAACGAACAAACTAAATATGGCCGGAGTAGCGATAAGCTCTCCGGCCTTTTTTTGTTTTGCGCTCGCCCCTCCGGGCGAGCGTCCTCGGTGCTGTTCCCTCCGCTGCGCTACGGGGCGCCTGCGGGCGCGCGTTCGCGCTTGCGGCCCGTCCGTTGGCGGGCCGAGACTGCGCTCCCCGGGTTGCTTAGCTCTCAGGCTCTCTCGGCTGCCATCACGAAGTCCGCACACCGCTCGCCGATCATGATGCTGGGCGCGTTGGTGTTGCCGCTGACGAGCTTGGGCATGATGCTCGCATCGGC
>JAIEOM010000220.1 GCA_019750455.1 Sphingomonadales bacterium | reverse complement strand
GCGGCCAGTTCCAGCACGCGTTCGGCGGCATAGATCGAAGGGGTGATCGCAGTGGTGCCGACGAAATCGGGCTGCAACTCCTCCATCCGCCGGGCGAGTTCCTCGTCCGACACGCCTTCGGTCATGGCGTCGATGAAAGTGATGTCGTCAAACCCCGCGCGCCGCAGCGGGCCGGAGAGATAGGCGACCCAGGCGGGCGGCCATGTCCCGGCAATCTCGGCCCCGCCGGAACGGTAATTGGGATGGACGAACAGAATGCGCATGGGCCGACTCCCCCTCTTGGATGGTGCCAAGGTGAGGGAGAGGGCGCGATCAGGCTTTGCGCTGGATCAAAAGACATAGCCCCTTCCCTTTGAGGGTAGGGGTTGGGGATGGGTGTGCGACGCCCGATTGGTCGCTCTTCGCTGTCACCGTGGAGCCCCCACCCCCGACCCCTCCCCGAGGGGAGGGGAGAAGAAGGGTCCGCCCTTCGCCGCGTGTTCCGCGCGGGCCAGTTCGTGGAGCCAGTCCGCATGGCGCGGGGCCTGCTTGGTCTGAGACCATTCTTCCAGCATCACCGGGGCGACGCGGGCGAGCTCGGCGTATTGTTCGGCCGTGCCGATATCCGCCGCCAGCTCGACCCGGTGGCCGTTGGGGTCGAAGAAGTAGATCGACTTGAAGATGCCGTGATGCGTCGGCCCGAGCACATCGATCCCTTGCGCCTCGATATGCGCCTTGGCCGCCAGCAGCGCCTCTTCCGAGGGCACCTTCAGCGCGAGATGCTGCACCCAAGCCGGGGTGTTCGGGTCCTTGCCCATCTCCGGCTGGTTCGGCAGCTCGAAGAAGGCGAGGATGTTGCCGTTCCCCGCATCGAGGAAGATGTGCATGTAGGGATCATACTCGCCGGTCGATGGCACGTGATCCTCGGCAAAGGCGGTGGTGTAGGTCATGCCGAGCACGCGGGCGTACCATTCCACCGTCTCCTTGGCGTCCTTGCAGCGGTAGGCGGCGTGGTGGATTCCGGCGAGGTTTACGGGGTGGGTCATGGTCCTGCACTCCTACTATTCGTCACCCTGAACTTATTTCAGGGTCCATTTCTCCGCATCGAACACAGCTCGCGGCGGCTCGATGGATGCTGAAACAAGTTCAGCATGACGGGAGGGATTTACTCCGCCGGTTCCTCGACCGTCAGCACGCCGCGGATGATCTGGTCGCGCTCCATGCTTTCGAACAGGGCCTTGAAGTTGCCCTCGCCGAAGCCTTCGTCGCCCTTGCGCTGGATGAATTCGAAGAACACCGGCCCGACCTGCGCCTGCGCGAAGATTTGCAGGAGGAGGCGGGGCGAGCCGCCTTCCGTAGTCCCGTCCAAAAGGATGCCGCGCATCTTCAGCGCCTCGACATCCTCGCCATGGCCGGGCAGGCGTTCGGCGAGCATCTCGTAATAGGTCGCGGGCGGCGCAGTCATGAAGGGCACGCCGAGCTTCTGGAGGCGGTCCCAGCAGGCCACCAGATCATCGCAGATCAGCGCGATGTGCTGGATGCCCTCACCGTTGAAGGCGCGCAGGAACTCCTCGATCTGGCCCTTCCCACCCTCTCCCTCTTCATTGAGCGGGATGCGGATCTTGCCGTCGGGCGCGGTCAGGGCCTTGCTGGTGAGGCCGGTATATTCGCCCTTGATGTC
>JAIEOM010000053.1 GCA_019750455.1 Sphingomonadales bacterium | reverse complement strand
CTCCGTCTCCGCCATCCCCCGCAGATCGAAAGCCGCCCCGTGCAGGGGCAGCAGCGGCGGATTAACCACGACTGACAGAGTGTTAACCGCTCCTTCGCTAAGCCCCGGCCTCTTCCCGAGGAGCGCGCGCAATGAGCTTTCTGTCGTCTGTCGTCCCCCACGCCGAAAGCCTGTGTGCCCCTGTGCCGCCGGCAGCGCCAAGCCTGCCGCAGAACGACAGCCCGGCGCAGCAGGCCGCCCGCGCCGCGCAGCTTGCGGCGAGCCGCCAGACCTATGTGTGGGATACCGCAGTGCCAAGCCTTCCGGGCGTGCCGCTGGCGCAATCGGTGCCGCTCGACAATCTGCCCACGCTCCAGTGGTGGGGGCTGCTGATCGGCATCAGCCTCAAGATCGTGCGCAATGCGCTGGCTGTGAAGCTGGGCGGTGTGGACCGCGGCGAACTCGATTCCCCGCGCGCGAAATACGAAGCTTTGCAGGCCGAATGCGATGCGATCGAAGCGTCAACCGCGGCGCTGGTCGACCCGGCCAATGCGCCGGCTCCGGTGCATGAAAGCTTCCTTGGCCATCTGGTGCGTGATCTGGAAGAAGCGGTTGCGCGCGCCGATTACGATGCCCGGATCGCCACGCTGAAGGCGCACAAGGCGCGGCTCGAAGAGCTGATGAAGGTGGACGATGCGCAAGGGCTCGGCAGCAGCGCGCCCGCCAGCCTCGATGCCTACCGCGCCCTGTTCGACACCCTGCCACTGCCGGGCATCGCCTGGACCTTCGAGGATGATGGCGAATTTGCCGCACTGCGCGTGCAGGGCCCCAATGCGATGCTGATCGCAGCAGTGGGTGAGAGCCTGCCTGCCAACTTTCCGCTGACCGATGACGTCTACGCCGCAGCCGTCAATGGCGACACGCTGGCGGCGGCGCTGGCCGAGGGGCGGCTGTTCATGCTCGATTACGCCGTGCTCGGCCAGCTTCAACCGGGCAGCTGGGGCGGGCTCGCCAAGCATGTGTGGGAGCCGCTGGCGCTGTTCGCGGTGCCGCCTGGCGGATCGAGCCTCGTGCCGGTCGCAATCCAGTGCGGACAGGATCCCGAAGTGTGGCCGATCTTCACCCCCTCACCCGTCGCCGCCGACCAATGGGGCTGGGAAATGGCCAAGCTGGTCGTGCAGGTTGCCGACGGCAATTATCACGAACTGGTCGCCCACCTCGCGCGCACCCATCTTGTGATCGAGGGCGTGGCGATGGCGACGCACCGCCACCTTGCGACTGTCCACCCGGTCTGTGCGCTGCTGGTCCCGCATTTCGAAGGCACGCTGTTCATCAACGAAGCCGCCGCGACCTCGCTGATCGCCCCCGATGGCCCGATCGACCATATCTTTGCCGGCACGATCCATTCGACGCAGGCACTCGCAGTTGCCGCACGGCTCGATTTCGATTTCACCGCCAGGATGCTCCCTCATGATCTCGCCGCGCGCGGGGTCGGGCCGGGGTCGGCGCTGGCGGACTTCCCCTACCGCGACGATGGCCTGCTGGTGTGGGAGGCGATCCACGATTGGGCGCGCGGCTATATCGCGCTCTATTATGCCAGCGACGCCGATGTGCGGGCCGATGGCGAACTGGCGGCGTGGGCGGCGTGCATTTCCGGCGAGGCGGCGATCAAGGGCTTCGG
>JAIEOM010000223.1 GCA_019750455.1 Sphingomonadales bacterium | reverse complement strand
AGGCACGGCGTGTCTCTATCTTTTCCCCCCGCATGAGGCAAGCAGACAATGCCGTCTTGGTGTTGCAAGAATGTCGCGTTGCAGCCCCTGTGGATAAAAATAATCCAGCGAAATGCCCGAAAAACCGCCATTCGCGGTGTTCAGGCTGGCGATGCGTCAAGGACACCCATGGTCTCCAGAGCCGCGATCAGGGATGTCAGTGTCGCCCTCGCCTCGATGTCTACAACGGTGCCGCCGGAAGGCGCGGCGATGGCAGTGGCCGGCTCCCATTGCGACCGGTAGATGATCAGGCTTCCAGCGGCTCGATCGAAAAGAAGCAGGCCTTCGGGCGGGGCAATGAAGCGCCATTCGCCGCCGATCATCACTGCAATCCTGCCGTCCTGTCCCGCCCATGCACCAGTCGCGTTCGCGGTGATCCGGTAGCTTGACCCGGCAGCCGGAACCGCAGGGGGCGCGGGCTGCGAGGCGGTCACCGCGCGGGCGTTGAGAGCATCGAGCACGCACAGCGCTTCATTGACGAAGAACTCCTTCTGCGCCTGTCCCGCAGGCATGGCTGTGCTGCGGGCCGCGCAGCGCGTCGGGCTCGGCGGCGGAAAACAGCTGCGCCTGCGCCCCGCTGGCAAAGCGGATGCGGTGGAGCGATGGCTCGAACACCGGCTTGTGCCCGGGACGGCAGATCGCCAGCAGCCCGCTTTCACCCTCCACCATCACCGCGCGCGCCTCGGCCAGTGACGAAGAGACCAGCGCAATGCGGGCTTCGGGGTTGCTGTCGGCAACCATCCGCACCCATTCCGCGCCCGAGCGTGTCTTGCCGAAGCCGCGTCCGGCCATGATCATCCACACCCGCCAGTCGCCGGGCGGGGGAAGCTGTTCCTTGCGGGCGAGATATTCCCAGAGATAGGCGAAGCTGTTCTTCTCGGTCTGGTCCAGCTCCTCGCTGAGCATGTGGCGCGTCCGGGCACCCTGCGGTGTTTCGTCTGCGATCATGTCGTCATAGGGGCCGGTCATTCACCTTTTCCCTCGTTCGCCTTCTGCCGCGCCACGCGGCGGCGGATATCTTCGATCTTGCGGTCGATCGAGGCGCGCACCTCTGCGGCGCTGACATCGCGCACCGGGCTCTGCCCGCGCCCGGTGCCGTCGCGGTGCGCGGCAAGCAGGCGGATGGCATTGGCGAAATCGAACTTGTCGCCGTTTTCGGTCTGGAGGTCGCCGTCGCGCAGGCGGCGGATGACCTCCATTTCGAGGTTGAGATAGCCGTCGGCAATCGCGGCCTGCCAGCCACGGGCGAATTCGGGCTCGTCGCGGCGGGTCTGGTAGGCCCGGGCGAGGGTCACCCGGGCGGCAGCCACCGCCCGTTCTATGTCAGAGGTGGCGGCAAGGGTTTCGAGAAACCGCGTGCGCCAGTGGCGCCCGGGGACGGCTGTTTTGCTGCGGGATCGGGCCGGCGCGGCATTGTCCATGGTGACCACTCCCATGGCGACACGGAAACGGGCGGCCTTCCGATCCCTGAAGGCCGCCCGCTGGCGAATCGCAATTTTCCGATGATGCCCTCTGATAACCAGAGAGCGTCACGATGTCAAGAAAAATAACCGATACGGTTAAATAGCGCGGGCGTCGGGATCACTCGCGGGCGCGCTTGGGCATTGACGATCCGCCG
>JAIEOM010000064.1 GCA_019750455.1 Sphingomonadales bacterium | reverse complement strand
AGCCCCAGCGATTGCAGGAACTCGCGCTGGCCGTCGGTGGTGGTGGCGATCACGGACTTGGCGTTGAAGCGCCGCGCGGCTTCGATCATTTCGAGCCCGGTTTCGTCGAGCAATTCGCTCGACCCCGGCCCGTAGAAGATCAGCACCGCCTCACCGCCGCGCAGCGCCGCGCGCCGGAGCATTTCTTCGGGGCTCGCCGTGCCCGGCTTGCCCATGAAGCTGAAGTGGTAGCCCGAGGAAGCGCCGTAGAACGCCAGCGTGCCGCCTTCCGCCAGCAGCTGGAAGCTGCGCGGGAAGGCGGTCTCGCCCGCGTGGCTGACGACGTAATCGGCAAGCTTTCCGCAGTTGAGCGCCTTGTATGCCTCGACCAGCGGGGCACCTGCGGCTTCCCACTGGATCGCCTCGGCCTTGTCTTCGGGCACCACGGTGTAGAGGTCGGCCAGCGCCGCATCCTTGCGGTTGATCGCGCCGACCGCGCCCTGCACCTGCGTGATGAAGGTGGCGCGCTCTTCCGAGGAGACCAGCCCCGTCACCTGCAATCCGGTGCGCACCGAGCTTCGCAGGGCATCGAGCCCCGTCCCCGTCGCCGCGCCCTCGACGAACAACGTCCGTCCCGGAGCGATCTGCAAGGTGGTGAACAGGCAGCGCGCGATCGTGCCGAGGTTAAGCACATAGCTCCCCGCCTGCTCCAGCGTGAGGTCAGGCGGCACCTTGTGCATCTGCGGCGCCTGCACGGTGAGGAACTGCGCGTGGCTCCCCGTCTCGGTCTCGTAGCCCTGAATGCTGAAATCCGCATACATCGGATCATTGCCGACCAGCGGCGAGAGCAGATCATTGGTCCCAGAATAGACCGTCACCAGATCGCCGACCTTGATCCGCCCCTGCGCCCGCGTCTCGCTGCCGAGCGCAGCCACCAGCGCGATCCCGCCCGATCCGGTGATCTGCACGTCTTCCTCATGCGCGTCGAAGGGCGAGACAGGGATGCCGGTCAGCGCCCAGATGTCGTTGAAGTTGACCTCGCTCGTCAGCATGTAGAGCAGCGCCTCGTTGGGCGCGGGCTCGGGCGTCTTGACGATCAGCTCCTTCTCGTGGCTCGCAGGCGGGCCGAAGCGGGGCTGTCCCGTGTCGGGATCGCGGGCGATGCCGAAGGCATATTGGTGACGCGGGATCGGGGTCACGCCGGGATAGAACGGCGCTCCTACGGGAAGCAGCTCGCCTGCCGCTTCCAACGCCTGCGCACGCATTTCGTGCTCGGCATCGATCCACACGCCATCGCGCCGCACCGGGAGCGGGGGCGCGACCTTGTCCATGAATTGCCTGATCCCGGTCTTGCCGCCTTCGGGATCAACGATGGCCTCGGCGAACAGCCGCGCTTCGCGCGCCGTGCCTTGCGTGATGCCGTGTTCGAGACCCGTGCGCACCGCATCAAGCGCCCGCGCGCCCGCCACATCGCGGCCCGCCCATGCGAGCTGGCGCAGGATGCGCTGGAGGAAATCGTCCTCCAGCACTGCATCAAGGTCGATATCCGCGCCGCCTTCCCAGCGGGCGGTGGCCGCCTGCCGCTCGGCAAAGGCGAAGCCCAGTGCGCTGTCGGGTCCGCGCTTCACGAAGTCCCGCACCGCTGCATGGGCGGCAGAGAGGGCATCTTCCGCGC
>JAIEOM010000210.1 GCA_019750455.1 Sphingomonadales bacterium | reverse complement strand
GCGCCGCGCGAGCGCGCCGTAGCGTGATAGGGTGAAAATGGAAACGGCATAAGCGCCGTCAGGGCGCTTTCGCACAGTTTCCGCGCCGCTATTTGCGCTTGCCCAGATATTGCGAGAGCGCGAACAGACCGACCGTGCCGAGCGCGGGGAGGATGTCCTTGGGCTTGCGTACCCGGCTTAGCTGGGCCTCGGCGACCCGGGCAATGGCGGCCAACTCGTCGGAATTTCGGAAATCACCCTCGCTTTGGCTCGGCCGTTCGTAGCGTTCGGGTCGGACTCGCTCGCGCCGCGCCGCGCTTTGCGAATGCTCGCTGCGCTGCCAATCGGCCCGCTGCGACGGCTTCTGTGGCTGTTCGGGCGATCCAGTCCGGACGTAGGCGCGGGATTCGTCGACCGACATCACCGGCGCATCGAAGAAGGGAAAGTCCTCGTTGCTGCCCACAAGAACCGCCATTGGCTTTGGAAGTCCTTCGACTTCGATATGTCGTTTGACTGCAAGGTGGAGAAGTATGGCGCTGATGCAGGCGCTGATCACGCTTGCATCACTCTCCGCGCTGTCGGCTTCACCAGGGCGAGACGACTGGAGGGCACCGTAAAGGGCGTCCATGCCCGTCACACCGATCAGGTTGTCGATGTCGATAAAGCCGCCCTGCCATTCCGATCCGCTGGTGCTGTACCCGGCGAGGATATCGGCGCGGGTCGCCGTGGAGAACTTCACCTCGCGCAAGTCGCCGAAATAGTTCGTTTCAAGCACCGGGGTGAAACCGCCCCGGGCGTCGAAATCAAGCACGGTCTTGCCGTCCTTGATGGTGCTGGCAAAGTGGCCCGGCCAGCTGAAATCGATGCCAATTGCGGTCACGGACTTGTTGCCGTGTTTCTCAGCCGAACGGATGGAAGCGGCGAGTGCGGCCCAGCCGGACAAGGCGATTTGGTGGGGATGGGTATTCAGGGCGAGCTCGGATAGTCGCGGGCTGGCCGCTGCCACCTCCCGCAGACGGCAGCGCGCCCTTTCAAGCGCTGCCTCGGGCTCACCCTGCCGCAGCATCTGCTCCAATTCGTCGCAAAAGGCTCGCTGCTCGGCTTCATTGGCAAAGGTGCACGGCATAACTGGGCTCCCCGAAAACTGGCCTTGGTCAGTAGCCTACAGGTCTTTCCATAGCGTTACGGCGACGCCGCCACTTCAGCGCACACCCCCACTGGATTTGTGCAGGCACCTCGCCTAGAGGCGCGCCTTCGGTTTTCTCGCAAAGTTCGGACACGTCCCCCATGCACCCCTACCGCACGCATACTTGCGCACAGCTTTCTTCCGCCAACGTGGGCGAGACCGTCCGTCTGTCGGGCTGGATCCATCGCAAGCGCGACCACGGGGGCGTGCTGTTCGTCGATCTGCGCGATCATTACGGCATCACTCAGATCGTGGCCGACAGCGACAGCCCGGCGCTGCCCGTGCTGGAAGGCCTGCGGGTCGAGAGCGTTGTCACTATCGAAGGCACCGTGAAGGCGCGCGTGGCGGAGACGGTCAATGCCAACCTTGCGACCGGCGCCATCGAGGTGTTCGCGCGCGGCGTGACGGTGCAGAGCGCGGCTGAAGAACTGCCCATGCCGGTCGC
>JAIEOM010000174.1 GCA_019750455.1 Sphingomonadales bacterium | reverse complement strand
GAAGGACACGCCGTTCACGATCCCGGCGGGCGCATCGGTCGGCACGGTCGCGGCCAAGCTCGAGGCCGAGGGGCTGATCTCATCGGCCTCCGGCTTCACCTTGCAGGCGCGCATCTTCGGCAGTGACGCCCCGATTCAGGCGGGCGAGTTCCTGCTCAAGCCCGGCATGAGCCAGGGCGACATTCTCGAAGCCTTCCAGAGCGGTGACGTGATCCGCCGCTTCGTCACCGTCCCCGAGGGCATGCCCTCGATCCTTGTGTGGGAACGGCTGATGGGCGAGGAGCTGCTGACCGGCGACGTGGACGTGCCGCCCGAAGGCTCGATCCTGCCGGACACCTACAGCTTCGAACGCGGCCAATCGCGCGCGAAGCTTGTCGAACAGATGCAGGCAGCGATGGACCGCGCACTGGCCGAGGAATGGGCCAAGCGCCGCCCCGGCATTCCGGTCAGCACCATGCGCGAGGCGCTGATCCTTGCCTCGATCGTCGAGAAGGAAACCGGCAAGCCCGAGGAACGCCGCATGGTCGCAGGGCTCTATTCCAACCGCGTGCGGACGGGCATGAAGCTGCAGGCGGACCCGACGATCATCTACCCGATCACCAAGGGCAAGCCGCTGGGCCGGCGCATCAAGCAGTCCGAAATAGCCGCGGTCAACGGCTACAACACCTACACCCGCACGGGCCTTCCCGAAGGGCCGATCACCAATCCCGGCCGCGACAGCATTGCGGCGGTAATGAACCCCGAGAACACGGGCGCGCTGTTCATGGTGGCGGACGGGACGGGCGGCCACTGGTTCGCCGACACCCTCGCCGAACACAACGCCAATGTGGCCAAGTGGTACGCAATCCGTAGAGAGCGCGGGGAAATGTGAGTAGGCTTGGCCTCGCATGGCCAATCCTTTCATCCTCACCGCCGTCCTGCCGACCGACCTGCAGGCCTTTGCCGAGGGGCTGCGCCGCGCGCATTACCCGCCAGAGCGCAATCACCTCCACGCCCACGTCACCCTGTTCCACGCCTTTGCGCCTTCGCTGCTGGAGGAGCTGCGCGATTACCTCCCCCGCATCGCCGCCGAATTCGCCGCGCCGCACGGGGCGGTGAAGGGAGTGATGGACCTGGGCAAGGGCACCGCCATTGCCCTTGAAGCACCGCAGCTGCTCGCCCTGCGCGAGGGGATCGCGGCCCATTTCCACGGCAGCCTTACCGAGCAGGACCTCCACGAGCCGCGCCCGCATATCACCATCCAGAACAAGGTGACCAAGGATGAGGCGCGGGCGCTTCTGGCGGGCCTGCCGCGGCTTCTGGTGCCGTGGATCGCCAAGGGGCCTTTCACCTTCCCGGCACTTGCCCTCCACCGCTATTGCGGCGGCCCTTGGGAGCCTATCAAGACCTGCGCCTTCCGTGGCAAACAGCGCCTCTGACGCTGTGCGTTCCAAGGGGCTTGACCCCGCGCGGCGCGCGCCCTAAGTGCCCGCCTCGCCCGGGCCGACACCCGGAGCCGAATCCGGCCGGATAGCCCGCCGGATGCCCTTGGGGCGGAGTAGCTCAGCCGGTTAGAGCAGCGGAATCATAATCCGCGTGTCGGGGGTTCGAGTCCCTCCTCCGCTA
>JAIEOM010000095.1 GCA_019750455.1 Sphingomonadales bacterium | reverse complement strand
AGCATTCCCGTGATCCTCGCCAGCGCCACGCCCGCGCTGGAAAGCCTGCACATGGCGGCGCAGGGCATCTACACCAAGCTCGATCTGCCCGCCCGCTTTGGCGGGGCGAGCCTGCCGACCGTGCGCCTCGTCAACCTCACCGAGGAGAAGCCCGGCAGCCAGCGCTGGCTGGCAGGCCCCCTGATCGACGCGCTGCGCGACCGGCTGGAGCGGGGCGAGCAATCGCTGCTGTTCCTCAACCGCCGCGGCTATGCCCCGCTGACGCTGTGCCGCAATTGCGGGCACCGCTTCAAATGCCCCTCGTGCAGCGCGTGGCTGGTCGAGCATCGCCTCTCCGCGCGCCTTGCCTGTCACCATTGCGGGTTCGAGACGCGGGTGCCGGATTCCTGCCCCGAATGCGGCGAGAGCGATTGCCTCGTCGCCTGCGGGCCGGGGGTGGAGCGGATCGCGGCAGAAGTGGCGGAGCTGTTCCCCGAAGCGCGGCTGGCGGTCGCCACCTCCGACACCCTCAACACCCCCGACCGCGCCGCGGAATTCATCGCCCGGGCCGAAGGCAAGGCGATCGACATCATCATCGGCACGCAACTGGTCACCAAGGGCTTCCACTTCCCCGATCTGACGCTGGTGGGGGTGGTCGACGCCGACCTTGGCCTGGAAGGCGGAGACCTGCGCGCGGGCGAGCGGACCTTCAGCCAGATCGCGCAGGTCGCGGGGCGCGCCGGGCGCGGCGCCAAGCCGGGCGAGGTGCTGATCCAGACCCGCCACCCCGATGCGCCCGTGATCGCCGCCCTCGCCAATGGCGACCGCGACGCCTTCTACGAGGCCGAAACCCAAGGCCGCCGCGATGCCGGCGCGCCGCCGTTCGGTCGCTGGGCGGCGATCATCCTGTCGTCCGAGGATGAAAAGGAAGCGCGCGAGGCGGCACGGCGGCTTGGCGACGTGCGCCCGCGCCTCGCCGATGTGCAGATCCTCGGCCCGGCCCCCGCCCCGCTGGCGCTGCTGCGCGGGCGCTATCGCTACCGCTTCCTCGTCAACGCAAGGCGCAGCGCCAACCTTCAGGCAATGCTGCGCGACTGGATCGGCGCCGTGCAATTCGCGCCCGGCGTGCGCGTGGGGGTGGATGTGGACCCCTATAGCTTCGTCTAGACCCGAAACCAAAAGCGGGCGCGGCGCGTATCCCTCGCATGACCCGTCCCGTTCTCGTGCCGATCCTCGGCGACCAGCTGTCGCATAATCTCTCCAGCCTCGAAGGCCTCTCCCCCGCCGAAACCCGCATCCTGATGATGGAGGTGTGGGACGAGGCGACCTATGTGAAGCACCACAAGCAGAAGATCGTGCTGATCTTTGCGGCCATGCGCCACTTCGCGGAAGGATTGCGCGCGGAAGGCTGGCAGGTCGATTACGTGACGCTCGACGCGCCCGGGAACACCGGCAGCTTCACCGGCGAAGTCGCCCGCGCGGTCGAACGCCATGCGCCGTCGGAAATCCGCGTGACCGAGAGCGGCGAATGGCGGGTGCATCAAGCCATGTGCGAATGGGAGGGCCGCTTCCCCTGCCCTGTCTCGATCCTCCCCGACACGCGCTTCATCGCCA
>JAIEOM010000038.1 GCA_019750455.1 Sphingomonadales bacterium | reverse complement strand
CGTGTGGCGGTGTGCGGATTGCTCGCCGACTACACCGCTGGCACCCGCACCGCCCCGCGCGAATTCGATCAGGTGCTGATGCGCCGCTTGCGGATCGAGGGGTTCTTCTCGCCCGATTTCATGCATGAAGGCCCTGCGCTGACCCGCCGCTTGCGGGCATGGACCGAAAGCGGCGAACTGGTGATGCCCTATGACGTGACGCAAGGCCTTGAAAACACCCTCACCGCCTATGCCAAGCTGTTCACCGGCGCGAATATCGGCAAGGTGATCGTGGAGCTGGAACCATGACCGGCACAATCGAAGACCGCGAGGCAATCCGCGATATCCTCGCCGCCTATGCCCACGCCATCGACCGGCGGCGCTGGGGGATGATGGAGCGCCTGTTCCACCCCGATGCCACCTTCCGCTTCGGCCTGATTGAAGGCGACTGGCGCGGTTTCGTGGAGCAGGCGCGCGCGGTGATCGACCCGTGCCTCGCCACCCAGCACCAGCTCGGCCAGACGGTCTTCGGGTTCGAGGGCGGCACCGTGTGCCACACCGAAACCTACATGACCGCGATGCACACCATCCCCCCCGGCTACCCGCTGGCGGCGGTGTTTCCCGACAAGGGCGTGATCTACTCCGCCATTGTCGCGGGGCGCTATGTTGACCGGTTCGAGAAGCGCGGCAGCGAGTGGCGCCTCGCCCAGCGCACGGGCCTTTATGACTGGCGCGAGTTCCGGGTGGTGGAGGGCGTGGACCTCTCGGACACGCCCGAAGGCGCGGCGGGCTATCACGACGAGCGCGATCCCTCGACGGCAGCGGTGAGGCAGTGGCTTGGCTAAGGTCGCCTGAAAGCGAACACGCCGCTCATCGTCGCCAGCACCTCGTTCCCGCGCCAAATCCCGCCCGAGGTGTAGGCCGTGCGCCCGCCCAGCCGGTCGATGGTCACGCGCGCTTCCAGCCAGTCCCCCAGCTTCGCGCCGCCGAGGTAGTTGACCGTCAGCGTCACGGTAGACGGGGCGAGGCGGGGCCGCTCGGCATCGTAGACGGCGTGGCTCAGGGCAACATCGGCGAAGGTCGAGATCACGCCGCCATGCGCCGCGTCCTGGTAGTTGATGTGGTGCGGGCAGATAATCAGGCCCACCACGCGCACGCCCTCCACCGCCGGCCCCAGATAATAGGGCCCGCCGTGATCCAGAAAGCCCGGCGTGAAGTCCGCCCGCTCGAAGCCTGAAGGTATCTCCATCCCCGCATCCTAACCCGCCCCGCCTGCCTGCGCCCGCTATGAATTGTGCCAATGACACGCGAGACGGCACGGGGTATCCCCTCGCCCCATGGGAGACAGCACAGCACTGGCCGCAGAAAGCTTCTGCGACGTCGTCCGCGAACACGCCCGCAATCAGGGTGACGTGATCGCCTTCACCTATGCCGGCGAGGAGTTGAGCTTCGCCGAGATCGACGAGGGCGCCGACCGCGTGGCCAATGGCCTTGTCGCGCTGGGCATCAAGCCCGGCGACCGCGTCGCCTTCCTCGGCAAGAACCATCCGCTCTATTTCGAGGCTTTCCTCGGCGCGAACCGCATCGGCGCGGTGATGAC
>JAIEOM010000280.1 GCA_019750455.1 Sphingomonadales bacterium | reverse complement strand
TCCTCCAGCGTGCGGGCATGGAAACCGTGGTGCGGATGCGCAAGCGGGTGATCGACAACCTCACCACCACCTTCGCCTCGCATTACAAGGCGAAGGTGACGCTGGAAGGCATGCTGGAGAAGGACGCGATCTGCGATTACCGCCAGATGAAAACCGGCGAGAAATATCTGGTCACGCCCTGGGGGTGAGGGGGCGATGCTACCCCCTCCTCTCAAGAGGAGGGGGATAACCCCGCCCTAGGCGGCTGCGGCATAGAGCGCCTTGACCAGTTCCAGATTGCGAGGATCCCCGATCAGATCGGTGCCCATCCGGTTCATGGCAAAGGCCACGCCCCAGCGACGATCAGGATCGGCAAAGGCGAAAGATCCGCCCCAGCCCGAGTGACCGAAGGCGCCCTCGCCGGGACCATAGGCTCCGGTATTGCGCAGAAATCCGCAGGCCCAGCGCGCCGGGTGGCCCAGAACGGCATCCTTGCCTTCGAACCGCACCTCGGTCGCCGCTGCCAGCGTGGCCGGGCTCACCAACCCGTTGACAAAGGCCCCGTAAAGAGCGGCAATGCCCCGTGCGCTGGCAAAGCCGTTGGCTGACGGAATCTGTGCGCTGCGCCAGCCGGAGGTGTTGGGCAGCAAGGGATCAAGCGGCGGATTGGCCAGCGCGGCAAGCTGCGCTGGGGTCAGGTCATGGACGAGGTCCGAAGACGAGAAGGCCGGCGGTGCGACCATCACGGCACAGCGCGCTTGTTCTTCCGCAGGCAGGCCGAGATGAATGTCGTGACCGGCAAATTCCTCCGCGAAGAATTGCCGGACGCTTCGACCGTCGATCCGACGGAACAGCCCGTCAACGAGAAACCCCACGGCGATGGCATGGTAGCCAGCCGTGCTCCCCGGCAGCCAGAACGGCTCGGCAGCTGCGAGGCGTTCTGCTGCCGCAACGGGATCATACAAGGCCGCGATCGTCACCGGATCACGGAAGCCGGTCAAGCCGACCTGATGGGACAGGAGTTGCGCAATAGTGGCCTCACCCTTCCCATGCGCCGCAAACTCCGGCCAGTATGACGCCACGCTGTCCTCGTAATCTGCCAGCCCCCGCTCGACGATGAGGGCAAGCGCAATCCCGACGATTCCCTTGGTGGTCGACCAGACATTGGCGAGCGTGTCCTGCTGCCAGGGCGCGCCGCTCGCAGGATCGGCCACACCGCCCCACAGATCGACGACCGGGTGCCCATCCCGCACCACGCAAAAGGATGCCCCGATATCGCCGTGATCGCGGAAATTGGTCGCGAAAGCCTCCGCAACGCCCTCGAAGCCCGGGGCCACGTTCCCCAATACCTTGCCGTCCATGCTTGCGATGTCTCCCCTCACCCTTCGGGACGGCTTAGTCCATCCTTGCGGGGAGTGCCATGGCCTACCCCTCACCCATCAAACGCAGCCTGCACACTCGCCGCATCGGTGACCCCGCTCGCCACCAGCACCATCAGCAGCACCCGCGCCTTGGCCGGGCCCAGCGCCCTTGCCGCCACCAGGCCCAGCGCGTCGTCGTCCACCTCGACATTGCGGTCGACCAG
>JAIEOM010000043.1 GCA_019750455.1 Sphingomonadales bacterium | reverse complement strand
GACGTGCTGATCGAGATCAGCCACTGCGGCATCTGCCATTCGGACCTCCACTCGGCACGCAACGATTGGGGCGGGACAGTCTACCCCATCGTGCCGGGTCACGAGATCGTCGGCACTGTCACCGCGGTGGGTGACAGCGTCACGCGCCACAAGGTCGGCGACCGGGTGGCGATTGGCTGCATGGTCGATTCCTGCATGGAATGCGCGCACTGCGACGCGGATTACCAGCAATATTGTCTCGATGGGGGCATGACCGGCACCTATAACGGCACCGACCGGCGCGACGGATCGCCCACCTATGGCGGCTATTCCGAACGCATCGTCGCGCGCGAGGAATTCGTGCTGAAGGTGCCCGATGGCATGCCGATGGCCGAAGCCGCGCCGCTGCTGTGTGCCGGGATCACTTCCTACTCACCGCTGCGGACATGGAAGGTCGGCCCCGGCAGCAAGGTCGCGGTCGCGGGCCTGGGCGGTCTCGGGCACATGGGAGTGAAGCTCGCCGCGGCGATGGGGGCGGAAGTGACCGTGCTGTCCCGCTCGGAAAGCAAGCGCGCCGATGCGGAGAAGCTCGGCGCCCATGCCTTCCTCAACACCGAGGACAAGGCGGCAATGAAGGCCAAGCGTGGCTATTTCGACATGGTGCTGAACACGATTCCCGTGCGGCATGACGTGGTGCCCTACCTCCATCTGCTGCGCATCGACGGGGTGCAGGTGCTGGTCGGGCTGATCGGGCCGATGCCGGAAATCCACACCGGCGTGCTGCTCGGGCGCAAGGTGCTGACCGGCAGCGGGATCGGGGGCCTCGCCGAGACGCAGGAGATGCTCGATTTCTGCGCCGAGAAAGGCATCCTCCCCGATATAGAAGTGATCGCCATGCAGGACATCGAAACCGCCTATGCGCGGATGGAAGCGAGCGACATCAAATATCGCTTCGTGATCGACATGGAGAGTCTGCGGGCCGCATGAAACACGGCGACATTCCAGTATTACAATGTTTGAATATGCAGGTTTCGCTAACTTAGAATAATTAAAACCTGCTAGGTTTTAATTTGTTTCTTCGGCGCAACACCGAATAGACAATGTGCAAAATGAAGTACTGACAACAATTGTGCTGCGCGGCCTGATGCGTATTGGGCTTTCTTGCTGTGAAGAAGACCGGAACCTAACAAAAGAAGGCGCTCGCAGCACGCAGGCGGAACGATCCCACCTCTCAATCAGGAGCGTTCCACATGACCCGTCTTTTCACTGCCGCTTCGGCGCTGACCCTTGCGTGCACGCTGGCAGCCCCCGCCATGGCGCAGAGCCCGCTTGCCGCATCGCCCGCGATTGCCTCGGCGGCCGCGATTCCCCTCACCGAAATCGAATCCGAAGATGATGCCGACAGCTACAAGCTGGCCCCGGTTGCCGCAGCCGCCCCAGCTCTGGCAGTCGGCGCAGGCGGTGCCGATGTGATGGTGTCGGCCGCTGCCCTCGCCGCCGCCGCGCAAGGCGCCCCTGCCCCGCGTGACGAACGCTTCAG